>NZ_JBVIIE010000076.1:0-40366 GCF_055569945.1 Streptomyces sp. NPDC031340
GACCACGAGCACTTCCCTAGTGGGCAGCGCCTCCCCTCCTCACCCTTGCGTTTCTTTTGACCGTGCCACGGTGGGGGCCGCTGGTCGAGCTGTATTCGCGACCGGTGCCCCCGCCTCGTGGCGTGCGTCAGCCCTGGTGGGAGACCGGACGGCGCTTCGGCGCGGCCGGCGCGGCCTTCTTCGGGGCCTTCCTCTTCGGTGCGGGGGCGGGCTTGGCGGCCTTCTTCACGGGGACGATCTTGTGGAAGCTCATGTCTGTTTCCCTCCGTGCTGCGGTTCTGCAACAGTTCATCCACCGAGCTGCTGCAATTACCTGTGATTTACGTAAGTGAATTACTTGATCAGCCCTGGCGGGCGATCGGACGGCGCTTCGGCGCGGCCTTCTTCGGCACCTTCTTCTTGGGAGTGGGGGCCACCGGCTTGCGGACCTGCTTCACCGGGGCGATCTTGTGGAAGCTCATCGAACTCTCCTTTGCTTTCGCGTCGTTCGCTTCGACATGGAAAACACTACGTCACTTCCGCAGCCGGAAAGGCCAATTCGCCTTAGACGTCAATAAGTTTCGCTGAGAGTTGCCTCAGAAATGAAATTCTCAGAAAGCGCGTGGAACCGATCGCGAATTCACACAGGTCTTATGTCGGCGGGCGACAACGACGAACCCCGCCCCGGCGGTGCCGGGACGGGGTTCGGGGCGGTGCCGCCAGGGAGCGGGCTAGCCGGTGATCGTGATGCGGTTCGCGGCCGGCGGGGCGATCGGGTTCGCCGCCGAGGAGTTGGCCGTCAGGTACTGCGCCAGGGCCGCCAGGTCGTCGGTGCCGACCAGGTCGTTCGTGCCCAGGCCCAGCGTGGTGAAGCCGTCGCCGCCGCCCGCGAGGAAGCTGTTGGTGGCGACGCGGTAGGTGGCCGCGGGGTCGATCGCGGCGCCGTTCAGGCGGATCGAGTCGGTGACCACCCGGTCGGCCCCGGTCTTCGTCAGGTCCAGCGTGTACGTCAGGCCCGACGAGGGCTGGAGGATCTTCGGGGACGCCGTGTTCGAGCCGCTGACCTGCTCCTTGAGCACCTGGATCAGCTGAGCGCCGGTGAAGTCCTGGAGGTTCACGGTGTTGGCGAACGGCTGCACCGTGAAGCCCTCGGCGTACGTCACCACGCCGTCGCCCTCAGCGGCCTTGGCCGCGTAGGTGAGGCCGGCCCGGACGCCGCCCGGGTTCATCAGCGCGAGGTCCGTCTCCGGGTCGAGCTGCTTGCCGTAGGCGAGTTGGGCGTCGGCGATCAGGTCGCCCATCGGGGACTCGGTGCCGGTGTTGGTGATGTCGGCGGAGATGTAGCCGATGGGGCGGTTGCCGATCGGCGCCGCGAGGGTGTTCCACTTGCCGATCAGCTCGGTCATGTCGGCGGCCTTGGGCACGTCCCGGCTGACCACGTGGTTCGCCGAGGTGACCGCCGTGCGGGCGATGTCGCCGGTGAAGCGGTCGTAGGTGAGCGTGGTGTCCGTGTAGAGCCGTCCGAAGGACGAGGCCGAGGTGACCATGCGGGGGTTGCCCGCCGGGTCGTCGATCGTGCAGACGTACGAGGTGTGGGTGTGGCCCGTCACCAGCGCGTCCACCGCCGGCGTGATGTTCTTGGCGATGTCGACGATCGGCCCGGAGATGCCGTCGCCGGCGCCCGGGGAGTCGCAGTCGTAGTTGTACGACGACGAGGCCGGCGCACCGCCCTCGTGGATCAGCGCGACGATCGACCGCACGCCCTGCGCCTGGAGCACGCGCGCGTACTTGTTGATCGTCTCGACCTCGTCCTTGAACTGCAGGCCCTTGACGCCGTCCGCCGAGACGATGCCCGGAGTGCCCTCCAGGGTCACGCCGATGAAGCCGATCTTGACGTCCTTCTTCTTCCAGACCCAGTACGGCTTCAGGATCGGCTTGTGGGTCTTCTCGTCCAGGACGTTGGCGGCCAGGTACGGGAAGTCGGCGCCCTCGAACGTCTGGTCCGTGTAGCAGCCGTCGGTGGGGTGGCAGCCGCCGTTCTGAAGGCGCGCCAGTTCCTTCGAACCCTCGTCGAACTCGTGGTTGCCGACGGACGTGACGTCCAGGTCCAGCTTGTTGAGCGCCTCGATGGTGGGCTCGTCGTGGAACAGGCCCGAGATCAGCGGCGACGCGCCGACCATGTCGCCGGCGGCCGCGGTGATGGAGTAGGGGTTGGCCTTGCGGGCCTCGCGCAGGTGGGTGGCCAGGTACTCCACGCCGCCCGCGTCGATCGTCTTCGTCGTGCCGTCCGCCTGCCGCTCGGTCACCCGGCCGGAGGAGCCGGACGGCGGCTCCAGGTTGCCGTGCAGGTCGTTGAAGGACAGCAGCTGCACGTCCTGGTAGCGGCTCGGCCGGTGGTGACCGCTGTCGTGCGCCTCGGCCGGAAGCGCGGCGACCAGCGCGCCGGCGGTCGCGAGTCCCGCGGCTGCGGCCAGCAGACGGTACGTCCGTCTGCGGCGCTGGTACGGCTGGGAGTTGGCTGGCATACGCCCCCCTGTCGTTCTGCTGAGGTGGTGGCCCCGTCGGGGCGCAGCCTAGAGTCAACGCGCGTAGCGCGACAGGGGGTTCCTGGTTACATCCTGGTTTCCCTTTGCCCCCTGCTTTGCCTTTACGTTCCGTTGTGCGCATGCCTCCGCTCCGCCGCGTCCGCCCCTTACCCTCGTACGCATGACCAGCGACGACACCGCGCGCCCCGACGGCACCCGTTCCATCGAGACCATGTCCGCGCTCTCCCCGGACCGGACCGAGGCCGTGCTCGGGCTGCTGGCGGAGGCCGCCCGGCACGACGGACACCAAGCGGTCTCCGAACAGGGCCGGTTGCAGCTGCGGGGCGGCGAGCGCCGGGGCGTGTCCCATCTGCTGCTCACGGTCGGCGACGAACTCGTCGGCTACGCCCAGCTGGAGGACACCGACCCGGTGGAGGCGCCGGCCGCCGAGCTGGTCGTGCACCCCGCGCACCGGGGGCAGGGGCACGGGCGGGCGCTGGGGTCGGCGCTGCTCGCCGCCTCCGGCAAGCGGCTGCGGGTGTGGGCGCACGGCGGCCACACCGCGGCCCGGCACCTCGCGCAGGTCCTCGGGCTCACGCTGTTCCGCGAACTGCGGCAGATGCGGCGTTCGTTGACGGACCTGGAGCTGCCCGATCCGGTGCTGCCCGAGGGCGTGACCGTGCGCACCTTCGTGCCCGGCGAGGACGACACGGCCTGGCTCGCGGTGAACGCCGCGGCGTTCGCCCACCATCCCGAGCAGGGTTCCCTGACCCAGCGGGACTTGGACGACCGCAAGGCCGAGGCGTGGTTCGACCCGGCCGGCTTCTTCCTCGCCTTCCGCGGCGACGAACTCGTCGGCTTCCACTGGACGAAGGTCCACGCCACCGAGCAGCTGGGCGAGGTGTACGTGCTCGGGGTGCGGCCCGGCTCCCAGGGCGGCGGCCTGGGCAAGGCCCTGACCACGATCGGGCTGCGCCATCTGCGCGCCCAGGAACTGCCCACGGCGATGCTGTACGTCGACGCCGACAACACGGCGGCCGTCGCCGTGTACGAGGGACTGGGGTTCGTGACGCACGAGACGGACCTGATGTACCGCACCGAGACGTGACACCTCCGACACCCACACCGCCCACGCCACGCGGATGAGCCCGGGTCGGCCTCGGGCTCATGCCCCGGCCCCGCGCCCGGCGAGGGCACGCATCCGGGGCCTCACCCCTGCCCCCACGCCCACGACCCACCCGCGGCGCCCTTGGCCGCCGGGCCGCCCGCGGGCGCGGAACGGCAAGCGCCCGCCCGGGGCCACACCCGGAACCCCCACGACCACGGCCGACCCGCCACCGCCCGGCGCGCCGGCCGCCGGGCCGGCCGCGGGTGCGGAGCGGCACGCTCCCACCCCCGGGGCCGCACCCCGAAGCGCGTCGACCAGCCGCCGCGAGCCGATGCGCCACAGCCACCCGGCGGCGTTGTCGGCGGTCCCGTCCTGCCGGTAGCGGGCCTTGCCCCGCCAGATGGCGAGGAAGGTCTCCTGGGCGACGTCGTCGACGATCCCGGGGTCGGCGCAGCGGCCGCGCAGCCGGGCGGTCAGCCAGGGCGCGTACCGGCGGTACAGCTCCTCGAAGGCGCGCCGGTCCCCGTCCGCGGTGACGGCCCGCAGCAGTTCCCCGTCGCTTCTCGTTTCGCTCACGTCTCCTCATCGCACGAGCCCCGGCCTCCGGTTCACGGCCGCCGCCCGATCTCCATTCCGCCGCCTCGGCCCCCGCGACCGCCTTGACTTCCGGAACCTCATTGCACCACCCTTTCACTACTCAATTAGTGAAAGGGTGGTACGGGTGGTCGAGTACCGCATCGACCGGCGCTCCGGCGTCGCCACCTACGTCCAGATCGTCCAGCAGACCAAACAGGCCCTGCGCCTCGGACTGCTGGAGCCGGGCGACAAGCTGCCCACGGCCCGCGAGGTCGTCGAGGCCACCGCCATCAACCCCAACACCGTGCTCAAGGCCTACCGCGAACTGGAACGCGAGGGCCTGGTCGAGGCGCGGCGCGGACTCGGCACCTTCGTGCGCCGCACGCTCGGCGCCCACCCGGCCGACACACCCCTGCGCGCCGAACTCGACGCGTGGGCGAAGCGCGCCAGGGCGGCCGGTTTCGGCCGCGACGACGTGGACGCGCTCTTCACCGCCGCGCTCGACGAACACTTCCCGAAGGGGGACCAGTGAGTTCCACCAGTACCACCCCTGCCGTAGCCCTGGAGGCGTCCGGCCTCGGCATGCGCTACGGCAGGCGCCACGGCAGGCGGACCACCGCCCTCGACGGCTGCTCCTTCCGGCTCCCCGCGGGCCGGATCAGCGCGCTGGTCGGCCCCAACGGCGCCGGCAAGTCCACCCTGCTCGCGATCGCGGCCGGACTGCTGCGGCCCACCTCCGGCACCGTCACCGTCCTCGGCGCGGCCCCCGGCGAGGCCCGCGACCGGGTCGCCCACCTCGCCCAGCACAAGCCCCTGTACCCCCAGCTGACCGTCGCCGAGACGCTGCGCATGGGCGCCGAGCTCAACCCGGCGCGCTGGGACGCCGCCCGCGCCGCCCGGATCGTCGAACAGGGCTCCCTCGACCCCGGGGCCAGGGTCCGCGGGCTCTCCGGCGGCCAGCGCACCCGCGTCGCGCTCGCCCTCGCGCTCGGCAAACGGCCCGAACTGATGCTGCTCGACGAGCCGATGGCCGACCTCGACCCGCTCGCCCGCCACGAGCTGATGGGCACCCTGATGGCCGAGGCCGCCGAGCACGGCACCACCGTCCTGATGTCGTCCCACATCGTCACCGAACTCGCCGACGCCTGCGACCACCTGCTGCTCCTGGGCGGCGGCCGGGTCCGGCTCGGCGGCGGCATCGACGACCTGCTCGCCGCGCACACCCTGGTCACCGGCCGCGGGACGCCCGCCGACCTCGCCCCGCACACCGTCGTCGAGTCGCACCCCGCCGGCCGCGGCCTGCGCGCCCTGATCCGCCGCGACGGCCCGGTCGGCGACGCCTGGGCCACCGAGGAACCCTCGCTGGAGGAACTGATCCTCGCCCACCTCCGCTCCCCCGCCGCCCCCGCCCTGATCACCCCGGGCACCACCGCGGCCGCCCAGGCGGTGACCGCATGAGCGCCGGCGCCCTCACCGCCCCCGCCCGCCGCGCGTTCCCCCGCCCGCACGGCCTGACCTGGACCGTGCTGCGCCTGCACCGCACCGCCCTGTGGCTGTGGCTCGCCTTCGTGACCGCCACCGCCGGCCTGCTGCTGTGGCTGACCGGACCCGGCGCCGACGCCACCCAGGACAAGCTGGACGCCTACGGCTACTCCGGCGTCCAGCAGGCCGCCTACACCCCGTCCGCCCTCCCCGGCTTCCTCGGCTTCGTCTCCGGCACCTACAACGACCTCTTCTACGCCCCGGCCACCCTGATCGGCCTCGCCTCCTTCACCGTCGCCCTGTTCGCGGGCGGCCCGCTGATCGCCCGCGAGCTGGAGAACGGCACCGCGCGGCTGGCCTGGACCCAGTCCGTCTCCCCGGCCCGCTGGCTCGCCGTCAAGCTGGCCGTGCCCGCAGCCTGCGTCGCCCTGGGCACCGGCGTGCTGGTGGTGCTGTACCGGCGGCTGTGGTCCACCCACGCCGAACTGCTGGTGGCCGGCATCGGCCCGCGCGCGCTGTACTTCTCCGTCGGCCCCGCCACCGTCGCCGCGCCCCTGCTCGGCCTGGCCCTCGGCGCCCTCGTCGGCCTCCTGGTGCGCCGCACCCTGCCCGCCCTCGCCCTCAGCGGCCTCGCCTACTTCCTCGTGTACGCCGTCCGCGGCAACCACTGGCCCTTCCAGGGCCGCTACCAGCAGCCGGAACTGGTCTCGCGCAGCTTCGCGGTCACCTCCACCGGCGCCCGCGCCGGCGACCCGCGGTGCTCGCTGGACCGCGCCTGCCTCGCCCGGCACGACATCGTCCGCTTCACCCGCGCCTACCTGCCCTCCCCCGACTACTGGCCCCGCCAGTTGCTGGAGACCGGCGTCCTGCTCGCCCTCACCGCCGTCGCCGTCGCCGTGGCGTTCGGCGTGCTGCGCCGGAAGGCGGTGACCGCGTGAGCACCCCGACCGCCGCCGGCCTGCCCAGGACCGTCCTGCGCCTGCACCGCACCGCCCTCGTCGTCTGGTCCGCCTTCGTCGTCGCCCTCATCGGCTGGGCCGTGTGGCTGGTGGAGATCACCGCCGGCTCGGTCCGCGACGAGCTCGCCGCCTGCCGGCCCGACCAGGACCTCTGCGAGGCTCCCTTCGCCTCCATGAGCTACAGCGAGCCGATGGGCTACATCGGCACGTTCGCCTCCTACAGCTTCTGGGCCGTCGCCGCCTGGGCGGGCGCCGCGCTGATCGGCCGCGAACTGGAGAGCGGCACCGCCCACCTCGCCTGGACCCAGTCCGTCACGCCCACCCGCTGGCTCGCCGCCAAGCTCGCCCTGCCCGCGCTGGCCCTGACGATCGGCGGCACCGCCCTGATCGTGGCCTACCGCTGGGCCTGGTCGGCCGACCGGGACCTGATGGGCGACGACTGGTCCTTCGGCGACGTCTTCACGGCCCGCGGCCCCACCCTGATCGCCTACGGCCTGTGCGCGCTGGCCGTCGGCACGCTCACCGCGCTGCTGCTGCGCCGCTCGCTGCCCGCGCTGGGCGTCTCGGTGGCCGTGATGGTCGCGCTCAACCAGTACCTGGAACTCCGGCGCACGGACCTGTGGCCCACGGTGACCCGTACCGCCGCCCGCCCGATCGAGCCCCCCGGCACCGCCTGGCAGGTGGACCACGGCGCCGATGCCTCCGGCTACCACGTCACCTACCACCCCGACTCGCACTTCTGGCCCATGAACCTGGTGGAGACCGGCATCCTCCTCGCGGTCACCGCCCTCGCCACGGCGGCCGCGTTCCGGCTGCTGCGCCGCCGCACGGCCTGACGCGGACCTGATGGGGGCGGCGGCCGGGAGCCGCCCCCCGATATCCCGAACGCCATGTCGCCGTAACCGTCGGTTCAGACAGGCTTGCGACGCTCGGCCAATGACGCCCGCCGTGCCAGACCCTTCGCCACCCCCCGAGGGGGCCGCGGGGAACGGGGACGCCCACTTCTTCGAAGCCAAGCTCCCGCCCGCCGCTTCCGACGCGCCCGTGACACCTCCGGCGCGGAAGAATGGGTTCATGAGCCAGCCAAACGCCCAGGCACAGGTACAGCACCCGCAGCCCTCCGTGGGCTCCATCGCCGCGCACCGCCCGCACACGGTGTCCGCGACCGTCTCCGACCTGGAACCCGACATCGACGCCGACCTCGACTCGTACGAGGAGGCGCCGCACGACGGCCCCCAGCTGCCGCAGGGCCGCTTCCTCGACCGGGAGCGCAGCTGGCTCGCCTTCAACGAGCGGGTCCTCGAACTCGCCGAGGACCCGAACACGCCCCTGCTCGAACGCGCGAACTTCCTCGCGATCTTCGCCAGCAACCTGGACGAGTTCTTCATGGTCCGGGTGGCCGGACTCAAGCGCCGCATCGCCACCGGCGTCGCCACCCGCTCCGCCTCCGGCCTGCAGCCCCGCGAAGTGCTGGAGATGATCTGGGCCCGCTCCCGCGAGCTGATGGCGCGGCACGCCGCCTGCTACCACGAGGACGTCGCCCCCGCCCTCGCGGAGGAGGGCATCCACCTGGTCCGCTGGAGCGAGCTGACCGAGAAGGAGCAGGCGCGGCTGTTCACGCTGTTCCGGCACCAGATCTTCCCGGTCCTCACCCCGCTCGCGGTCGACCCGGCGCACCCCTTCCCGTACATCTCCGGCCTGTCCCTGAACCTGGCCGTGGTGGTGCGCAACCCGGTCACCGGCCACCGGCACTTCGCCCGCGTCAAGGTGCCGCCGCTGCTGTCCCGCTTCCTGGAGAGCTCCCCCGGCCGGTACGTCCCGCTCGAGGACGTCATCGCCGCCCACCTGGAGGAGCTGTTCCCGGGCATGGAGGTGCTGGAGCACCACGCCTTCCGCCTCACCCGCAACGAGGACCTCGAGGTCGAGGAGGACGACGCCGAGAACCTGCTCCAGGCCCTGGAGAAGGAGCTCATGCGGCGCCGCTTCGGGCCCCCGGTCCGGCTGGAGGTCGAGGAGTCCATCGACCGCGAGGTGCTCGACCTGCTGGTGCGCGAGCTGAAGATCTCCGAGGCCGAGGTCTACCCGCTGCCCGGCCCGCTGGACCTCACCGGCCTCTTCCGCATCCACGGCCTGGACCGGCCCGAGCTGAAGTACCCGAAGTTCGTCGCCGGCGTGCACCGCGACCTCGCCGAGGTGGAGTCGGCGTCCGCGCCCGACATATTCGCCGCCCTGCGCAGCCGGGACGTGCTGCTGCACCACCCGTACGACTCCTTCTCCACGTCGGTGCAGGCGTTCCTGGAGCAGGCGGCCAACGACCCGGACGTCCTCGCCATCAAGCAGACCCTGTACCGGACCTCGGGCGACTCCCCGATCGTCGACGCACTCATCGACGCCGCCGAGTCCGGCAAGCAGGTCCTCGTCCTGGTCGAGATCAAGGCCCGCTTCGACGAGCACGCCAACATCAAGTGGGCGCGCAAGCTGGAGGAGGCCGGCTGCCACGTCGTCTACGGCCTCGTCGGCCTGAAGACGCACTGCAAACTGTCGCTGGTGGTCCGCCAGGAGGGCGAGACGCTGCGCCGCTACAGCCACGTCGGCACCGGCAACTACCACCCGAAGACGGCCCGCCTGTACGAGGACCTCGGCCTGCTGACGGCCGACCCGCAGGTCGGCGCCGACCTCTCGGACCTGTTCAACCGGCTCTCCGGCTACTCGCGCCGCGAGACCTACCGCCGGCTGCTGGTGGCCCCCAAGTCGCTGCGCGACGGCCTGATATCGCGGATCAACAAGGAGATCCAGCACCACCGTGCCGGACGCCCCGCCTTCGTCCGCATCAAGGTCAACTCGCTCGTCGACGAGGCGCTCATCGACGCCTGCTACCGCGCGTCCCAGGCGGGCGTGCCGGTCGACGTCTGGGTGCGCGGCATCTGCGCCATCCGCCCCGGGGTCACCGGCCTGTCGGAGAACGTCCGGGTCCGCTCGGTGCTCGGCCGCTTCCTCGAGCACTCCCGTGTGTTCGCCTTCGGCAACGGCGGCGAGCCCGAGGTGTGGATCGGCAGCGCCGACATGATGCACCGCAACCTCGACCGCCGTATCGAGGCCCTGGTCAGGGTCACCGACCCGGCCCACCGCGCAGCCCTGAACCGGCTGTTGGAGACCGGCATGTCCGACACCACCGCCTCCTGGCACCTCGGCCCGGACGGCGAATGGACCCGGCACGCCACCGACGCGGACGGCCAACCCCTGCGCAACGTCCAGGAGATGCTCATAGACGCCCGGAGGCGCCGGCGTGGCACAGCAACACCTTGACCCGACGGACCCGATGGCCGGGCCATCCGTCACCGGAGAGACCCTCGCGGGTTATCTGCGGGCCCAGGCCACCGAGTTCCTCCGCGCCCTCAGGCTGCACCGGGAGACCGGCGCCGGGGGCGGCGGAGGGAACGGCACCGCGGAGTCCGCCGACGCGGCGCGCGCCCTGCGCCGCTCGGTCCGCCGCATCAGCGGCAGCCTGCACACCTTCCGCCCCCTGCTGGAGACCGACTGGTCCGAGGGACTGCGTCCCGAACTCGCCTGGCTGTCAGGCACGTTGTCGATGGAGCACGGCTACGCGGCCCGTCTGGAGCGGCTGCTGCTCGCGCTGCACAGGCTGTCCGGCGCGGCGGTGTTCCCCACCCAGCAGGCGGGCCCCGGGGCCGCCCGCGCCGACGCCGACCGCGGCAACCTCACCGTGGGCGCCGCCAAGGCGGGCGCCCTGCTCGAACGCCAGCTGACCCTGGCCCGGACCCGGGCCCACTCCACCGCCCTGCAGGCCCTCGGCTCCTCCCGCTTCCACGCGGTCGCCGACAAGGTGGCCGTACTGGCCAGCGAGGTCCCGCTGACGCCCGCCGCGGCCACCACCGGCCTGGGCCCGCTGGCCGCCGCCGCCGAGGAACGCCTCACCGACGCCGTCACCGCGCTGCCCCTGGTCACCGCGGGCAGCCCGTACAACGCGGAGGCCCTGGTGCACGGCCTGTCCCCGGACCCGGCCCCGCATCCGCAGGACGGGCCCTGGCACCAGGTCCGCCTGCTGCTGCGCCTGCACCGCTACGCCCGCGAGGTCATGTGCGGCGAGGACGCCCCCGTGGACGTGCGGCTGCTGGCCGCGGGCCAGGCGCTCAACCGGCACCGCGACGCCTCGGAGGCGGCCGCCGCTGCGGCGTCGGCGGCCCGCACCCCGCGCATCGCCCCGGCCACGGCGTACGCGCTCGGCGTGCTGCACGCCGACCAGCGGCACGAGGTGGAGGCGGCCCGGTTCGCGTTCCAGCAGTCCTGGCAGAAGCAGGCGGTGAGCACGCCCTGAACCCGTCACAGCACGCCGGAGAAGGCGGTGAGACCCCGGTGGCCCCCACCCACGACATGCCGGTCCTCGCGGCCGGCTGCGTCCTGTGGCGCCGCTCCCCCGCGGGCGGCGTCGAACTCGCCCTGGTCTTCCGGCCGAAGTGGTCCGACTGGTCCTGGCCCAAGGGGAAGCTCAAGAAGGGTGAGACGGCCCGCGCGGCCGCCCTGCGCGAAGTGGCGGAGGAGACCGGCCACACCTGTCGGCTCGGGCCCGGCCTGCCGACCCTGCGCTACGTGGACCACACCGGCCGGGAGAAGCAGGTGGAGTACTGGGCGGCGGAGTCGACCGGCGGGGTCTTCGGGCCCAACGACGAGGTGAGCGAGCTCGTGTGGCTGTCGCCGGAGAGGGCTCGCGAGCGCCTGACGTACCCGCGGGACAGGGAGCTGATACCTCCGGCGCTCGCGGCCATCGGCAGCGGCCGGCACGGGGGAGGATGACGCGCCGCGGACCCGCGGGACGCCGGCCACGCCTCCTCCCCGGCCGTCCCCCGAAGAGGGCCCGGAAGGCCCTCCCCGGGGACCGCTGAGCAGGGAGCAGAAGGTCAGCCCTTCAGCCTGACCGGCAGTTCGAAGAGGTCGTTCTGCGTCACCACCGGCTTGTTGCGCAGCTCCGACGCGGGCACCGCGAGGTCCAGCCGCGGGAACCGGGCGTACAGCGCGGGCAGCGCCACGCCCGCCTCCAGCCGGGACAGGGCCGCGCCGGGGCACACGTGCGGGCCGTGGCCGAAGGAGATGTGCCGGGTCCCGGTCTCCCGGGTGATGTCGAACTCGCCGGCCGTCGGGCCGTGTGCCCGCTCGTCACGGCCCAGCGCGCCGTAGGACACGATCAGGGCGTCCCCCGCGGGGATCACCTTGTCGCCGACGGGCACGTCCTCGGTCGCGAAACGGATCAGGACGTGCGAGGTCGGGGTCGACCAGCGCAGCGTCTCCTCGACCACCGCCGACCAGTCCACCTCGCCGGAGAGGACCAGGGCCCGCTGGTCGGGATGGGTGGAGAGGTTCACCACGGCGTTGACGATCAGGGAGATGGTGGTCTCGTGCCCCGCGGCGACCATGAGCTGCAGGGTGGAGACGATCTCCTGATCGGTGAGCCGGTCGCCGTCCTCGGAGGCGAGAACGAGCGCGCTGGTCAGGTCGTCGCCGGGCTGCGCCCGCTTCGCGGCGACCGTCTCGCCCATGATGCCGGCCAGCTCGGTGAGGGTGGCGACGACCTCCTGCGGCGGGGTCTGGGTGGAGAAGAACTTCTCGAACAGCACCTTGAGCCGGGGCAGCACGGCCGTGTCGATGCCCATGAGGTCCGCCACGACCAGCATCGGCAGCGGGTAGGCGAACACCGCCTTCAGATCGACGACGTCGGCGTCCGCCGGGAACTGGTCCAGCAGCTCCTCGGTGAACCGCGTGACACGGTCCCGCATGGCCTCCACCCGGCGCGCGCTCAGGGCCTGGGCCACGAGCGTCCGCATCCGGCGGTGCTCGGCGCCGTCCACGGTCAGCATCGAGCGGCCCGGATTCGCCAGACCGATCAGCGGCCAGTCCGGCGGGATCTCCCCGCGCCGCCAGGCGCCCCACACCTCGATGTCCTTCACCAGGCGGGAGTCCGTCAGCAGTGCCTTGGCCTCCGCATGGTGGGTGACCGCCCACACGGGGACGCCGCCGGGCAGCTCGACCGCCGCCAGCGGTCCCGCCGCACGCAGCTTCGCGCTCTCGCCGTCCAGGTCAGCGACTAAAGGGTCCAGCGCTATGCGTACTTCTTCGGTGGGGGAAGTCACGGTCGGTTGCCTCCGAGAGCAGGGGTGGGTGTGAACCGCACGGGAAGTTCCGTCAGGCCGCGCAGCCAGGGCGAGGGACGGCGCGTCAGCTCCTCGGCCGGCACCGACAGATCCATGTCGGGCAGGCGGTCCAGGACCACCTCGATGCTGGTCCGCGCGATCACCTCGGCGATCTCCTGAGCCGGGAACGGGCAGCGGTGCTCGCCGTGGCCGAAGGAGAAGTGCGCGTTGTTGCCGCCGGTGAGCGAAGCGCCGTCGGTGCGCACCTGCGGGTCCGAGTTGGCGGCCTGCAGACCGAGCAGCAGCAGGTCGCCCTCCCGGATGTGGCGCCCGCCGAGATGGGTGTCGCGGGAGGCCCACCGGCCGGCCACGTTCTGGGTCGGCGTGTCCTCCCAGAGCACCTCGTTCATCGCCTCGGCGACACTGTGGCGGCCGCCGAACAGGGACGCCGCGAACCGGTCGTCGGTGAGCATCAGGCGCAGCGAGTTGCCGATCCAGTCGGCGGTCGGCTGGTGACCGGCGGCCAGCATCACCATGAGGTCCTGCATGATCTCCTCAGGGGTGAAGCCGCTCCGGTCCGCCAGCATCCGCGAGACGACGTCGTCGCCGGGCGCGGCACTCCGGTCGGCCACCAGCCTCGTCATCGACGTCACCAGGTGGCTCTGGCCCGCCAGGGCCCGCTCCTGGCCGTCGACCATGTCGTTGAGCGCGGTGACCAGCCCCGGCCCCTCCTCGTCGGAGAAGCCGTACAGCCGCGCCAGGACCCGCACCGGCAGCAGCATCGCGTACTGGCCGATCAGGTCCGCCTCGCCCCGGGTGCACACGGCGTCGATCAGCTCGTCGGCGAACCGCTCGGCGTGCCGGCGCAGTTTGAACGGGTCGATCGCCTCCAGCGCGTTGCTGATCATGGCGGAGCGCTCACGGTGTCGCTCGCCGACCGTGTAGAGGATGGACGGCTGCTTGCGGCCGATCATCGGCAGCAGGGGCCAGTCGTCGGGGATGGTGTCCCACTGGTTCCACAGGTCGGAGTCGCGGCTGAACAGGACCGGGTCGCCGGTCACCTGGTGCAGTTCGCGGTAGCCGAGCACCAGCCACGCCGGTACCCCGCCGTCCAGCAGCACACGGGTGACGGAACCGTGGTCGCGCCTCATCTCCCGGTACAGCCTCGCGGGTTCGGACAGGAAGCGGGAACCGGAGAGGGGTACGGCGTCGGTGGTCAAGCGAACTCCCGGGTGGAGGCGACAGGCCGGACCGTCTGCCCGGCGTACTGGTTCTTGATGTGCTCGACCAGGGTGATGAGGACCTGCTTGCTGGACTCGCGGGAGCGTGCGTCGCAGTCGACCAGCGGCACGTGCGGGTCGAGGTCGAGCGCCTCCCGGACGTCCGCGTGCCGGTGGCCGGGGCCACCGAAGTCGTTGCAGGCCACGATGAACGGCGTGCCGTGCGCCTCGAGGCGGTCGATCGCGTACCAGGAGTCGTCGATCCGGCGGGTGTCCACCAGCACGACCGCGCCGAGGGTGCCGGAGAACAGCCGGTCCCACAGGAACCAGAAGCGCTCCTGGCCCGGCGCGCCGAACAGGTAGAGCACGTTGCGCGCGTCGAGGCTGATGCGGCCGAAGTCGAAGGCGACGGTGGTCGAAGTCTTCGCGTGCACCCCGCTGGTGTCGTCCACCGCCTCGCCCGCCTGGGTCATCGTCTCCTCGGTGTTGAGGGGACGGATCTCGCTGACCGAGCGGACCATGGTCGTCTTGCCGACGCCGAAGCCGCCGACGACCACGATCTTGAGGCCGTTGTCGGCGGTGGCACCCAGGGGGGTGCGCGCGTCAGAGGTTGCGGAGTCCAACGAGCACCTGCTCCAGAATGTCGGGGTCGGGCAGGACCGACCTACGGGGATGGCGAGCGCTGACGCGGCCTGCGGCGAGGAGGTCGGACAACAGGATCTTGGTGATGCTCACCGGGAGTCCGAGCTCCGCGGAGACCTCCACCACGGCGGTGGGAGCCTGCGCCATCCGGAGGATCGCCGCGTGCTCCGACTGCATTCCGGGGGTGGGATCGCACTCGGCCACCACCAGGGTGACCAGGTCGAACGGACTGTCCGGCCCGGACCGGCTGCGACCTTGGGTGATGGTGTACAGCCGGTCGGGGGCGTCGTCCCTGCCGGGCCGGCTCATGAGCTTCGGGGCTGAGCCGTCAGGTGCTCACCGAGTTGTTCCACCAGCTCGCTCATGTTGTGCCCGACCAGCCCGGAGTCGGCCTCCTCGGTGGTGACCACCGCGAGGTGCGCGCCCTGACCGGCCTCCACGATGAAGAGGGTCCCGCCGTAGAACTCGGTCATCGACGTGCGCACGCCTCCGCTGCCGTCGCCGAACTCGACCGACGCGCCGTGCGAGAGGGACTGGATCCCGGCCGCGATGGCGGCGAGCTGGTCGGCCTGGTCGACCGTCAGCTCCGGGGTGCGGCAGAGCTTCAGCCCGTCACGGGACAGCACGAGCGCGTGCCGTGCACCCGGGGTGCGCGCCAGGAGCCCCTCGATGAGCCATGTGAGCTTCTCGTCCGCGGTGGTCGTGCCGGTCATGAGGTGGTGTCGCCTTCCGGGTGCACATGCGAGTGGAACGGTCTTTCGGATGCCGTCTCGGCGGATGCGGGCGGCACGGCCTGGGCGTCGGGGTGCGCCTGGGGCGCGCCCGGGCCGGCGGTGGCCTCCGGACCGGCCCCGCGTACGGCCTGACGGAAGTCGGCGAACCGGGCGGCCCTGGTCTTGATGTCGTCGGCGGCGCCCGCGGGCCGTTCCACGGGCCGGGACGTCGACCGCGCGCGTTCGGCGGCGGCGAGGGTACGGCCGCGGCGCCGCTTGGGCAGCCCCGCGGCGAACTCGTCGCCCGTCGCGTCCGGGGTGTCGTGGACCGGAGCGGAGACGGAAGCGGCGTGGGGGCGGGCCGGGGCCGTGGCCGGAGCGTCATCGGCGGAGGAGTGGGCGAGAGACTCCCGCGAGGTGCGCGGAGGCACTACGGCCGGACGCTCCGCCGGGGCGGGCCGCGGCTCCACGCCGGCGTTGGTGAGGATCTCCTGCGGAAGGAGCATCAGCACACCGGTGCCGCCACGGGCGGACGGCCGGAAGGACACCTTGAGGCCGTACTTGCGCGACAGGCGGCCGACGACGGCGAGGCCCAGCCGGGTGCCGGTGAGGCCGCCGAGGTCGGACGAGTCGCCGGACACGGCGACCTCCGCCCTGCGCAACTGCACGTCGCTCATGACGAGTCCGCTGTCCTCGACGGAGACGATGACCCCCGCGGGGACCTCCTCCACGTAGACGTGGACCTCGGCGTTCGGCGGCGAGAAGTTGGCGGCGTTGTCCAGCAGCTCCGCCAGGGCGTGCATGACGCCCTCGGCGGCGTGACCGGCGACCGCCGCCTCGCTCGCGGAGTGCAGCCGGACGCGCTGGTAGCCGCTGATCCGGCCCATCGCGCCGCGCAGGATGGACTCCATGCCGATGGGCCGCGCCCAGCGCCGGCCGGAACGCGCGCCGGTGAGCACGGCGATGGAGTCGGCGAGCCGGCCCGCCTGCGCGGTGCGGTGGTCCAGGTGGAGCAGATCGGTCAGCACGTCCTCGTCGTTGTGCCGCTCTTCCATGGCGCGCAGGTCGGCGAGCATGCCGGTGGCCAGCGCCTGCATCCGGGCCGCCGCGTTGGCGGTCGCGGAGATCGCCGCGGCACGCTCGCCGACGGCGCGGTCCAGCCGTGCGGACAGCTGTCGCGCCTCCTCCGCCAGCCGGGCGTGCTCGGCGGCGCCCTCCTGCGCGAGGCGCGCCCGCTCCCGGGCGAACTCCTCCTGCAGACGGGCACGTTCGACGGCCGCCGCGTCGACGAGGCGTTGCTGTTCCCGGCGCCACTGGGCGGCGAGACGTTCCTGCTCCTGGGCGGCGCGTTCCCAGTCGGAGTTCACCGCCCGCAGCCGGGCGCGGGCCGCCCGGGCCGCCTGCCGCTCACGCGCGGCGGCGGCGACCACCGCGCACAGCACCACGGCGGCGGCCGTCGAGCCCCAGCCGAGGGGTCCCCGCACGGAGGACGGTGCCGCGGAGACGGCCCAGACGACGGCGGCGGCGGCCGCGGCCGCGGTGAGCAGGGTGGCGGGCAGGACGGTGCGCAGGGGGGATGGATCGCTGGGGGCGGCGGGCGCGGTCATCAATCAGTTCCTCGGGCGGCCGCTGCGGGCGCGGCCCTCGTATCGTCCATGAGAAGGAAGTGCACAGAAACTGCAGAAACTGTAGGCAGAGGCTAACCGGCCGTCACTATACGAGAGTCTGTGATCAAAAGGTGAGGGTTGTGCCCCAGTAATTCCGCCCGGACCTCCGGCGGCGGCAGGTGGTCGGCGGAAGGCGCCGCCACGGAGCACGGAGACAGCACGACGGCACCCTGACGTGCCAAACGTCTCGGGGGGGTCAGCCGGAGTTACTCGCCCACCGTCTCCGCGTGCCCCTCGGCGTCCGTGCGGGCCAGGCTGCGGGCCCTGCGGGCCGGGCCGCGCCAGCCGCAGCTGCACCGGGCGACACAGAAACGGCCCTGTTCGACGGTCGTCGTGCGATGTTCCTGCTGCGCCACACCCAGAACGTTACCCAGCCGAGGTGAACGGCCACCACGCGCGTGACGGGCATCCCTACTCGTCGTTAACCGGACGACAGGAGCCCGAGACGCACGCACCGGCTGGGGGTAGGCAGGCGATGGGGCAGCTGCAGCACAGGCGGACGGTCGTCGCGGCCGGGCTCGTGGTCTGGGCCTGCGTGGGGGCGAGCGGCTGCGCGGGCACCGGCGCGGCCGCGGCCGGGTCGGCGGCCGACCCGGCGGGTGTCGTGCGGCGCTCCGCCGACACCCTGGTGGACGCGGGCAGTTCGAAAGCCCGCACGTCGATGGAGATGGCCACCGGCGGCACCCGCGTCACCATCCGCGGCGAGGGCGTGTACGACTTCCGCAGGCGGCTCGGCCGGCTGACGCTGCAGCTGCCGGCGGACCCGGCCGGCGCCGTCCGGCACCGGCCGATCACCGAACTCCTCGCACCCGGCGCGCTGTTCATGAAGAACCGGGGCGCTGGCGTGCCCGCCGACAAGTGGGTGCGGGTGGACACCGCGACGCTGTCCGACGGGAACCTGGTGACCGGCGGGGCCACCGACCCGTACGCGGCGGCGGCGCTGCTGCGCGGGACGCGTACGGCGGCGTACCTGGGCCGCACCGAGGTCGCCGGGATCGCGGTACGGCACTACCGGGGCACCGCCGACCTCGCCGCGGCGGCGAAGGGCGCCCCGCGCGGGGTGCGCGCCGCGCTCGCGGCGGCGGCGAAGGGCTTCGCCACCGCCGAGGTGCCGTTCGACGTCTACCTCGACGACGAGGGTCGCGTCCGCAAGGTCCGGCACCGGTTCAGCTTCGTCAACGCGCAGCGGCGGGGCACCGTCGCGGTGTCCTCGACGACGCTGCTGTACGGCTTCGGGACCCCGGCCGACGTGCTTCTGCCGAAGTCCCGGGACATCTACGCCGGGAAGATCGCCGAGGAGCCGGGCCCCGCGTGAGGCCGGGCGAGGGGCGTGAGAACTAGCCCGTCCGTGCCATGCGCGGGGTGTGGGCCGCTCCCTACTCTAGGAAGCCGGTGACGGCAGAGAAGAGGTGACGCACGTGGCTCCGGTCGGCGGTGGAGCGGTTCAGGACCACGTGGCCCTCGCCGAGATCGAGCTGTGCGGCGAGCTGATCATCGCGGCCTCCGCCACCGGCGAGGACCGGCTCAGCCTGGAGAGCATCGACGAGGTGCTGCGGGTGACCGAGGAGCGCGACGCCGCCTGCGGCGGGTGACGCGCGCCCCGGCCGGTCCGCTCAGGTGCGCAGCAGCCTGGTGATCGCCTTCGTCGCCTCCGCCACCTTCTCGTCGATCTCGTCACCGCCCCTGAGGGCCGCGTCCGCGACGCAGTGGCGCAGGTGCTCCTCCAGCAACTGCAGGGCGAACGACTGCAGCGCCTTGGTCGAGGCGGAAACCTGCGTCAGTATGTCGATGCAGTAGACGTCCTCGTCGACCATCCGCTGCAGGCCGCGGATCTGCCCCTCGATGCGGCGCAGGCGCTTGAGGTGCTCGTCCTTCTGCTTGTGATAGCCGTGCGTGACCGGGTGCCCGCCGTCGCCGGAGGGCGCCGCCGCGCCGGCCTCAGTGGTCGTCATCGCGTCCTCCCGTTCGGCAGATATACCCCTGGCGGGTATATGATACCGAATTTCGCTGGGTATACGGGTCTTGGTCCGCCCCCTTGCTGATCACTATGTCCGATGGGCGACACTGGGGACGGCCGTTAGTAGTGGCCGAATGATGCGCTTAGCATCAGCCTGACCGAAACCGATGCACCCCGAGGACCCCTTGTGCGCTTTCGTCTGACCCCCAGGGAGACGAGCTTCTACGACATGTTCGCCGCCTCCGCGGACAACATCGTCACGGGCTCGAAGCTCCTGATGGAACTGCTCGGGGCGGACACCTCCGCCCGGGCCGAGATCGCAGAGCGTATGCGGGCCGCGGAACACGCAGGTGACGACGCCACTCACGCGATCTTCCACCAGCTGAACTCCTCCTTCATCACGCCCTTCGACCGCGAGGACATCTACTCCCTCGCCTCCTCCCTCGACGACATCATGGACTTCATGGAGGAGGCCGTCGACCTGGTCGTCCTCTACAACATCGAGGAACTGCCGAAGGGCGTCGAGCAGCAGATCGAGGTGCTGGCCCGGGCGGCGGAGCTCACCGCCGAGGCCATGCCGAACCTGCGCACGATGGACAACCTCACCGAGTACTGGATCGAGGTCAACCGCCTGGAGAACCAGGCCGACCAGATCCACCGCAAGCTGCTCGCCCACCTGTTCAACGGCAAGTACGAGGCCATCGAGGTGCTCAAGCTCAAGCAGATCGTCGACGTGCTGGAAGAGGCCGCCGACGCGTTCGAGCACGTGGCGAACACGGTGGAGACCATCGCCGTCAAGGAGTCCTGAGCCCCTCATGGACACCCTTGCCCTGGTCGTGACCATCGCGGTCGCGCTCTTCTTCACGTACACCAACGGCTTCCACGACTCGGCGAACGCGATCGCGACGTCCGTGTCGACGCGGGCGCTGACCCCGCGGGCCGCCCTCGCCATGGCCGCGGTGA
Organism: Streptomyces sp. NPDC031340; assembly: GCF_055569945.1. Lineage (NCBI taxonomy): Bacteria > Bacillati > Actinomycetota > Actinomycetes > Kitasatosporales > Streptomycetaceae > Streptomyces > Streptomyces sp. NPDC031340. The sequence goes on from NZ_JBVIIE010000076.1 coordinate 19,935, forward strand.
TGAACCTCGCCGGCGCCTTCCTCGGCAGCGGGGTCGCCAAGACCGTCAGCGAAGGCCTGATCGCGACGCCCGAAGGCTCCACGGGGATGGGCATCCTGTTCGCCGCGCTCGTGGGCGCGATCACCTGGAACCTGATCACCTGGTACTTCGGCCTGCCCTCGTCCTCGTCCCACGCGCTGTTCGGCGGCATGGTGGGCGCGGCGCTCGCGGGCAGCACGACCGTGCACTGGAACGGCGTCCTGGACAAGGTCGTCATCCCGATGTTCCTGTCCCCGGTGGTCGGCCTGGTCGTCGGCTACCTGGTCATGACGGCGATCATGTGGATCTTCCGCGGGACCAACCCGCACAAGGCCAAGCGCGGCTTCCGCATAGCGCAGACCGTCTCGGCGGCCGGCATGGCCCTCGGCCACGGTCTGCAGGACGCGCAGAAGACCATGGGCGTCGTGGTGATGGCACTGGTCATTTCCGGCCACCAGACGTTCGGCGACCCGATCCCGGTGTGGGTGAAGATCGTCTGCGCGCTGATGCTGTCCCTGGGCACCTACGCGGGCGGCTGGCGCATCATGCGCACCCTGGGCCGGAAGATCATCGAACTGGATCCGCCGCAGGGCTTCGCCGCGGAGACCACCGGCGCGTCGATCATGTTCACCACCGCGTTCCTCTTCAAGGCCCCGATCTCGACGACCCATGTGATCACCTCGGCCATCATGGGCGTCGGCGCGACGAAGCGGGTGAACGCGGTGCGCTGGGGCGTCGCCAAGAACATCGTGATGGGCTGGTTCATCACCATGCCTGCGGCCGCGCTGGTGGCGGCGGGCGCCTTCGCCCTGATCGACCTCGTCATCCTGTGACCGGCACCGTCGCCCTCTTAGGGATCCGGCTGCTGGTGCGGCACCGCACCGACGACGCGGGCCCGCCCCCGGTACGGGGGCGGGCCCTTCATCGTCCTCGCGGTGGCACCGCCATGCAGCACCGCGAGGCGTCTCGGTGGCGGCCTCGGCGGCCGGCCTCGGTGGCGGCCTAGCCGAAGCGTCCGGAGATGTAGTCCTCGGTCGCCTGGACGGACGGGTTGGAGAAGATGCGCTCGGTGTCGTCGATCTCGATGAGCCGGCCGGGCTGGCCGACGGCCGAGAGGTTGAAGAAGGCCGTACGGTCCGAGACCCGCGCCGCCTGCTGCATGTTGTGCGTCACGATGACGATCGTGAAGCGCTCCTTCAGCTCGCCGATCAGGTCCTCGATGGCGAGGGTGGAGATCGGGTCGAGGGCCGAGCAGGGCTCGTCCATCAGCAGCACCTTCGGCTCGACCGCGATCGCGCGGGCGATGCACAGCCGCTGCTGCTGACCGCCGGACAGGCCCGACCCGGGCTTGTTGAGGCGGTCCTTGACCTCGTTCCAGAGGTTGGCGCCCTTGAGCGACTTCTCGACGACGTCGTTCAGCTCGCTCTTCTTGTGGCTGCCGTTCAGACGCAGACCCGCGGCCACGTTGTCGAAGATCGACATCGTGGGGAACGGGTTCGGGCGCTGGAACACCATGCCGATCTCGCGGCGCACCGACACCGGGTCGACGCCGGCGCCGTACAGGTCCTCGTCGTCCAGCATCACCTTGCCCTCGACGCGGCCGCCGGCGGTGACCTCGTGCATCCGGTTGAGGGTGCGCAGGAACGTCGACTTGCCGCAGCCGGAGGGGCCGATGAAGGCCGTCACCGAACGCGGTTCGACCGTCATCGAGATGTCCTCGATCGCCTTGTGGGAGCCGTAGTAGGCGGTGAGCCCGCTCACGTCTATTCGCTTGGCCATGACTACTTCACTTCCATCAGTCTTCAGTCGCTGTTGGCCGCGTCAGCGACCGGTCTTCGGTGCCTTCCAGCGGGCGATGCCGCGGGCCACCAGGTTGAGGATCATCACGAAGGCGATCAGGGTGAGCGAGGCCGCCCACGCCCTGTCGTACGCCGCCGTCGAACCCGAGCTGTTGGCGTACTGCTGGTAGATGTAGAGCGGCAGCGCCTGCTGCGCGCCCTCGAAGGGGTTCGTGTTGATGAACGAGTTGCCCCACACCAGCAGCAGTACCGGCGCGGTCTCGCCCGCGATACGGGCGATCGCCAGCATGACGCCGGTCGTGATGCCGCCGATGGAGGTCGGCAGGACCACCTTCAGGATGGTGCGCCACTTCGGGATGCCGAGCGCCAGGGACGCCTCGCGCAGCTCGTTCGGGACGAGCTTGAGCATCTCCTCGGTGGAGCGCACGACCACCGGCATCATCAGGATGGCCAGCGCCAGCGACCCGGCGAAGCCGAACGGCTGCATCTCGAAGATCAGCATGATGCTGAGGATGAACAGACCGGCGACGATCGACGGGATGCCGGTCATCACGTCGACGAAGAAGGTGACGGCGCGGGCGAGGTTGCCGCGCCCGTACTCGACCAGGTAGATCGCGGTCAGGATGCCGATCGGCGCGGCCATCAGGGTGGCGAGGCCGACCTGCTCCAGGCTGCCGACGATGGCGTGGTAGATGCCGCCGCCGGGCTCGGCGTCGGTGACGACGCCCATGGAGTGGGTCAGGAAGTAGACGTCGAGGACCTTCACACCGCGGGAGAGGGTCGTCCACACCAGGGAGACCAGCGGCACCACGGCGAGCAGGAAGGCCACCCAGACCAGGGCGGTCGCGATGCGGTCCTTGGCCTGGCGGCGGCCCTCGACGCGGGCGGCGATGGCGAACGTGCCGAGGATGAACAGGATCGCGGCGATCAGGGCCCACTGGATGCTGCTGTGCAGCCCGGCGGCGGCGCTGACGCCGATGCCCAGGGCGGCCGACCCGGCGGCGACCGCCCACGGGAACCACTTCGGCAGCTGGGCGCCGCGCAGGGTGCTGGGGCGCTTGTCGGCGATGGCGGCGTGGCTCATGCGTTGGCCCCCGAGTACTCCTTGCGGCGGGCGATGATCATGCGCGCCGCGCCGTTGACCAGCAGGGTGATGACGAACAGGACCAGACCGGAGGCGATGAGCGCGTCCCGGCCCTGCTCCGTCGCCTCACCGAACTTGGAGGCGATGTTCTGGGCGAAGGTGCCGCCGCCCGGGTTGAGCAGGCTGCCGTGGATCAGGAAGTCCGGGGAGAGCACGGTGGCGACGGCCATCGTCTCGCCGAGCGCGCGGCCGAGGCCGAGCATCGAGGCGGAGATCACACCGGAGCGGCCGAAGGGCAGCACGGCCATGCGGACCACCTCCCAGCGCGTGGCGCCGAGGGCGAGGGCCGCCTCCTCGTGCATCTGCGGGACCTGGCGGAAGACCTCGCGGCTCACGTTGGTGATGATCGGCAGGATCATGATCGCGAGCAGGATGCCCACGGTGAGCATCGAGCGGGGGGCGCCACCGTCCCAGGAGAAGATCCCGGTCCAGCCGAAGTAGTCGTTCAGCCAGCCGAACAGGCCGTTCATGTGCGGGACCAGGATCAGCGCGCCCCACAGGCCGTAGACGATGGACGGCACGGCGGCGAGCAGGTCGACGACGTAGGCGATCGGGCCGCGCAGCTTGCGCGGGGCGTAGTGCGTGAGGAACAGCGCGATGGCGACCGCGATCGGCACCGCGAGTGCCATCGCGATGACCGAGGAGACCACCGTGCCGAACGCCAGCACGGCGATGCCGAACTTCGGCGGGATCAGGTTGGTGTTCCACTCGAAGGTGGTGAGGAAGTTGCCCTCGTCCTTGCTGATCGCGAGCGAGGCGCGGTAGGCGAGGAAGACCGCGATCGCGGCCATGATCACGAGCAGCAGAATGCCCGACCCACGGGACAGACCGAGGAAGATCCGGTCGCCGGGCCGGGTGGCGCCGCGGGCCGCGCGCTTCTGCTCAGCGTCGGCCGGCTGGGATACGGAAGGGGGAGCCTGGGTGTTCTGTGTGGTTATGTCCATCGGGTTCTCCGGTCTGCGGACCCGCACTCGATGTGCGGCTCTGCGGAGCCGTACTCGGTGTGCGGCTCCTGGCGGCGGTGCACCGGACGATGCGGTCCGGCCCGGGTGACCGGGCCGGACCGCACTCGGATCAGCTCAGGCCCTCGATGGTGGTGCGGACCTTGGCGATGATGTCGGCGGGGATGGGGGCGTACTTGAGGTCGGACAGCATGCCCTGGCCGTCCTCGGAGGCGATGTAGCGCAGGAAGGACTTGACGTTCGGCAGAGCGTCGGCCTTGGTGCCCTTGTCGCAGACGATCTCGTAGGTGACCAGGGTGATCGGGTAGGCGCCCTCGGCCTTGGTCGCGTAGTTCAGCTGCAGCGAGAGGTCCTTGCCGGTGCCGACGACCTTGGCGTCGGCGATCGCCTTGGTGGCGCTGTCGCTGCTGGGCGCGACCGGGGTGCCGGCGCCGGTGTCGATGCTGACGGCCTTGACGCCGTCACCGACGTAGGACAGCTCGAAGTAGCCGATGGCGCCGTTGGTCTGCTTGACCTGCTGGGCCACACCGGAGGACTGCGCGGCGGACTGGCCGCCCTTGGCCTGCCAGGCCTTGCCGCCCTCGTACTTCCAGTTGTCCGGGGCCGCGGCGATCAGGTACTTGGTGAAGTTGTCCGTGGTGCCGGACTCGTCCGAGCGGTGGAACGCCTGGATCTTGAGGTCGGGAAGCTTCGCGTCGGGGTTCAGCTTCTTGATCGCCGCGTCGTTCCACTTGGTGATCTTGCTGTCGAAGATCTTGGCGAGGGTCGGGGCGTCCAGCACCAGGTTGTCCACGCCGGAGAGGTTGTAGCCGACCGCGATCGGGCCGCCGACCATCGGCAGGTCGATGCCCTGGCCGCCGGAGCAGACCTTCTTGGAGGCGGTGACCTCTTCGGGCTTCAGCGCGGAGTCGGAACCGGCCCAGGCGATCTGGCCCTGCGTGAAGGCGGTGACGCCGGCGCCGGAGCCGCCCGCCTTGTAGTTGATCTGCACGCCACAGGCCTGCGAGAAGTTCTTCACCCAGGCGTCGACAGCGTTCTTCTGCGCGGAAGAACCGTCGGACAGCAGCTGCCCCTTCGCGTCGTCGCACTTGATCGAGGAGGCGCCCGCGGTCGAGGAGGCGCTCTTGCCGCCGTCCTTGCCGCCACCGGTGTCGTCCGAGCCGCACGCCGTGAGGGCCAGGGCGCCGGAGACGGCGAGAGCACCGAGAGCGAGGGCCCGCCGGTTCATGCGCTGAAGCTTCACTTGAGGGAGTTCCTTCCAGGAGCCGCCGACCTGAATCCGACGGCGTGCGAAGACTGGGTGATGTGGACGCGTCCTGCGACGGACGCCCCGCATCGCGTAAGGCCGAAATTAGGCAGATCAGGTGAAGGCGCCTATGGCCGTAAATGAACGCAAGGTGAACCCCTGCAGACGGTGTGGTTAGGTCACGGAACGCTTACGAGGAGGGCACACACAGATTCCGGTACCGGCGGACCGGGGACCGCGCGCCCGCACGCGCGTACGGGCTCTCGAACGGATCGCCGACCGCTGGAACCCGGGGAGCCGATGGGCCGTCTCGTTCCAGGAGAGCCGACAGGAGGCGCTACATGGAACGGCGTACGTTCATATCGGGCGGCGCGGCCGCGCTCGCGGCGGTCGCGACGGCCGGGTGCAGCGGCGGCGGCCCCGCGGACGCCTCGACCCGCACCGTCTCGGCCTCCTCCTCCGGCCTGCCGGTGGCGGCCGGCCACGCCCCGGCCACCGCCGCGAGCTGGTCCGCCCTCGCCCGTGACCTGGACGGCGTGCTGGTCCGGCCGGGAGAGGCGCGGTGGGCCACCGCGCACCAGCTGTACAACACCCGCTTCGACGGCCTGAAGCCCGCCGCGGTGGCCTACGTCGCGCACGCCGACGACATCCGCACGACACTGGCGTACGCCCGCGCCCACGGCGTCCGCGTCGTGATCCGCAACGGCGGCCACTCCTACGCGGGCTGGTCCTCCGGCAACGGCAGGCTGATCGTCGACGTCTCGAAGCTGAGCGGCGTACGGGCGAGCGGCGGCGAGGCGGTCGTCGGCGCCGGCGCCAAACTGATCGACGTCTACCGGGCGCTCGCCGCGAAGGGCGCGACCATACCCGCCGGGTCGTGCCCCACCGTGGGCGTCTCCGGCCTGGTGCTCGGCGGCGGCCACGGCGTGGTCTCCCGCGCCTACGGGCTGACCTGCGACAGCCTCACCGGGGCCACGCTGATCACGGCGGACGGCAAGCAGCTGACCGCCGACGCCCAGGAGAACAAGGACCTCTTCTGGGCCCTGCGCGGCGCGGGCAACGGCAACTTCGGCGTGGTGACGGAGCTGCGCTTCCGCACGCACCCGGCCCCGCAGGCCGTGACGGGCTATCTGACCTGGCCGTGGTCGAAGGCGGCCGCGGTGGTCGCCGCCTGGCAGGAGTGGGGCCCGGGCCAGCCGGACGAGATCTGGTCCTCCCTGCACCTGTCGAACACCCCGGGCTCCACCCCGGCCGTCTCCGTCGCCGCCTTCTCCCTCGGCACCTACGGCGAACTGCAGAACGCGGTGGACCGCCTCGCCGACCGGGTGGGCGCCCCGGCGACGGGCGTCTCCCTGCACCGCCGGGGCTACGAGGAGTCCATGGAGCTGTACGCCGGCTGCTCCTCCTTCTCCACGCAGGCCCAGTGCCACCTGCCCGGCCCGACGCCGGGCCGCGACCCGCGGGGCGCGCTGAAGCGGGAGACGTACGCGGCGCGGTCCGACTTCTTCGACCGCTCGATCTCCTCCGCGGGCATCCGCACCCTCCTCGCGCAGCTGACCTCGGTGCGCGGCGGCTCCGGCAGCATCGCCCTGACGGCCCTCGGCGGCGCGGTCAACCGCGTCTCGCCCACCGCGACGGCCTTCGTCCACCGCCGCTCTCGGATGCTGGCCCAGTACATCGCGTCCTGGCCGGCGAGCGGCTCGGGCTCGACGGCGCGTTCCTGGCTGGCGTCGGCCCACGACGCGATGAAGCCGTACGCGTCCGGAGCGGCGTACCAGAACTACACCGACCCGACGCTGACGAACTGGCGCAAGGCGTACTACGGGGACGCGGTCACGCGCCTGACCCAGCTGAAGAAGCAGTACGACCCGAACCGCTTCTTCACCTACCCGCAAGCGCTGTAGTCACCCTGCCGGCAGCAGCGCCCCGGGCGCCCCGCGCCCCGGCCCCGCGCCCCGGCCCCGCGCCCCGGCCCCGCGCCCCGGCCCCGCGCCCCGGCCCCGCGCCCCGCGCCCCGGCCGACGGTGGCGATCCGGCGATCCGCCACACCGGCCGACCGCGGCCACCCACCACACCGGCCGACGGTGGTGACCCGCCGCACCGGCCGACGGTGGCGATCCCGCCGCAGGCGCCGGCGGCGGGGGCCGCCGCGCGGCTGTGAGTGGAGGGCCCGCTGGCGCACGCCGACGCTGAAACGCCGCCGCACGCCGTACCGGCGAAGCGCCGCCGCACCGGTCGGCGGTGAGGGGCCACCGCACGCGCTGGCCCCGAAGGGCCGCCGGACCCACGGGGCGAGGCAGGGCCCACCGCACCGGTCGACGGTGAAGCGCCACCGCAAGTACCGACGGCGAAGCGCCGCCGCGCGCATGCCCGCGGGGCCGCCGCACCTGTCGGCGCCCGCGGATGCCCGCCCTCAGGCGCCGCGGTGGCCGCTACGCGGCCAGGTCCCGTTCCTCGGAGCCCACGGCCCCCTCGCGGGTCCCGGCGAGAACCGCGTCCCGGCCGACGCGGGAGCCGCCCCGGGCCCGGATCAGCAGCCCGGCGCGCGGCGACCGCTCCACCGCCTTCATCAGCGGCGTCAGCAGGGCCATCGCCAGCGGCGACAGCAGCAGGGCCACCGCCGTGCCGAGCGCGAACCCGCCCACGACGTCCGTCGGGTAGTGCACGCCCATGTAGACCCTGCAGAACCCTTCCAGCAGCGCCAGCCCTATCCCGACGAGCCCGAACTTCCGGTTGGCGACGAAGAGTCCGACGCCCATGGCCATGGTGATCGTCGCGTGGTCGCTGACGAAGGAGTAGTCGGTCTTGCCGGAGACCAGGACGTCCAGCCCCTGGTGCTGGAGGAAGGGCCGGGGCCGCTCGACGAAGCCCCGTATCGGCACGTTCACCAGGACCGCGATCCCGGCCGCCAGCGGCGCCCACACCAGCGCGGCCACGGACGACGCCGCGTCCTCGGCGCCCCGCCGGCGCACCGACCACCAGCACCACAGCACCAGGAGCACCATGGCGAGCAGCAGCCCGTACTCCCCGACGTACTCCATGACGCGGTCGAACCAGTGCGGGGCGTCCTTGGCCAGCCCGTTGATGTCGTAGAGCAGGTCGACGTCGGGGTTCGACCCGGATTCGGCGAGTCCAGCCATGGTGCTGCGGCCCCTTCGTCGTCTCTCCCGGCGCGCCCTTGCGCGCGCCGCTCCTGCCACCCCCGTGGTCCGGCTACGCAAACAGGAACGCACGGCTCCCGTCGATACGTTCCACCCTCCACCGAATGATCACGCAGACGTTATCGAAGAGAGACTCATCACCGCAGCTCAGGGGGTGGGTTCACGCTCGGTTCACACCGTGGTGGGCAGCGCTTTCGCGCCATCCTCGGTGACCCGGGTGGCCCCGAAGTAGTCCGGGGTGTCGATCGGATCGAACCGGATCACCGCGCCCGTGCGCGGAGCGTCGATCATATAGCCACCGCCCACATAGATCCCCACATGCCTGATGGCGCGGGAGTCGGTGAGGTCGTCCGAGAAGAACACCAGGTCGCCCGGGAGCAGTTCGTCACGCGCGGGGTGCGGCCCGGCGTTGTACTGGTCGTTGGCGACCCGCGGCAGGGTGACGCCGACGCTCGCGTACGCCGCCTTCGTCAGTCCCGAGCAGTCAAAACGCCCGCCGTCGGCGGCAGTTCCCTCGCCGCCCCACAGGTAGGGCGTGCCGAGCTTCTTCTGCGCGTAGGCGATGGCCCCGGCCGCCTGCTCGGACGGATCGACCCGGCTGACGGGCGCGGCGAAGCTCTCCTCGAGCGTCGTGATCGTCTTGACGTAGTTCCGGGTCTCCGCGTACGGCGGCACGCCCCCGTACTTGATCACCGCGTAGGCCCCGGCGTTGTACGAGGCCAGCATGTTTTCGGTCAGGTTCCCGGGTACGTCCTTCACGTACGAGGCGAGTTTGCAGTCGTACGAGGCCGCCGACGGGATCGCGTCCTCCGGATCCCACACGTCCCGCTTGCCGTCGCCGTTGCCGTCGATGCCGTGCGTGGCCCAGGTCCCGGGGATGAACTGCGCTATCCCCTCCGCGGCGGCGGCGCTCCTGGCGTTGGGGTTGAAGCCGCTCTCCTGGTAGAGCTGGGCGGCGAGCAGGGCGGGGTTGATGGCGGGGCACAGGTTGCCCCACTTCTGCACGATGGCCGCGTAGGCCGCGGGCACCGCCCCCTTGGCGAGGGCCTTGGTGCCGCCGCCGACGCCGCCCGAGAGGTTGCCGGCGACCACGTACACCCCGACGACGAGCAGCATCACGAAGGACAGTGCGGAGCCGACCGCAACGGTCACCACGATCCATGCCTTACGCACCGTCAACCGCCCCTCACCGTCCGGGAGTCCGTCGCCCACGTCAGTGTAGGGGCGGGTCCGGCGATCCGGGGTGATCACGCGGAAGGGATGAGCCCGTGAGGGGATCCGGAGGGTCCTCCGGGGCTCTGGGGCTCTGAGGCTCTGAGGCTCTGAGGCTCTGGGAGGGCTCCCGCAGCCCTGAAAGGCCCTCAGAGTCCTCCCGACGCCTCCTGGTACAGCTCCGCGGCCTCCGCGCCGAGCACCACGCTGTAGGAGACGTCGTCGGTCGACCCGCCCCGCTCGTGGCCGCCGAGGACGCCGACGACCCGGTCGTCGCCGTCGACCCACGGGCTGCCGCTGGTGCCGCCGGTGAGGTCGGGGCACTCGATGCGCTGCTGGGTGCGGCCGTACGGGGTCGGCCGCTGGGTGCAGGCGACGGGGACCTCGCGTGCGTCGGGATACCCGATGACGGTCACCGGGGTGGCCCCGGTCGCCGTCCCGGTGGTGAACCGGTTCCCGCCGACGACGTCCTCGACGCCCCGGCCCCCCTGGTGCTCGAGGACGGCGAAGGCGATGTCGCTGTCCTCGTCGCGCCCCTCGCTCCATCCGTCGGGCACGAACCGCTCGCGTATGCGCCAGACGCCGTAGGGGGCCGCGCCGTCCCGGTACCCGGGCACGAAGGTCAGGTCGCCGCCCCCGCCCAGACAGTGGGCGGCGGTGACTATGAGGTCGCGGTGCGGACTGCGTACGACGGAGGCGGTGCAGAAGTGCCCGTCGGCCCCGAACAGGGCCCCGACCCGCGCGCCGGCCGCCGTGGCGGGCAGGACCGCGGTGACGCCGAGGGGCCCGGGGCCGTCGTCGGCCGCGGCGAGGGAGGCGGAGGTGAGCGCCGGCACGAGCAGCGTCACGGCCACGCACAGGGGCCCGGCGATGCGGGAGGCATGCTTACGCTCCGGCGACACGGTCATGGCGGCTGCCTCTCGTCCCTCCATCTCACCGGCTGCACGAAACCACCTGCGCGAACGGCGTCGCCGGGACACCCGGCGCCTCCTCCACGGTACCGGCGCCCGCCCTCGCCCGCCTCTCCTCACGCCGGGTCACCCCGCCGGCACCCGGCCCACAGCGGCTTCCACCCCCGCTGACCTCCTGTGGGCCGCCTGTGCGTCCGGTCAAGCCGCAGCCATCGTCCCGCCACCCGACCGTCATCGCCGGGCAATCCACAGCTCCCTTCAGTAATGCGGACGTCAGGATTCCGCAACTCGTCTTGTTGTCGCGTACCCGACAAGCGAGGGTGTGCCCGGGCCGCCGCCCGCCGCCGGGGACCCCGTACCGACGGCCTCGCACCCGCACCGCCCCTGTTCACTCCGACCAGGAACACCAGGAGGCTGCACGATGCGTTCCACTCCCCCCAACAGAACGGCCGCGCGCAGCGGTTGGCGCCGTCTGGGCACGGCCGCGGTGGCCACGGCCGCCCTGCTGCTCACCGGCTTCGGCGCCGCCGCCCAGGCCGACGCAGCCCCGACGGCCACCCCGTCGAAGGCGACCTGGACCGCCACTCCCTGTGCCACCCCCCGGCACCAGGGTGAACTCGCCTGCGACTCCTTCCGCGTCACGGGTGGCCTGACGGCCTACCAGAAGCGGCAGGCGCAGCGGACCGGCGTCACCCCCAAGGCCGCCGACGCCTCCACCCCCTCCGGCTACGGCCCGAGCGACCTGCAGTCCGCCTACGGCCTGACCTCCGCCGCCGCCTCCAACGGCTCCGGCGAGACCATCGCCGTCGTCGACGCCTACGACGACCCGAACGCCGAGGCCGACCTCGCCAAGTACCGCTCCTACTACGGCCTGTCCACCTGCACCACCGCCAACGGCTGCTTCAAGAAGGTCAGCCAGACCGGCTCGACGACCTCCCTGCCCTCCGCGGACTCCGGCTGGGCCGAGGAGATCTCCCTCGACCTCGACATGGCGTCCGCCATCTGCCCGAACTGCGGCATCCTGCTCGTCGAGGCGACCTCCGCCACCATGGCCAACCTGGGCACCGCCGTGAACCGCGCGGTCACCCTCGGCGCGAAGTACGTCTCCAACAGCTACGGCGGCTCGGAGTCCTCCTCCGACAGCTCCTACGACTCCTCGTACTTCAACCACCCCGGCGTCGCCATCACCATCAGCGCCGGCGACAGCGGCTACGGCGCCGAATACCCGGCCGCCTCGAAGTACGTGACCTCGGTCGGCGGCACCGCCCTGTCCGCGTCCTCCACCACCCGGGGCTGGACCGAGACGGTCTGGAAGACGTCCAGCACCGAGGGCACCGGCTCCGGCTGCTCCTCCTACGACGCCAAGCCGAGCTGGCAGACCGACACCGGCTGCGCCAAGCGCACGATCTCGGACGTGGCGGCGGTCGCCGACCCGGCCACCGGCGTCTCGGTCTACGACTCCTACGGCATCACCGCCGGCTGGTACACCTTCGGCGGCACGAGCGCCTCGGCGCCCATCATCGCCGGCGTCTACGCCCTGGCCGGCACGCCGTCCAGCGGCAGCTACCCGGCCTCCTTCCCCTACACCAAGGCCGGCACCTCCGCGCTGAACGACGTCACCAGCGGCAACAACGGCACCTGCTCCACCACCTACCTGTGCACGGCCCGGTCGGGGTACGACGGCCCGACCGGCTGGGGCACCCCCGAGGGCGTGTCCGCCTTCACCGGCTGACCGCCCCCGCACGGAGGGGCCTCGGCATACCGCCGGGGCCCCTTTCGCGTGAGACCATCGTCCCGGACATCTCACCCGACCAGCCGTCAGAAACCCCACCCGGCCATAAGGAACGTCAACGACGGAACCACACGAAGGTTCCGCCCAGGCCTCATTGCCCGGCGTGACCGGCCGTGATACACAGAGTGACCGGACGATGCTTTTCGTACGAAACCCGCAAAGCAATGACGCCAAGTCGACATGCGACGGCGGCATTGTCAGCGACAATGGGCCTGACCTCTGCACTCCCGCAGGGGACTGCGGAACTACCCACCAGGGGCGGTGACTTACATGCTCTTTGCGGCCGACAAGGGAGACATCAACACCATCATCGGCGGGATCGCTCCGGACTGGGGCCCCTTCGGCAGCCTGGGCAACGAGGCCAAGGTGATGATCGAGGTGGTCATGGCGGTCGCCATCCTGCTCTGCCTCGGGATCGCCGTATGGGGCGCCGCGAAGCAGCGCATCGGCGCCACCGCCCTGCGCGACACCTTCAGCGCCGAACAGGGCAAGGGCCTCATCATCGCGGGCCTGACAGGCGTCTTCATCATCGGTTCACTCGGCACGCTGTTCACCATCGTGTACGGAATGGCCGTCTGACGGCCCGCCCGTTCCTCCGGTCCCTTCCGGGCACGCCCGGTCCCCTGCACCCCCACCCACCCGTCGTGCCCACCGGCTGAGGTTGCGTCTCCCTGATGTCGAGTCACCACACCGCGCCCGCGCGGGAACCAGCACGGCTACCGTCGTACTCCGACGTGTTTCTGCACGACTTCCCGCACGACGTCGAGGGGGCGTACGCGGCATGAGTCTCGGAGACGAGCACGAGGCCTCCGGCGGTTACGGAGGCACGGGCCAGACCCGTACCCGGCTGCCCGGAGGCGGCGGCGACGTGTACGGGGGCGCCCGGCGCGGCGGCCGGTCGTCACGCAGCCTGGTCACGGTGGTCGGGGTGGTGGTCCTGCTGATCGCCGCGATCGCCTTCGCGAACCGTGGAGGCGACGATTCCTCGTCGGTCGGCGAAGGCCAGGACAAGCCGGAGACGGCGGCAACGGCAGCCACCGGCACGAAGCCGGTCCAGTCCAAGACCTCGGCCATCCCCACCGGCTACGCCCACGACAAACAGGGCGCCCAGAGCGCGGCGGCGAACTATGCGACGGTCCTGGGATCCGACGGCATGTTCAAAGCCTCTCGGCGCCACGAGATCGTGCAGACCATCGCGGACCCCAGTTCCCTGAACCGGCTGCAGTCCGGCTTCGACGCCGACTACTCGGCGGACTTCTTGAAGAAGATCGGCCTCAAGGACGACGGCAGCGCGTCCGCAGGCACCACGTTCGTCAACCGGACACTGCCCGCCGGCACCAAGGTCACGTCCTTCAGCACCTCCACGGCCACCGTGGAGGTCTGGTGCAACGGCCTCTTCGGGCTCGCCGGTGAGGACTCCACCAACCCGGTCACCAGCAACTGGTTCACCGTGACCATGAAGCTGAACTGGAGCGGCGGCGACTGGAAGGTCCTCGACAGCAGCCAGAAGACCGGGCCCACCCCCGTCACCGGCGACAACCCCGTCTCAGGTGCCGACGAGATCGGCAAGGCGGTCCAGGAGTTCGGAGGGTTCACCTATGCCCGGTAGCCAGCACCGCGCGCTCAAACTCACCGGCCTCGTGGTCGCCGTACAGGCGACTGCCGTAGTGCTGGCGACGCGCGCCTTCGCCGAGCCCAGCCCGACGCCGGCGAGGAGCAAGGACCCGTGCTCCCTCATCGCCGGTCCCGCCAAGAAGTACTGCGAACGCGGCAGCGGCGACAAGGGCTCCACCGGCTCCACCACCCCCAGCCTCACCTCCACCCTCGACCCGCTCTCCTCCCTCGGCAAGGGCTGTGCCGACGCCGCCTCCTGGACCGTCGACAAGCTCAGCGAGGCCGTGAAGGACACCGCGAACGTCGACTTCACCAACGCCAAGTTCCTGCAGCAGTACGCCGTCGTGTTCGCCGCGTCGACGATCCTGACGCTGCTGCTGTGGCTGCTGGCCGTGGCCAAGCGAGCCGTCCGCGGCGTGCCGCTGACCACCGCCATCTCGGAGGCGATCGGCTTCCTCTGGCTGACCGTGCTGGCGTCGGCGTTCACCCCGCTGATCCTCTACACCGTGGTCTCCGCGACAGACGGCGTCACCGACGTGCTGGCGAAGACCACCGGCGACCAGACCGACACGTTCTTCGGCACGTTCTCCGGCGCCCTGGACAAGGGCGACGACATCGGCGGCGGCCCGATCATGCTGATCGTCGTGTCGCTGGTGAGCATCCTCGCCGCGGGCGTGCTGTGGCTGGAGCTGGTAATCCGGGCCGCCCTGCTCTACGTCGGCGCCCTCCTCGGCACGGTCGTCTACGCCGGCCTGGTCGACAAGAACCTGTGGGGCCACGTCCGCCGCTGGGCGGGCATCATGATCGCCGTCATCCTGGTCAAGCCGGTCATCGTGATAGTGCTGGGGCTGGCCGGCGCGCTGTCCACCGACGACGGCCCCGACTCCTTCTCCGCCGTCGTCTCCGGCCTCGCGATCATCCTGCTGGCCATTTTCGCCAGCGCGATGATCTACCGCTTCGTCCCGGGCTTCGGGGACGAGATCGCCGGCTCCCGCAGCAACCGCATCATGCAGGGCGCCGAGGGCAAGGCCGCCGCGGTCATCAGCTCCCCGGCGACCCTCGTCGCGCAGGGCATCAAGACGCACAGCACCCGCGCCAACGACGGCGGAGGCGGCGGCCAGTCCGCCTCCGGCGGCGCGCGCCCGGCCAACCCGGCCACCGGCGGAGTCGCCGCGCACAGCAGCCGCACCCCGACCGGTGGCGGCGGATCCGTCCCCTCCGCCGCACCCGCGCCCCGCTCCAGCAGCAGCCCGGTGAACACCCCGCACGCCAGCAGCACCCGCAACAGCAGTACCAACCGCACGGGAGGTGAAGGGCGTTGACGACCGAGTCCCACCTGTCCCATCCGGTCACGCCCCGCCGTACGTATCTCATCGGCCGCGCCCGGCCGAACGCGATCGTCGGCCGCAACCGCGAGTCGGGCGAGATCGCCCTGATCATCGTGGGCGCGTTCCTCGGCATGATGTGCGGGCTGCTCGTCCCGGTCCTGCCCCTGCGCATCGTGCTGCTGACGGGCTTCCCGCTGATCGCGCTGGCCGCGGTCTACGTGCCGTACAAGCACCGCACGTTCTACAAGTGGTTCGAGATCAACCGCAGTTACAAGCGGACCCTGCGGCAGGGCACCACCTACCGCTCCGGCGCCGTGGAGGCCGGCACCCGCCTCGACGGCCGTGAGGTCGAGATCGGCCCGCCGCCCGGCATCGGCCGCATCTCCTGGCTGGCCGCCCCCTTCGGCCCCGACGAGATCGCCGTGCTCCTGCACGCCGACCGCCGCACGGTCACCGCCGCCATCGAGATCGAGGGCCCGGGCGTCGGCCTGCGCGACTCCGAGGACCAGGAAGCCCTCGTCGACCGCTTCGGCACCCTCCTCAAGCACGTCGCCAACGGCGACGGCTTCGTCACCCGTCTGCAGATGCTCGCCCGTACCCTCCCCGCCGACCCCGACGCCCACGCCAAGGACGTCGCCGTGCGCGGCGACGACAGGGCGCCGGGCTGGCTGCAGCAGTCGTACGACCAGCTGCAGTCGATGGTGTCGACCAGCAGCGAGCAGCACCGCGCCTACCTTGTCGCCTGCATGCACTACACCCGCGAACTCGCCGCCGAGGCGCAGGCGATGGCGCGGGCGGCCCGGCCGCACGGCGGACGCAAGCTCGACCGGGACGCCGGACTGGCCATCGTCATGGCCCGCGAGCTCACCGACATCTGCTCGCGCCTGCAGGAGGCCGACATCCGGGTGCGCCAGCCGCTCGGCCAGAGCCGCCTGGCCTCCCTCATCCACTCCATGTACGACCCCGACCACCCGATCGACCACATCCAGGCGATGACCAAGCGCAACGCCTGGCCGGCCGAGCTGGACGCCATGGAGCCCACCTATCTCCAGGCCAAGACCCGCGAGTCGTCCACCCGCGCCCCCTGGTGCCACGCCACCGCCTGGGTGAAGGAGTGGCCCATGACCCCGGTCGGCGTGAACTTCCTCGCGCCGCTGCTGGTCCACACCCCGGACGTCATCCGGACGGTCGCCGTCACGATGGATCTCGAGCCCACCGAGGTAGCCATCGAACGCATGCTGACCGAGAAGACCAACGACGAGGCCGAGGCGTCCCGCGCCGCCAAGATGAACCGGACCGTCGACCCGCGCGACGTGGCCGCCCACACCCGCCTGGACCAGCGCGGCGAGGACCTCGCCAGCGGCGCGGCCGGCGTCAACCTCGTCGGCTACATCACCGTCTCCTCCCGCTCTCCCGAGGCGCTGGCCCGCGACAAGCGGACCATCCGGGCCTCGGCCGGAAAGTCGTATCTGAAGCTGGAGTGGTGCGACCGCGAGCACCACCGCGCCTTCGTGAACACGCTCCCGTTCGCCACCGGCATTCGAAGGTAGGAGCTGCTGAAGATGCGGGATCCGCTGTCCGTCCTCACCGACGCCTTCACGGCCTTCCTCTTCGGGAAGGTCGAGACGACCCGCCTGCCGGTACGCACCTCCACGGGCCAGGCCCAGGCGGTCTACCTGCCGACCGCCGCCCCCGGCCTCGGCGACTCCGGCGTGATCATCGGCCGCGAGGTGTACTCCGGCAAGGGCTACATCTACGACCCCTTCCAGCTGTACGGCCAGCAGCTCCCGGCCCCGCACTGGCTGGTCCTCGGCGAGTCCGGCAACGGCAAGTCGGCGCTGGAGAAGACCTACGTCCTGCGCCAGCTGCGGTTCCGCGACCGTCAGGTCGTCGTCCTGGACGCGCAGGGCGAGGACGGCGTGGGCGAGTGGAACCTGATCGCGGAGGAGCTGGGCATAACCCCCATCCGGCTCGACCCGACGGCCGCCCTGGACATGGGCATCCGGCTCAACCCGCTGGACCCGGCGATCACGACGACCGGGCAGCTGGCGCTGCTGCGCACCATCATCGAGGTCGCGATGGGCCACGGCCTCGACGAGCGCTCCGGCTTCGCGCTGAAGGTCGCGCACGCCTACGTCAACGAGTCGATCACCGACCGCCAGCCGGTCCTGACGGACATCGTCGAGCAGCTGCGGCACCCCGAACCGGAGTCCGCCGAGGCGATGAACGTCGACATAGACGACGTACGGGCGTGGGGCCTGGACGTGGCGCTGGTCCTCGACCGTCTCGTCGACGGCGACCTGCGGGGCATGTTCGACGGCCCGACGACGGTCGGCATCGACCTCGACGCCCCGCTGATCGTCTTCGACCTGTCCCACATCGACCGCAACTCCATCGCCATGCCGATCCTCATGGCGATCGTCGGCGTGTGGCTGGAGCACACCTGGATCCGCCCCGACCGGAAGAAGCGCATCTTCCTGGTCGAGGAGGCCTGGCACATCATCAACAGCCCCTTCGTGGCACAGCTGTTCCAGCGGCTGCTGAAGTTCGGCCGCCGTCTGGGCCTGTCCTTCGTGGCGGTCGTCCACCACCTGTCCGACGTCGTCGACGGAGCGGCCGCGAAGGAGGCGGCCGCGATCCTGAAGATGGCGTCGACCAGGACGATCTACGCGCAGAAGGCGGACGAGGCACGGGCGACCGGCCGGGTGCTCGGCCTGCCCCGCTGGGCGGTGGAGATCATCCCGACCCTCACCCCCGGCATCGCCGTCTGGGACGTCAACGGAAACGTCCAGGTCGTCAAACACCTGATCACCGAGACGGAACGCCCGCTGGTGTTCACCGACCGCGCGATGACCGAGTCGTCGAGCGACCGGCTGGCGGACGAGGACGACGCCCTGCGCGCCGCCGAACTGGAGGCGGAGGAGCGGGCGGCGGCCTTCGTGGAACACCACCTCGACGGCTCGTCCGAGTCCACGGTGGCGTGAGGACGCGAGGAGGGGCAGTGGTGAGACCCGACGAGGGCCGGCGGGACGGCCAGGGAGGCATCCCGGACGGACTGCTGATCGGCCTGCTCGCCTTCCTCCTCGGCATGACTCTGCTGGTGTGGACGGCCACCGGGCTCGCCGGTCTGCTGGCGAACGGCGCCTGGCCGGACGGTGTCCGCTTCGCCCGCACCCCCCTCGCCATGCGCCACCTCATCGGCGCGCCGCACGACATCCCCGGCGCCTGGCCGGACACCCCGGCCGGGCAGCTGTCCGGGTACGGGCTCTTCTGGGGCCTGTTCATCGGCCAGTTGATGGTGCTGTTCGTGCTGACCGTGTTCACGATGGGCACGCTGGCCCGCTGGCGGGCCGGCCGCCTGAAGCGGCGCGCACAGCGGACGGCGGCGCTGGAGAGGGCGGCGACGGCCGCTCCTCGGCCCCCGGAGGCCGAGGAGGAGCCCCCGGGCCCGTACGACGACGTCCAGCCGCCGCGCCACGAGGTCCCCACACCCCGCGCGGCCCAGGCGCCCGCGGAACTGCCCCACCCGGCGTCCCCCGCGACCGTGCCCGCCACGCCTCTCACCGCCACGCCCCTGCCCGCCACGCCCCCGTTCGACGGCGAACGCACCGGCGGATGGGACAAGGCCGTGGTGGCGACGAGGGAGGCCCGCCGGGCGACCGCGGCGCAGGCGGTACGCGACGCGGAGGGCCCCGTCCTGGTCGTCACCTCCAACCCCGCCGTCTGGTCGGACACCAAGGACGCCCGCGCGAAACTGGGCCCCGTCCACCTCTACGACCCGGCCCACCGCTGCGACACCCCGGCCCGGCTGCACTGGTCGCCCACGGCGGGCTGCGAGGACAAGCAGACGGCCGTGGCCCGCGCGGCGGCGATACTGGCCCCGGTCCGCCCCACGGCCAAGCTCGACCAGGCCGTGGCGGCCACCGCCGAGACCCTGCTGCGCAGCTACGTCCACGCCGCCGCCGTCGACGGCCGCACCATCCGCCACGTCCACCGCTGGGCCCAGGGAACGCAGATCCAGGACGCGGTCCGCATCCTCCGCCAGAACCCCAAGGCGGCCCCCGGCTCCGCCGGCGAACTCGAGGCCGCGCTCACCGCGCACCCCGAACGACGTGACATGGCCCAGGAACTGACCAGCCGTGCCCTGTCGTCCCTCTTCACCGTCAACATCCGCGAGGCGTGTACTCCCAACCGAGCAGATGCCCTCGCCTTGGATTCCTTCGTCCACGAAGGGGGAACGCTCTATGTCGTGGGGGAATCCGTCGAGGACCCCAGGACCAGTCCAGGCGCGATGCCGCTCCTGACGGCCCTCGTCTCCAGCGTGGTCGAAGGCGGCCGGCGCATGGCCGAACGGTCATCCTCCGGTCGCCTCGACCCACCACTGACGCTCGTCCTCGACGACGTCGCCGCGGTGGCCCCGCTTCCCCAGCTCCCGGACCTCCTGTCCACCGGAGCCGACGTGGGCCTGCCCACCCTGGCCCTGCTCCGATCCCGCGAACAGGGCCGCAGCCGCTGGCCGCACGACGAACTCCCGGTCTGAACCGTTCCCTACCGCTCCAGGACGAACTCGAACTCCGACTCGCCGGGCGACTTCTCCAGCGGCACGACCCGCCCGCTCGGCTCGAACCCGACCTTGCGGTAGAACCGCTGGGCCCGCGCGTTGTCCTCGTGCACGAACAGCCGCACCCCCTCGACGCCGGCCTGCCACGCCCACTCCAGCGCGTCGTCGAACAGCACCTCGGTCAGCCCTATCCCCCGGTATTCGGGCAGCATGTACACCCCGAAGATGTGCCCCTGCCTCCGCTCCACGGGGAATCCGGCCCAGTCCGTCGTACCCGGCTCCTCGACCAGCACCGTCAGCGTGCCGACCCAGTCGCCGTCCGGCCCCTGCGCGATGATCTGCTGCGCCCCGGTCGCGTCGTGTGCCGCCCGGGCGGCCCGCTCCTGCCAGAAGGAATCCGGCTTGGCCACGGCTTCCTCGTAGGTGTCCAGGAAGGCCAGGCGGGCGACCGGGTCCTGCAACGCGGTCAGCCGCAGTGCTCTGGCCTCCGGCCACTCGTCGGACCGGATGGAGCGGATCAGACAGTTCATACGGGCCACTGTAACCAGAAACGCAAAAAGGCCCACACCGGTTTCGGTGTGGGCCTTTTTCAAGATTTGTTCGGCGGCGTCCTACTCTCCCACAGGGTCCCCCCTGCAGTACCATCGGCGCTGTAAGGCTTAGCTTCCGGGTTCGGAATGTAAC
>NZ_JBVIIE010000077.1:0-40159 GCF_055569945.1 Streptomyces sp. NPDC031340
TCCCCCCCCCCCACCCCCCCCCCCCCCCCCCCCCCCCCCTCCCCCACCCCCCCCCCCCCCCCCCCCCCCCCCCCCCCCCCCCCCCCCCCCCCCCCCCCCCCCCCCCCCCCCCCCCCCCCGCCGTGCGTTCCCGGACGGCCCCGGCAACCTCCCGCGGCCACGGTGGCGACTGGGACGCGTAACCTCCCCCTAGGAAAGGAGCGCCCAGTGCGTCACAGCACCGGACGCCACCGCAGGACCCGCACCCTCTCGATCGCGGCGACGGTGGCCCTCGCCGCGGGAGCCGGCGGCGTCCACCTCGGCCTGTCGGGCGGCGGCGCCCGGGCCGCCACCACCACGGTCACCGTGTCCACCACCGCCCAGCTGGAGTCGGCCGTCAGGAACGCGGCCGCCGGTACCGTCATCCAGGTGCGCGCCGGCACGTACTACCCGACGGCCACCCTCAAGTCCACGGCCAGTGGCACCGCGTCGAACCGGATCACGCTGCGGGCGTACGGCGGCGAGAAGGTCAAGATCGACGGCTCCCGGCTGCCCGACGGGTCCTGGCTCGCCGGCGTCCACGGCAGCTACTGGACCGTCCAGAACCTCACCTTCCGGAACTCCCCGGCCCAGGGCTTCGTCGTCACCTCCTCCACCGGCGGGATCTTCGAGAACCTCGTCACCGCGGACAACGGCGACTCCGGGTTCACCCTGCGCGGCGACGGCACGGTGGACAACCTCGTGCGGAACCTGGACAGCCACGGCAACTACGACGCCGACGGCCATGGTCAGAACGCCGACGGCATCGCCGTCAAGTTCGGCTCGGGCACCGGCAACAGGATCACCGGCGCCCGGCTGTTCGACAACTCCGACGACGGGCTCGACCTCTGGCAGTTCTCCTCGCCGGTCACCATCGAGCACTCCTGGGCCTTCGGCAACGGCAGGAACCGCTGGCACGACCCCGCCTTCGAGGGCAACGGCAACGGGTTCAAGCTGGGCGGCGGGGGCGTCGCGGTGGCGCACGTGGTCAACGACGACGCGGCCTGGGACAACACCGGCAACGGCTTCACCGAGAACTCCAACACCGGCGCGATCGCGCTGAACCGCAACACCGCCTACGCCAACGCCGAGGCCGGCTTCTGGTTCGCCACGGGCAGGGCGCGGCTCGCGCGGAACCTGGCGGTGGGCGACAAGGGCGGCCCGGCGAAGCTGGGCCCGTCGACGGCGTCCGCGGCGAACAACTGGGACCGCGGGGTGGCCACCTTGTCGTTCCGGTCGACGGACGCGACGACCGCCCACGGCGCCCGGGCGTCGGACGGGTCGCTGCCGGCGACCGCCTTCCTGACGACCGGCTCCACCACGATCGGCGCCACCATGGACTGACCGCCGACGACCCCTGGCGTGCGAACGCCCCGCCGGTCGTCACCGGCGGGGCGTTCCTTCCGCCGGCCGAGGGGGGCTCAGGCCGGCAGGTTCACGGTGCACCGCACTTCGGAAGACGTCAGAAACGGGCGCGAGGTTGTCCCGCTCAGCCGTACGTGATGTCGGACGAGGAGAACTTGCAGGTCGTCCCGTCCGCGCCGGTGCCGAGCTCGGTCGGCTCCTTGCCGGTGTTGTTGCCCTTGTAGCGGACGCAGGTCTTGATCTTCTTCTTGCTGTCGCCGTGGACGCGGATCCTCGACAGCGTGGCGGTGTCGCCGTAGTTGGCGTTGACGCCGACGATCGCCTTGCCGGGCGCGGTGACGTCGATGTCGCTGAGCACGACGGTCCGCTTGTACTGCGTCTTGCAGTTGCCGCAGGAGCGCACCAGCTTGCCGAAGTTCTCCACCTGGAAGCCGGTCACGGTCAGCTTGCCCGCGCCGTTGAACTGCAGCACCTTGTCGTCGGCGTTCTTCGCGCCGCCGCCGGTCACCCTGTAGACGGCCGACGACGACTTGCCCTTGAAGGAGGCCGCGTCCTCGCCGACGTCCAGCCACCACACGTTCTGCAGCGTGCAGCTGCCCAGGCAGTGGACGCCGTCCGCGGCCGGGGTGCCGATGATGACGTTCTTCAGCGTGGCCCCGTCGGCGAGCTCGAAGATCGGCCCCTGGTTCTCGCTCTGGCTGCTGGTGCCGAGATCGCCGGCACCGTAGAACTTCTTCAGCGCGCCGTCGTACGTGCCCGACACCTCGATCGTCGAGGACACGGCCTTGCTGCCGGTGGCGGTCGGCCAGGCGGTCGCGGCGCCGGCGGAGGACAACAGCGTCGTCGTGACGATCGCCGCGCCGGTGATGCCGAAAGCGGCGGCACCGCTGATCACCGCCCGCCGCCTGGTGACCCGGCGGCGGTGGCGGACGCGCTGTTCTGCTCGTGCAGTCATGCCATTCCTTGCGTGGGAGGGGGACCTTGCGCTTCCTGGTCGCCGCCCGCGCGGAAAGGGTTGCCGCCTCCGGCAGATCTTTTTTACGAGTCGCCCTCGCCGTCCGGGTGGGCCGCGAAGCCGCCGCCCACCGTGCGCTGCCGGCCGTCGGCCGTGCCCCTGATCGTGTAGCTGTCGTCCTTGGCGTCCCGGCCGCCGCGCGCGTGGTCGTACTGCCCGGCGAACACCCACTCGCCCTTGGGGACCGTACGGCCCTCCTTGAGCACCCAGGTGTAGACGAGGAAGCCGTCCCGCTCCCCGACCGTGACGGTGAAGTCCTGCTCCGGCAGGGACCGCCAGGCGCCCGCCGAGGACACCCCGCCGGTCTGCGCGACCCTCAACTGCACGGTGAGCGCGGTCAGTTCCCGGCTGGTCTTCAGGGTGACGTCGCTCTGCGCCCAGAAGTCGTTGCTGTGCGGGTCCACCGAGCCGTCGGACCACAGCGGGCCGTCCGACTCGGCGTCGGCGGACGGCAGCGCGGTGGCGGACGCGGAGGGCCTGCCGGAGGGGGAGGTGCTCGGCGTGCGGGACGGCGGCGCCCCGCTCGGCGTCGGGTCCACGGGCGGCAGCGGCGCGCGGCTGGTCGCGTCGGGCGACGGGGTCGGGGTCGGCGAGACGGCGACCGTCTGCGGCGGCGCCGGCGTGTCGTCCTTCACCGCGGACGCCACCGCGTAGCCGCCGACCGCGAGCATGCCCGCGACCGCGGCCGTGGCGCCCACCACGCGCGCCCAGCTCCACACCGGCGGCCGGACCGCCCGGTGGCCGGTGCGTCCGTGCTCGCTCATGCCCCGCTCGACGCGGGCCAGGATGCGGGCCCGGTCCGGCTGGTGCGCCTCCGCCGCCTCGTGCAGCCGGGCGCGCAGCTCCACATGCACGTCCTGCTGCCTCATCGGGTCCGTCCTCCGCTCTCGCCGCCGCGTGTCATCGCCGCGTGCACCTTCTGTGGAACGCCCTGGGAGCCGAGCAGCTTCTGCAGTTCGGCCATGCCCTTGGACGTCTGGCTCTTCACGGTACCCACGGACACTCCCAGGGCGAGCGCGGTGTCCTTCTCCGACAGGTCGAACGCGTGCCGCAGCACCACGCACGCCCGTTTGCGGAACGGCAGCCTGCGCAGGGCCTCCTGCACGTCGACCACGCCCGCCACGTCGGGGTTCTCCGTCTTCTCCTCGCGCTGCGACCAGAACAGGGAGATCCG
Source organism: Streptomyces sp. NPDC031340 (assembly GCF_055569945.1). Lineage (NCBI taxonomy): Bacteria > Bacillati > Actinomycetota > Actinomycetes > Kitasatosporales > Streptomycetaceae > Streptomyces > Streptomyces sp. NPDC031340. Next base: position 3,573 of record NZ_JBVIIE010000077.1, read on the forward strand.
CCGGCGTTCACGCACGGCGCTGCGGATGCGGGTGCGCGCCAGGTTGGCGACCACCCCGCGGGCGTAGGCCACCGGGTGGTCGGCCTCGCGGACCCGGTCCCAGCGGTGCCACAGCGCGAGCAGCGCGTCCGCCGCCAGGTCGTCGGCGGCGTCCGCCTCGCCGGTCAGCAGATGGGCGAGACGGGCGAGTTCGGCGTAGTGCCGTTCGAAGAAGTCATGGAACTCCACCGAGGCTGCGTCGTCGACGACAGTGCCCACGGGCGACCTCTCTGTGCGTGTCATGCGAATGACATGTGTAGGTCCGGGGAGGACCCCGGCGAGATCCGGAAGCGTAGCAGCGGCGGATCATGCCACTCGTACGGGCCTTCGAACGCAGTCTGACGGACCGGCTGATTCCGTAACACGGGGAAAACCTGAAACCGCCTCACCGAGGGAACAATCCAGCCAGCATCCGCATCGATCACCAGCAGGCAGGGAGCACCCGCATGTCCGAGACACAGCAGGCGGCCGACCGGTCCGCCGCCGCGCCACCCCCGGCGAACGGCCTGGACCGGTTCTTCAAGATCTCCGAACGGGGGTCCACCTTCGGCAGGGAGATACGCGGCGGCTTCGCCACGTTCTTCACCATGGCCTACATCCTTGTCCTGAATCCCATCATCCTGGGCAGCGCCAAGGACAAGTTCGGCCACTCGCTCGACACCGGCCAACTCGTCACCGCCACCGCCCTGGTGGCCTGCGTGATGACGGTGATCATGGGCGTCGGCGGCAACCTCCCGCTCGCCATCGCCGCCGGGCTCGGCCTCAACGCCGTCGTCGCCTTCCAGCTGGCCCCGCTGATGAGCTGGGACGACGCGATGGGCCTGGTGGTCCTGGAGGGCGTCCTGATCTGTGTGCTGGTCCTCACCGGCCTGCGCGAGGCCATCATGAACGCCATCCCGCAGCAGCTGAAACAGGCCATCGGCGTCGGCATCGGACTGTTCATCGCCTTCATCGGCTTCGTCGACGCCGGGTTCGTCAGCCGCATCCCGGACGCCGCGCACACCACCGTGCCGGTGCAGCTCGGCGCGGTCGGCCGGCTCACCGGCTGGCCGGTGCTGGTGTTCTGCCTCGGCGTGCTGCTCACCATCGCGCTGCTCGCCCGCAAGGTGAAGGGCGCGATCCTGATCAGCATCATCACCATGACGGTCGTCGCGATCGTCATCGACGCCGTCGCCGACATCAAGAGCTGGGGCCTGACCACGCCCAAGGTCCCGGACCGGATCCTGGAGGCCCCGGACTTCGGACTCGTCGGCCACTTCAGCCTGTTCGGCGGCTTCGCCGAGGCCGGCGTGCTCACCGCCGTCCTGCTGGTCTTCACCCTGGTGCTGTCGGACTTCTTCGACGCCATGGGCACCATCGTCGGCATCAGCGCCGAGGCCGGACTGCTCGACGACAAGGGCCAGGTGCCCGGGATCGGCCGGGTGCTGTTCATCGACGGCGCCGCCGCGGTCGCCGGCGGCATGGGCTCGGCCTCCTCCAACACCGCCTACATCGAGTCGGCGGCCGGCGTCGGCGAGGGCGCCCGCACCGGGCTGGCCAACCTGGTCACCGGCGGCCTGTTCGGGCTGGCGCTGTTCCTCACCCCGCTGCTGACCATCGTCCCGCTGCAGGCGGCGGCGCCCGCCCTGATCGCGGTGGGCTTCCTGATGATGACCCACGTCAAGCACATCGACTGGGACAGGTACGAGATCGCCATCCCGGCGTTCCTCACCATCGCCGCGATGCCGTTCACGTACTCGATCACCGACGGCATCGGAGCGGGCTTCCTCGCCTACGTGGTCATCAAGTCGGTCCTCGGCAAGGCGCGGGAGGTGCACCCGCTGCTGTGGGGCGTCTCGGCGCTGTTCCTGGTGTACTTCGCGATCGACCCGGTGGAGCAGATCCTCGGCGTGAAGTGACGCCCGCCGCCCCGGCGTCCGTGAACGCCGGGGCCGGCGCGGGCCGGGCGGTGCTCACCCCGGCAGGGTCAGCACGACCTCGTCGATCTCCGCGCCGCGGGCCGGCGCGTACCCGGTCGCCCGGGCCGTCTCACGGAAGCCGCACTTCTCCAGCACCCGCCGCGAGCCGGTGTTGTCCGCCGCCGCCCGGGCGTACAGCGGGCGCTCCGGCACCTCGGCCAGCAGCGCGCGCAGCGCCGCCGTGGCCACGCCCCGCCCCCAGTAGGCCCGGTCCACCCAGTACGTCACCTCGCGCTCGCCCGGCTCCCCGTACACCGCCGCGCTGCCCACCACGTCGCCGTCGGCCAGGACGGTCCGCGTGACGGCGTCCGAGGCCCGGATCCGCTCCCACCGGTCGTCGAACGCGACCCGGTCGGCGGGGTCCTTCGCGGTGAAGGCCGCCATACGCAGCGCCTCCGGGTCGTTCATCTGCCGGAAGAACACCGGCAGATCGCTGTCGTGCACCTCGCGCAGTACGACGTCCATCCCTCAAAGCCTCCGGGTCGCCAGGGTCAGCCGGTCGCGCGCGTCGAACAGCGCGTCCTTCACCATCTGCTCGTGCGCGGGGGTCAGCCGCGCCACCGGCACCGAGCAGCTGATCGCGTCCCGGGCCGGGGTGCGGTACGGGATCGCCACGCCGAAGCAGCGCAGCCCCAGCGTGTTCTCCTCGCGGTCCACGGCGAAACCCTGCTCGCGGACCTGGTGCAGTTCCTCGATGAGCTGCTCGCGGTCCGTGATGGTGTTCTCGGTGAGGGCGGGCAGCGTCTCCGGGAGCAGCTTGCGGACCTGCTCGTCGGTGTACGTGCTCAGCAGCGCCTTGCCGAGGGAGGTGGAGTGGGCGGGCAGCCGGCGGCCGACCCGGGTGAAGGGGCGCAGGTAGTGCTGCGACTGGCGGGTGGCGAGGTAGACGACGTTGGTGCCGTCCAGGCGGGCGAGGTGGATGGTCTCCGTGGTGTCGTCCGACAGCCGGTCCAGCGTCGGCCGGGCCACCGCGACCACCTCGTCGCCGTCGATGTACGACGTGCCGACGAGCAGCGCCCGCACCCCGATCCCGTACCGCGTGCCCGTCGCGTCCGTCTCCACCCAGCCCAGTTCCACGAGCGTGCGAAGCAGCATGTACAGGCTGGACTTGGGGTAGCCGACGGCCTCCTGGACCGAGGCGAGGGAGTGCATGCCGGGGCGGCCGGCGAAGTACTCGAGCAATTCAACGGTCCGCACCGCGGACTTGACCTGCGATCCGCCGCCGCCTGTCTCGCCTGCCGCCATCGCCCTCTACCCCTTCGTCGGACGGAACTGTGGAGCTATAGTCTCCAACAGCTATTCATCATCAGAGACACCGTTCAGCATATCGAACACCCTGGTGGATGAACCCAGAAACTGCGGCGACAAGGCGCAGGAGATACGTGGAGGGACCGCGGTGGCAGCAGCACCAGTCTGGAGTGTCGACCCCCGTACCGGGAAGCAGCGCGAGCAGGTTGCGGTGGAGGCCACAGCCCAGGAGGTGGACGCCGCCGTCCGCGCCGCGCACGCCGCCCGCGGGGCCCTCGCCGACCGCGCCGTGCGCTCCGCCTTCCTGCGCACCGCCGCCGAACAGCTGGAGGCGGCCAAGGACGGGCTGGTGGAGACCGCCGACGCGGAGAGCGCGCTCGGCCCGGTCCGGCTCACCGGTGAACTCGCCCGCACCTGCTACCAGCTGCGGGCCTTCGCGGACATCGTCGACGAGGGCGCGTTCCTCGACGTGATCATCAACCACCCCGACGACACCGCGACCCCGCCCATCCCCGACCTGCGCCGCTACAAGGTGCCGCTCGGCGTCGTCGCGGTCTACTCCGCGTCCAACTTCCCCTTCGCCTTCTCCGTCGCCGGCGGCGACACCGCGAGCGCCCTCGCGGCCGGCTGCCCGGTCGTCGTCAAGGCCCACCCCGACCACCCCGCCCTGTCCGAGCTGGTCGCCAAGGTGCTGCGCCGGGCGGCCGCCGCGCACGGCATCCCGGACGGGGTGCTCGGCCTGGTGCACGGCTTCGAGGCGGGCGTCGAGCTGGTCAAGCACCCGCTGGTGACCGCCGCCGGCTTCACCGGCTCCGTCCGGGGCGGCCGGGCGCTGTTCGACGCGGCGGCGGCGCGGCCGGTGCCGATCCCGTTCCACGGCGAGCTGGGCTCGCTGAACCCGGTCGTCGTCACCGAGGCCGCCGCGGCCGAGCGGGCGGAGGCCATCGGCGCGGGCCTCGCCGGGTCGATGACGCTCGGCGTCGGGCAGTTCTGCGTCAAGCCGGGCCTGGTGCTGGCGCCGTCCGGCGCGGCGGGCGACCGCTTCCTGAAGTCCCTCACCGACGCCGTGAGCGACACCGACGCCGGCGTCCTGCTCGACCACCGGATGCGGGACAACTTCCTCGCCGGTATCGCCGAGCGCAGCGCGCTGCCCGAGGTGGAGTCCCCGGTGACGCCCGGCGCGGGCGGCGAGCACACCGTCAGTGCGGGCTTCCTGGTGGTGTCGGCGGACAAGCTGGCCGAGGAGGGCGCCTACGACGTGCTCCTGGAGGAGTGCTTCGGACCGGTCACCGTGGTGGCCCGCTACGAGGACGAGGCCGCCGTGCGTGAGGTGCTGTCGCGGCTGCCGGGCAACCTCACCGCCACCGTCCACCTGTCCACGGAGGAGGCCGCGGGCGAGGGACGCGGCGCGGAGATCCTGGCGGAGCTGACGCCGATCGCGGGCCGGGTGCTGGTCAACGGGTGGCCGACCGGAGTCGCGGTCGCCCCGGCCCAGCACCACGGCGGTCCCTACCCGGCGACGACCTCCACGTCGACGTCCGTGGGCGGCACGGCCATCGAGCGGTGGATGCGCCCGGTGGCCTACCAGGGCGCTCCCGAGGCGCTGCTGCCGCCGGAGCTGCGGGACGACAACCCGCTGGGCCTGCCCCGCCGTTTCAACGGCCGCCTCGAGCACTGACCCCCGCCCGGCCCGCGCGGTCACCGGCCTGGCAGACTCGCCGGATGGACGTCGAACTGCCGCCCCTGCCCTTCCCGCTGCGCACCTACGGCCCGGACGGGCACTGGTCCTACGAGGACGGCGTCCTCACCGGGTGGGCCGGTGCCCGCCAGGACCGGTTCGTACCGCCCACCGGGGAGGCGGTGGACCCCGCCTCCGACGCGCCCCGCCTGCTCGGGGCGCCGGAGGGCGACTTCCAGCTGATCGCGCGCGTCACGGTCGGCTTCGGCGCCGCCTTCGACGCCGGAGCGCTCTACGTCCACGTCGGCGAACGGGCCTGGGCCAAGCTCTGCCTGGAGTACTCCCCGGACCTGCCCACGGTGTGCACGGTGGTCACCCGCGGCCACTCCGACGACGCGAACTCCTTCACGGTGGACGGCAGTTCGGTGTGGCTCCGGGTGAGCCGCACCGGCCGCGCCCTCGCCTTCCACGCCTCCCGCGACGGCGAACGCTGGACCTTCGTCCGGCTGTTCACGCTGGGCGGCGAGGAGGAGACGGGCGCGGCCCTGGTCGGCTTCCTGGCGCAGTCGCCGATGGGGGAGGGCTGCGTGGTGACCTACGACCACATCGAGTTCCGGCCCAACTGGCCGCGCGACCTGCGAGACGGAAGCTGAACGCCCCGGGCGCCCACCGCGCCCGGCCCGGCCGGCGCCTGCCGGGAACCGCGCCCGCGCCGGGCGCGTCCTCCGACACGTGATCAGAACGCACCGGACCGCCGGCCCCCCGGTGGTCAGGACCGCCCTGCCCGCCGAGGCCGCGGCCGTCGCCGCGCTGCACGCCCGGGCCCGGTCGACGTACTACCCGGACGGCCCGCCCGACGACGGCACCGACTGGCCGGCCAGGTGGGCGGAGGCCATCGGGCGTGCCGACCGTCGCGTGCTGTGCGCGGTACTCGACGGCCGCCTGGTGGGCATCGCCTCCTTCCGTGACCCGCGGGGCGCGCCCGCGGAGCCGGTCGAGCTGTTGCAGCTGCACACCGACCCCGGCCACTGGGGCCGGGGCGTCGGCACCGCCCTGCACACGGCCTGCGTGGAGGAGTGGCAGGCCGACGGCAGACGGACCGCCGTCCTCGCCGTGCACATCGGCAACCTGCGCGCCCAGGCCTTCTATGCCGGCCGGGGCTGGACCCCGGACCCCCGGCAGCCCCCGGCCGAGGACGACCACCACCTGCTGCTGCGCCTCACCGTGGCCGGGGAATGACCCCGGCTCGTTGAACGTTCACGCATGCGGCGGAGGGAGTCTCCGCACCCGTGCGAGCCGACAGGAAGCCGAACCATGCGCGTCGAGATCTGGAGCGACATCGCCTGCCCCTGGTGCTACGTGGGCAAGGCCCGCTTCGAGAGGGCGCTCGCGGACTTCCCGCACCGCGACCGGGTCGAGGTGGTGCACCGGTCCTTCGAACTGGACCCGGGCCACGCCAAGGACGACGTCCAGCCCGTCCTCACCATGCTGACGAAGAAGTACGGCATGAGCGAGGCGCAGGCGCAGGCCGGTGAGGAGAACCTGGCCGCGCTGGCCGCCGCCGAGGGCCTGGCCTACCGCACCCGGGGCCGCGACCACGGCAGCACCTTCGACATGCACCGCCTGCTGCACCTCGCGAAGGAGCACGGCAGGCAGGGCGAACTGCTCCAGATCCTCTACACCGCCAACTTCGCCGAGGAGCGCTCCGTCTACGCCGACCACGAACGGCTGGTGGAACTCGCCGTCGCCGCCGGTCTGGACGCCGAGGACGCCCGCGGGGTGCTCGCCGACCCGGACGCCTACGCAGACGCCGTCCGCGCCGACGAGCGCGAGGCCGCACGGCTCGGCGCGACCGGCGTCCCCTTCTTCGTCCTCGGCCGGCGGTACGGCGTCTCCGGCGCCCAGCCCGCCGAGGCCTTCGCCCAGGCACTGGCCCAGGCCTGGGACGAGCACGAAAAGACGCAGGCCGGAGCGCATTCATAAGCACCGCTTGGGGCGGTCACGCAGAAATCCGCAATGGACGGGTGTCCGCGCGGGGCCCAGAGTGGACCCATGGAGACCTTCGAGAGCCTCGTCCGTTCCGAGTTCGCCCCGAAGAACACCTACCTGAACACCGCGAGCAACGGACTGCTGCCCGCCCGTACCGTGGCCGCGCTGCACGAAGCGGCGCTGCTGCGCGCCGAGGGCATGCCGCTGGGCCCGCTGCACGCTGACGTGGAGAAGTCCCGGGCCGCCTTCGCCCGGCTGGCCGGCGTCCCGGCCGGCCGGGTGGCGGCCGGGACATCGGTGGCCGCGCACACCGGGGTGATCGCCGCGTCGCTGTCGGCCGGCGCCGAAGTCCTCACCGCCGAGGGCGACTTCACCTCCGTGTTGAACCCGTTCCACGTGCGCGGCGACCTGAAGGTGCGCACCGTGCCGCTGGAGCGGATCGCCGACTCGGTCCGGCCGGGCACCGCGCTCGTCGCGGTCAGCGCCGCCCAGTCCGCCGACGGCCGGATCGCCGACCTGCCCGCGCTGCGCGAGGCGGCCCGGCGGCACGGGGCCCGTACGTACGTCGACTTCTCCCAGACCGCCGGATGGCTGCCGGCGGAGGCCGCCGCCCACGACTTCGCGGCCACGGTCTCCTACAAGTGGCTGCTCGGCCCGCACGGGGCGGCCTTCCTCGTCGTCCCGGAGGACTTCGGCGGGCTGACGCCGGTCCTGGCCGGATGGGTCGCGGGCGAGGAGCCCTGGCAGAGCTGCTACGGGCCGGTGTCCGAACTCGCCCGCTCCGCACGGCGGTTCGACATCAGCCCCGCCCTGTTCACCTTCGCCGGGCTGCGCTCCTCCCTGGAGCTGATCGAGGAACTCGGCGTGGACGCCGTGCGCGCCCACGACCTCGCGCTCGCCGACCGCTTCCGCGCGGGACTGGCCGCACTGGGCCACGAACCGCTCCCGGCGCCCGGCTCGGCGATCGTGTCGGTGCCCGGACTCGGCCACCGGCAGCCCGGGTTGAGCGACGCGGGCATCGAGGTCTCCGACCGCGCGGGCAACCTGCGGGCCTCCTTCCACCTGTACAACACCCCCGCCGACGTCGACCGGCTGCTGGACGTGCTGTCCGGCTGACCGGCCGCGGCGGCGGGGGTGTCGGCGGCGCGGGGGCGGGTCACCTCACGGGTGTGAAGTCCCGCGCGCCGATGAACTCCGGCCGCCGCACGGGCGCCGCGAACGGCTCGACGGCCGCGTTCTCCACGCTGTTGAACACGATGAAGACGTTGCTGCGCGGGAACGGCGTGATGTTGTCGCCGGACCCGTGCATGCAGTTGCAGTCGAACCAGGTCGCCGAGCCGGCCTTCCCGGTGAACAGCCTGATGCCGTACCGGGAGGCCATCGCGGTCAGCGCCTCGTCGGACGGCGTGCCCGCGTCCTGCATCTGCAGCGACTTCTTGTAGTTGTCCTCGGGCGTGGCCCCGGCACAGCCCAGGAACGTCCGGTGCGAGCCCGGCATGATCATGAGCCCGCCGTTGGTGTCGAGATTCTCGGTCAGCGCGATCGAGACCGACACCGTCCGCATGTTCGGCAGGCCGTCCTCGGCGTGCCAGGTCTCGAAGTCCGAGTGCCAGTAGAAGCCGCTCGCCCCGAAACCGGGCTTGACGTTGATCCGCGACTGGTGGACGTACACGTCCGAGCCGAGGATCTGCCGCGCCCGCCCGACGACCCGCTCGTCGCGCACCAGGTTCGCGAACACCTCGCTGATCCGGTGCACTTCGAAGACGGACCGGATCTCCTTCGACTTCGGCTCGACGACGGACCGTTCGTCGGCGCGGATCGCCGGGTCGGAGACCAGCCGGTCCAGCTCACGCCGGCAGACCTCCACCTCGTCGGGGGTGATGAGCTGGTCGACGGCGAGGAAGCCGTCGCGCTCGTACTGCTGGAGGTCGGTGGTGGAGACCGGCCCCGGCGTGTCCGGGGAGCCCCAGACGACCGGGTCCGGGCGCGGGACGGTCACCTCGCTGGTGCCGCGCGTCGGGTAGAGATCCTGCACGGGAGCGGTGGTCATGGGTCCTCACACCTCCTCGGGCTCGGTGAGCAGGGGGTACACGCCGTTCTCGTCGTGGTCCTCCCGGCCGGTGACGGGCGGGTTGAACACGCAGACGCAGTGGAAATCCTCCTTGACCTTCAGCGTGTGCCGCTCGTGGCCGTCGAGGAGGTACATGGTGCCGGGAGTGATCGTGTACGTCTTCCCGGTCTCGTGGTCGGTGAGTTCGGCCTCGCCTTCAGTGCAGACGACGGCCTCGATGTGGTTGGCGTACCACATCGACGTCTCGGTCCCGGCGTACAGGATCGTCTCGTGCAGGGAGAAGCCGACCCTCTCCCTGGCGAGGACGATGCGCTTGCTCTCCCAGGTGCCGGACGCGGCCTTCACATGCCGGTCGGTGCCTTCGATGTCCTTGAACGAACGGACGATCACGGTGCTGCGATGCCTCCTAGGTGGGTGATCCGGATGGTCAGGCGGTCTCGCGGACCGACCGGGCGAGGACGCTCAGGCCCTCGTCCAGCTCCTCGGGGCTGACGGTGAGCGCCGGGAGCAGCTTGACGACCTCGCTCTCCGGGCCGGACGTCTCGATCAGCAGCCCGAGTTCGAAGGCGCGCCGCGCGACCTTCTCCGCGCGCCCCTTGTCGTGGAACTCCAGGCCCCACACCAGCCCGCGGCCCCGGTACTCCTTGACGTCGGCGAGGTTCTCCTCGGCGACGGCGATCAGCCCCTGCTCGACCTGCTCGCCGCGGGTCCGGGTCTGCTTCTCCATCGCGGAGCCGTCCGCCCAGTACGCCTCCAGGGCGGCGGTGGCCGTCACGAACGCGGGGTTGTTGCCACGAAAGGTGCCGTTGTGCTCGCCCGGCTCCCAGATGTCCAGCTCCGGCTTGAACAGGCACAGTGACATCGGCAGGCCGTAACCGCTGATCGACTTGGACACGGTGACGATGTCCGGCACGATCCCCGCCTCCTCGAAGGAGAAGAAGGCGCCGGTACGGCCGCAGCCCATCTGGATGTCGTCGACGATCAGCAGCATGTCCTGCCGCTCGCACAGCCCGGCGAGCGCGCGCAGCCACTCGGGGCGCGCGACGTTGATGCCGCCCTCGCCCTGCACGGTCTCGACGATGACCGCGGCGGGCTTGTTGAGCCCGGAGCCCTGGTCCTCCAGCAGCCGCTCGAACCACAGGAAGTCCGGGACCTGCCCGTCGAAGTAGTTGTCGAACGGCATCGGCGTGCCGTGCACCAGCGGGACGCCGGCCCCGGCCCGCTTGAAGGCGTTGCCGGTGACGGCGAGCGAGCCCAGCGACATGCCGTGGAAGGCGTTGGTGAACGACACGATCGCCTCGCGGCCCTTCACCTTCCGCGCCAGCTTCAGCGCCGACTCCACGGCGTTGGTGCCGGTCGGCCCCGGGAACATGACCTTGTACGGCAGGTCGCGCGGCCTGAGCACCAGGTTCTGGAAGGACTCCAGGAAGGCGCGCTTGGCGGTGGTCGACATGTCCAGCCCGTGGGTGACGCCGTCGCGCTCCAGATAGTCGATCAACGCCCGTTTCAGGACCGGGTTGTTGTGCCCGTAGTTCAGCGAGCCGGCGCCGGCGAAGAAGTCCAGGTACTCGTGGCCGTCCTCGTCGTACATGCGGCTGCCGTGCGCGCGGTCGAAGACGGTGGGCCAGCCGCGGCAGTAGCTGCGCACCTCGGACTCGACGGTCTCGAAGACGCTCAGGTCGGGCTGGGTGATGGTCACGGCGAATCGCTCCTCGTTGCGTGGGGGAGTGCGTGGGGAGGGTGTGCGGGAGTGCGGGGGCGGGAGTGGCCTGGGGGCGTCAGGGGGTGAGGGGGCCGATGCGGTGGAGGACCTCGGCGTCGTGCGGGCCGTCGGGGAACAGGTCCGCGCCGAACAGCACCTCGCGCTCCACCCGTGCGCCGTGCCGCTCGGCGAACGAGGCGAACAACCGCTCGGAGGCGGTGTTGCCCGGGGTGATGGTCGTCTCGAGCGTGGTCAGCCCGTGCTCCGTGACGGCCCGGGCCGCCAGGGCGTCGAGCAGCGCGGCCGCGAGCCCCCGCCCGCGGTACGTCTCATCCACCGCCACCTGCCAGACCAGCAGGGTGCGCGGACGGTCCGGCCGTACGTAGCCGGTGACGAAGCCGACCGGTTCTCCGTGCTCGTCACGGGCCACGGCCGTGGTGCCGGCGAAGTCGCGGCACCACAGCAGATAGCTGTACGACGAGTTCAGGTCGAGGGTCTTCGAGTCCTTCGCGATACGCCACAGAGCGGCGCCGTCCGCGACCGACGGACGGTCTATTTGCAGTTCTGCTTGTGCGGCAGTCATGCAAATTGAACTTACCGAGGGAATTGCAAAAATGCATCGCGCGAGGGGGTTACCTGCGCAGGGGTCCTGTGTTATCGCGCGGGCGCGTGCGATTGCGCGAAAGCCGCCCCGAACATCCGGTTTTGACCGGCATGAACAATGACAAATCGGTCGGGATGTGTAACGCGTCACACCCATGTGACCTACACGGGATCCGCTTGAATTGCGCCGGTCGGCGTTCGCAGAATCTTCGCGTTTAGGCCAAGAAAAAGCGGGCAGAAGACGAAGGTCGACTGCCCGTTGATAAACTCCGGAATTACCTCTGAATTAGTTTCTGCTAATCCTGCTGATGCGATACCGCACCCTGTGCCGCCCGGTCCGCCGCCGCCACGTCCACCGTCAGGCCCCGCTCCGCCAGCGCGGCGCCGAGCGCGGCCAGGCAGCGCCGCACCGTCTCCACGGAGGCGTCCGGCCCGTAGTGGTTGACCCGGATCATCTCCTTGGCCAGCGCGCCCCCGCCCGCGGCCAGCGGCAGCGCGGGGTCGGCCTCCAGGGCGCGTGCCACCAGCTCCGACGCCACCGTCTCCGCCGGCACCCGCAGCGTGGTGGCGACCGGCGCCGCCTCCCGGGCCTCGTACACGTACGGCTCCAGCCCGCCGCCCATCGCCAGGGCGCCCGCCCGGGTCGCGGCGGCGGCCGACGCGTGCCGGGCCATCACCGTGTCCAGGCCCGACGTCTCGATCCGCTCCAGGCACGCCTCCAGGGCGAGCATCTCCAGTTGTGCCGGAGCGTGCAGCAGTGCCTTGCGCCCGCCGTCGATCCAGCGCTCCTTCCAGTCCAGCAGCGAGAGGTACGACCGGCGCGGGGCCCGCGGGTTCGCGGCCATCCGCGCCCACGCCCGCGCGCTCACCGACACCGCCGAGACGCCGGCCGGCCCGCCCATCGCCTTCTGCGCCCCGATGACGCACAGGTCCACCCCCCACGCGTCCGGCAGCACCGGCTCCGCGCCGACCGACGCCACGGCGTCCAGGTAGAACAGCGCGCCGCGCTCCCGCACCACCTCGCCGATCTCCGCGACCGGGTTGGTGTTGCCGGTCGCCGCCTCCGCGTGCACCAGGGACACGAAGTCGATCTCCGGATGCGCCTCGAACGCCTCCCGGACCTGCTCGGCGCGCACGGCCGTGTGGAAGGGCACCGCCAGGTCGACGACCGTCGCGCCGCAGTCCCGCAGCCAGTCGCCGAAGGTCTGCCCGTACGGGCCGGTGATCACGTTCAGCGCGGTCGTCCCCGGCCCCGCCGTCGCACGGATCGCGCCCTCCAGCGGCAGCAGGGCCTCGCCCTGCGTGATCAGGACGTCCTGGGCGGTGCCGAGCAGCCGTGCCACGCGGTCCTCGATGGAGGCGAAGCGGGCGGCGCTCAGCGGGGCGAGGTCCAGAAGGGGGTGGGTCACGACAGGGCTCTCTTCTCGCTGGCGGGGTAGACGCAGTCGAGCGTAATCCCTGCCTCCGCACCGCCCCCGACCGGCGACTTCTCAGGCTGTACGGCTCCGCAGCCATCGAATTTGTTTGAGACACTCAAACATGTCCTTATAATCGGAAGCCACAGTTCCCCCACAGGAGGTCCCCAGTGAACACCGTCCCCGGGCGCCGGATCCGCTTTCTGGCCGCCACCACCGCGACGGCCGGGCTGGTCCTCGTGGCCGGCTGCACCTCGAGCGGCAGCGGCGGCAGCGGCGGCAAGACCGCGGCCGGCGGGGTCGAACTGGTGAAGGCCGGACAGCTCACCACCTGCACCCACCTGCCGTACCCGCCGTTCCAGTCGGAGATCGACGGCAAGGCGCAGGGCTTCGACGTCTCCCTCGTCGACCTGGTCGCCAAGGACCTCGGGGTGCGGCAGCAGATCGTCGACACGCCGTTCGAGAACTTCAAGACCGGCGCGTTCCTCAACTCCGGCCGGTGCGACCTGGCCGCCGCCGGCATGACCATCACCGAGGAGCGCAAGAAGAACGTCGACTTCTCCGACCCCTACTTCGACGCCACCCAGGCCGTCCTCGTCGACCGCGGCAGCGGCGTCCGCTCGCTCGCCGACGTAAAGGCCAAGGGCGTCAAGCTCGGCGCCCAGGCGCAGACCACCGGCGAGGACTACGCCAGGAGCAAGGGCTTCGACCCGGTCTCCTTCGAGTCCTCCGACGCCGTCCTCAACGGTCTGCGCACCGGGCAGGTCAAGGCCGTGATCATCGACTACCCGGTCGTGCAGGGCTGGCTGAAGGACAAGGCCAACGCCTCCGCGTTCGAGGTCGCCGACAACCTCAGCACCGGCGAGCAGTACGGCTTCACGGTGAAGAAGGGCAACACGAAGCTCCTCGCCGCGGTCAACAAGGCGATCAAGGACGCGAAGGCCGACGGCACGTACAAGAAGCTGTACGAGAAGTGGATCGGCCCCTACGACGCCTCCGCCGCGTCGCCCTCCGCCTCATGACCGACACGGACCTCCGCACCCCGGCCCCGCCCCGCAGGAAGGGGCTGACCCGGCGGCAGAAGCGCCGTCTGTCGCGCGGCGCGCAGTACGTCGTCTTCGTCGCCGCCGTGGCCGCCTTCGCGGCCTCGGCCGACTGGGGGCGGCTGCGCAACCAGTTCGCGCAGTGGGACATCGCGCGGCAGATGTTCCCCGAGATCATCACGCTGGCGCTGAAGAACACCGTCCTGTACACGGTGTCCGGCTTCGTCGTGGGGCTGGCCCTCGGCATGGTCGTCGCGCTGATGCGGCTGTCGTCGGTCGGCCCCTACCGCTGGCTCGCCGGCGTCTACATCGAGATCTTCCGCGGCCTGCCCGCGCTGCTGATCTTCATCTTCATCGGCGTGGCCGTACCGCTGGCCTTCCCCGGCACGGAGATCGTCGGCGGCACGTACGGCAAGGTCGCGCTCGCGCTGGGCCTGGTGGCCGCCGCGTACATGGCCGAGACGATCCGCGCGGGCATCCAGGCGGTGCCCAAGGGGCAGCTGGAGGCGGCCCGTTCGCTGGGCTTCTCGCCCGCCCGGGCGATGGTCTCGATCGTCGTCCCGCAGGCGTTCCGCATCATCATCCCGCCGCTGACCAACGAACTGGTGCTGCTGTTCAAGGACTCCTCGCTGGTGCTCTTCCTCGGCGTCACCCTGGAGGAGCGCGAACTGTCCAAGTACGGCCGCGACCTGGCCAGCACGACCGCCAACTCCACGCCGATCCTCGTCGCCGGCCTGTGCTACCTGCTGGTGACCATCCCGCTCGGCTTCGTCGTCCGCCGCCTGGAGGCGAAGGCCCAGGAGGCCGTCAAGTGAGCAGTACCGCAGAGATCCGGCTCCAGGGGCTGCACAAGTCCTTCGGCGACAACGAGGTGCTGCGCGGCATCGACCTGGAGATCGCCCGGGGCGAGGTGGTGTGCGTCATCGGCCCGTCCGGCTCCGGCAAGTCGACCCTGCTGCGCTGCGTCAACCTGCTGGAGGAGCCCACCCGCGGCCAGGTCTTCGTCGGCGGCGTCGAACTCACCGACCCCGACGTCGACATCGACGCCGCACGCCGCCGTATCGGCATGGTCTTCCAGCAGTTCAACCTCTTCCCGCACCTCACCGTCACCGAGAACCTCACGCTGCCGCAGCGCCGGGTGCTGCGGCGGGACAAGGCGACGGCCGCGAAGGTCGCCGCCGAGAACCTCCGGCGGGTGGGCCTGGCGGAGAAGGCCGGCGCCTACCCCGCCTCCCTCTCCGGCGGCCAGCAGCAGCGCGTGGCCATCGCCCGCGCACTGTCGATGGGGCCCGAGGTGATGCTGTTCGACGAGCCGACCTCGGCGCTCGACCCCGAGCTGGTCGGGGACGTCCTCGCGGTGATGCGGATGCTCGCCGACGAGGGCATGACCATGATGGTCGTCACCCACGAGATGACCTTCGCCCGCGAGGTCGCCGACCGGGTCGTCTTCATGGACGGCGGCGTGATCGTCGAGGACGGCACACCGGCCCAGGTCATCGGCAGCCCCCGCCACGACCGCACCCGCCACTTCCTCTCCCGCCTGCTGGACCCGGCGATGGCCGACGTGGAGGAGACCCCGGACCGGGTGGCCCAGGGCGAATAGCCGGTCACTAGAGTGCCGTGCATGAGCGATCAGGCGGTGCTGCACGTGAAGGGCCGGGTCCTGGCCGGGCCCGACGACGTTCGCGACGAGCTGTGGGTCGTCGGCGGGCGGATCTCCTACGACCGTCCCGCCGGGGCGCGCGACGTCCGCAGCGTGGAGGGCTGGGCGCTGCCCGGCCTCGTCGACGCGCACTGCCACGTCGGCCTCGGCCCGCACGGCCCGGTCGACGAGGACGTGGCCGAGAAGCAGGCCCTGACCGACCGGGACGCGGGCACCCTGCTGATCCGCGACGCCGGCTCGCCCTCCGACACCCGCTGGATCGACGACCGCGACGACCTCCCGAAGATCATCCGGGCCGGCCGGCACATCGCCCGCACCCGCCGCTACATGCGCGGCTACGCCTGGGAGATCGAGCCCGACGCCCTCGTCGAGTACGTCGCGCGGGAGGCGCGCCGCGGCGACGGCTGGGTGAAGCTGGTCGGCGACTGGATCGACCGCGACCTCGGCGACCTGGCCCCCAGCTGGCCGGCCGACGCGGCCCGGGCCGCCATCGCCGAGGCCCACCGGCTCGGCGCCCGCGTCACCGCCCACTGCTTCGCCGAGAACTCCCTGCGCGACCTGGTCGAGGCGGGCATCGACTGCATCGAGCACGCCACCGGCCTCACCGACGACCTGATCCCGCTGTTCGCCGAGCGGGGCGTCGCCATCGTCCCGACGCTGGTCAACATCGCGACGTTCCCGCAGCTCGCCGCGGGCGGCGAGGCGAGGTTCCCGCAGTGGTCGGCCCACATGCGCCGGCTGTACGAACGCCGCTACGACACCGTCCGCGGCGCCTACGACGCCGGCATCCCCGTCTACGTCGGCACCGACGCCGGCGGTCACCTCGCCCACGGCCTGGTGGCGGGCGAGGTGGCGGAACTGGTCACCGCCGGAATCCCGGCCGTGGCGGCCCTGTCCGCGACGACCTGGGGCGCGCGCGACTGGCTCGGCCGTCCCGGCCTGGAGGAGGGCGCGCCGGCCGACCTCGTGGTGTACGAGGCCGACCCGCGGGCGGACGTGCGCGTGCTGGCGGCCCCGCGCAGGGTGGTGCTCGAGGGCCGGGTCGTCGGCTGAGCGCTCCGCCCCGTCGCGGGGGAGTCCCGGCCGTAATCGAATGCGTTCACGGGGAACGCTCGTTGGGGTGAACTGGTGCCGTATGGACGCCAGTTCACCCCGACGAGCGCAATTGTTGGCGGGTCCCGAGCACGTCTCTTCTGGGGGGTCCCACCACCTTGAACGGCAACAGCTTCCGCATGCCCGCACGCCGGCTCGCCACCGTCACGGCGGTCACCGCCCTGGCCGCCGGTCCCGCGGCCCTGGCCGGCTCCGGCTCCGCCCACGCGACCGCCGACCACGGCCGCGCGAGCGCCGTAGTCCTGCGCACCGGGCTCGACGTCGGCCTGCTCGACAAGACCGTGAACGTCCCGCTCACGGTCTCCCTCAACCAGGTCGAGGCGCCGCGGAGCGCCCGGAAGACCGCGCTGACCGCCCGGCTGGACGGCGTGAACGGCGGGAAGCCGTTCAGCGTGCTGAGCGCGGAGGTGGCGGACGCGCGGGCGACGGTCACCGCCGGCCGGGCCGAGGGCTCCACCACCCTCGCCCACGCCAGGCTGCACGTGCCCGGCCTGCCGCTGCTCTCGCTCGTCGAGGTGCAGCAGGTCACCGCGAAGGCGACCTGCGAGGCCGGGAAGGCGCCCGTCGCCTCCGCGAGCCTGCTCGGCTCGGTCACGGTCCTCGGCAAGAAGGTCACGCTCACCCCCGCCGGTCCGACGAACGTCGAGGTGCCCGGCGTCGGCGAGGTGCGCCTGGACCTGTCCCGGAAGCGGACCACCTCGCGCACGGCCGCCGCGACCGCTCTCGAACTGAAGGTCTCCGTCAACCCGTTGAAGCTCAACGTCGCCGAGGTGGAGGGCACGCTCACCCTGGCGGAGGCGACCTGCGAGGCCCCGCCCGCGCCCGCTCGCCAGAGCCCGGACCCGGCCGGCGACGTCAGGCCGCAGGGCGCGCCCGCCGAGCAGGCGGGGCTGGCCGAGACCGGCGGCAGCTCGGCGACGCCGTACATCGCGGGCGGGGCGCTCGCCCTGATCGCGGCGGGCGCCGGCGCGTTCGCCCTGACCCGGCGCCGCAGGAGCTGACCCCCACGGGGAGCGTGCCGCGGGGCGCGAACCCGGCGTCCTGGGCCGGGGCGGCGGCCGGGCGTGGGCGCGGACCTCGCCGACGGTCTCGGCGCGGGTGCACTTGCCGGGAGGGGGCCGGGGGGAGCGCCCCTTCCCGGGGGCCGCGGGGTGCTGCGGGCGGCGCGCTTCGCCCTGCTCGGGCGGCGGGGCGCGGGGTTCGATGTCCTGGGCCGGGGCGGCGGCCGGGCGCGGACACCGTCGCGGTGCCGGGCGGCTTGCCGGGAGGGGCTGGGGGAGCGCCGCTTCCCGGTGATCCGTGGTGGTGCCGCAGGCGGGTCGATCACCGTGCTCGGGGGGCGGGCCCGGGCCCGGCATCCTGGGCCCGGGCCTGCGTCCGGCGGGGCATCGCCCTGCCGGGGAGGTCCGGCGGGGTGCGAGGCGGCCCTCCCGGGGCCCCTGAGGGTGCCGACCGGGAGGGTGCCGACCGGGAGGGTGCCGGCCGGGACGGGTGCAGTCACGGGGTCAGGGGCGTGGCTGCCGCCCCGGCACCGACGCTCCGGGCCCGTTCCGGGGCGCGTCCGCTACAGCGCCTGTTCCAGGGCTCGCAGGAACGAGTCGGTCGTGGCCCGGTCCCGCACCGCCAGCCGTAGCCACTGATCGTCCAGCCCCGGGAAGGTGTCCCCGCGCCGCACCGCGAACCCCAGCTCGCGCAGCCGCCGGCGCACCTCGGCGGCGCGGGGGAGCCGGACCAGGACGAAGGGGCCCTCGGCAGGCTCCGCCACCCGCAGCCCTCGCGGGGCGAACGCGCCGAGCCCGGCCACCAGATGGGCCCGGTCGGCGGCGATGCGGTGTGCCGCGTGGGCCGCCTCCGCCAGCGCCCGCGGCCCGACGCAGGCCTCGGCGGCGGCCAGCGCCGGCGTGGACACCGGCCACAGCGGCTGGGCGCGCTCCAGTTCGGCGATCGTCTCCGGGGCGGCCAGCACGTATCCGATCCGCAGCCCCGCCAGCCCCCACGTCTTCGTCAGACTTCGCAGCACGACGAGCCCCGGCACGTCGGTCCGCCCGGCCAGGGCCTCCCGCTCGCCCGGCACCGCGTCCATGAACGCCTCGTCCACCACCAGCGTTCGCCCGGGACGGGCGAGCGCGGCGACGGACCCGGCCGGGTGCAGCACCGACGTCGGGTTCGTCGGGTTGCCGATCACCACCAGGTCGGCGTCCTCGGGGACCGTGGCGGCGTCCAGCCGGAAACCGTCCGCCGCCCGCAGCAGCACCCGGTCGACCGTGTGGCCCGCGTCCCGCAGCGCCGCCTCCGGCTCCGTGAACTGCGGATGCACCACCACCGGCCGGCGCACCTTCAGCGCCCGCGCCAGCAGCACGAACGCCTCCGCCGCGCCGGCCGTCAGCAGCACCCGCTCCGGCGGCAGCCCGTGCCGCGCCGCCACCGCCGCCCGCGCGGCCCGACCGTCGGGATAGGCGGCCAGTCCGTCCAGCGACCGGGCGATGTGCTCGCGCAGCCAGGCGGGGGGCGTGCCGGCCCGGACGTTCACGGCCAGGTCGACCAGCGCCGAGCCGTCGTCGCGGACCTCGGCGTCGCCGTGGTGGCGCAGGTCGGGCCCGGCGGCGTCCTCAGTGGGCATGGGCGTGTCCGCCGTGGTGGTGCCCGTGGTGGTGATGGTGGCCGTCGTCGTCCGGGTGGAAGTGCGGCTGCTGCGGCGCGCCCACCTTGTCCTCGAAACCGGGCAGCGCGATGCGGTACACGCAACTGTCGCAGTTCATCCGCAGATCGCCCTCGACGGCCTCCCGGTACCGCTCCATCACCAGGTCGAGCAGCTCCGGTTCGGGGCCGATGACGTCCGCCGACCGCACCTCCAGCTCCGGGTGCGCGGCCGCCCACTCCTCGGTCTGCCGCCGCACCCGGTCCGGCAGGATCCCGGTGAACAGGAAGTACGGCAGTACGACGATCCGCCGCGCACCGAGCCGCGCGCACCGGTCGAGGCCGCTCGGCACGTCCGGCGCCGCCAGCGACACGAACGCCGTCTCCACCCCGGCGTACCCGCGGCCCTCCCACAGCAGCCGCGCCGCCTTGAACACCTCGGCGTTCGCGTCGGGGTCGGTCGAGCCGCGCCCGACCAGCAGCACCGTCACGTCCGACCGGTCGCCGGACGGGTGGTCGCCGGACGGGCCCTCGGCCGCGCCCAGCGCCTCCTCCAGCCGCCGCTCCAGCACGTTCAGCAGCGACGGGTGCGGGCCCAGCGGACGGCCGTAGGTGTACGAGATCCCCGGGTGCCGTTCCTTCTCGCGGGCCAGCGCCGCCGGGATGTCGCCCTTGGCGTGCCCGGCGGACACCAGCATCAGCGGCACGGCGGCGAAGCGGCGCACGCCCCGCTCCACCAGCTCGGCGACAGCGTCGCCCAGCGGCGGCGGGGACAGCTCGATGAAGCCTCCGGCGACGGGCAGTTCGGGGTGGCGGCGCCCCAACTGCCGCACGAAGTCGCGGAACGCCTCGGCACCGGCGTCGTCCCGGGTGCCGTGGCCGGCGATGAGCAGGGCGGGCGGCGGGGTGGTCACGATGTCTCCTCGGAAAGCGGAACGGGGTGGTACAGCAGGGCGTTCAGTGCGGCCGCGGCGACCGCCGACCCGCCCTTCTCGGACACGTTGCTCACGGCGGGCAGCCCGCTCGCGCGCAGCGCGGCCTTGGACTCGGCCGCGCCGACGAAGCCGACGGGCAGGCCGATGACGAGCGCGGGGGAGGCGTCCAGCGTCAGCAGCTCCTCCAGGGCGGTCGGCGCGCAGCCGATCACCCACAGGGCGCCGGGGCCGACCTGCTCGTAGGCCAGCCGCACCGCGTGCGCCGAACGCGTCAGCCCCGGACCGGCCTTCGCGTCCTTGAGCCGGCAGACGGTCTCGCGCCGGGTGATCCCGGCCGCGACCATCTCCACGTCCACCACGACGGGCGCCCCGGCGTGCAGCGCGGCGTGCGCGACGGTCAGTTCGGCCTCGTCCATGACGAGGTCGGCCGCGTAGTCGAGGTCGGCCGCGGAGTGGATCACCCGCTCCACGACCGCCCGGGTCAGCGGCGGGAAGTGCGAGGTGTCCAGGCGGGCGCGCAGCCGCCGGAAGGACTCCTGCTCGATCGGGTGCACCACCCGGGTCGCCCGGTTCACTGCGCCTCCTCCTGCCAGCGGTAGCCGCGCGGCGTCACCATGCGCCCGGCGATCTCCCGGGTCGCGGTGTTGCCCACGGTCACGACCGTCATCATGTCGACCGTCGCCGGGTCCAGTCCGGCCAGCGTCGTCACCCGGCCGGACTCGTCCGGCCGGGAGGCGTTGCGCACGACGCCCACCGGAGTCGCCGGCTCCCGGTGCCCGGCGAGGATCGCCAGCGCCTTCGGCAACTGCCAGTCACGGCCGCGGGAACGGGGGTTGTAGAAGGTCACGACGAGGTCCGCCTCGGCCGCCGCCCGCACCCGCCGCTCGATGACCTCCCACGGCGTGTGCAGGTCGGACAGGCTGATCGACACGTGGTCGTGGCCGAGCGGCGCGCCCAGGATCGCCCCGGCCGCCAGCGCCGCCGTCACCCCCGGCACGCCGACCACGTCGATGTCGTCGGACGCCTCCGCGAGCGCCGGGGACGCCATGGCGTACACGCCCGCGTCGCCGCTGCCGATCAGCGCGACCGCCTGCCCCTCGCGGGCCTCGGCGACGGCCGTGCGGGCCCGCTCCTCCTCGGCGCCGAGCCCCGACTCCAGGATCCGGGTGCCGGGCCGCAGCAGATCGCGGATCTGGTCGACGTACTGGTCCAGCCCGACCAGGACCGAGGCGCGCCGCAGTTCGGCCTTCGCGCGCGGGGTGAGCAGGTCGCGGGCGCCGGGACCGAGCCCGACCACCGCCAGCCGCCCGCGCCCCGGACGCCGTACCACGGCACACGTCGCCATCGCCGACTTCCGCTTGGGGACGAGGAGTTCACCGCCCCGCAGCAGGGCCGCCGCCTCCGCGACGGACGGCGTGCCGACGGCGGCCAGCGGCGCGGCGGACGGGTTGGGCACGTCGACGGCCGCCAGCTCCGCCGCGGAGTACGTCACCAGCGGCACCCCGAGCCGTTCGGCCGCCGCGACGATCCCGGGCTCGCCGGCCTTCGCGTCGACCGTGGCGAGCTCCGCGACGCTGCGCGCGGACAGCCCCGCCTCCCGCAGCGCCTCCCCGACCAGCCCGAGCACCTCCTCGGCGGGCGCGCCCTTCGACGCGCCCACGCCGACCACCAGGGACGGCGGCCGCAGCAGCACCTCGCGCTCGCCCGCGTCGACGGCCCGGTCCGTCAGCCGGACGGTGTACGAGCCGTGCGCCGCCGTCGGCAGCGCGGGCAGCGGCCACCGCACCTCCGCCTCCAGCACGACCGGTTCGCCGTCGAGCAGGGCGCGGGAGACCGCCGCCACGGCGCCCTCGCAGGGCAGCCCGAGCGTGTCGAGGCCCGGCAGCCCCGCCGCGTCCGTCGCCGTCGTCACCACCGGCTCCGCGCCCAGCAACTCGCCTACCTCGCGGGCGAGTTCGTTGGCGCCGCCGCCGTGGCCGCCGACCAGCGGCACGGCGAACCGGCCGCCCTCGTCGACGCACACCACGCCCGGGTCGGTCCGCTTGTCGTCCAGCAGCGGCGCCACCAGCCGCACCACGGCGCCGGTGGCGAGGAAGCACACGAGCTGCTCGCACTCCGCGAACGCGGCCCGTACGGCGTCCCCGGCGGGACCCTCGTACACGCGCGTGCGGTCCGGCCACGCCGCGGCCAGCCGGTCGCGCGCCGCCGCCCCCGCCGCGGTGGCGGAAATGAGGCCGATCACAGAGCAACTCCTTCACGAGAGAACGGGGTTCTGACACCCCACAGCAGGAACACGGGATTGGCCGCCGCCAGCCGGGTCACGTCCCCCGGCAGCGGCGCCAGCCGCGACGACTGCAACAGCACCCCGTCGCAGTCGAGCCCGGCGCCGGTGAGCGCCTCGCGGGCGGCCGGCACCCGGTCGAGCGCGGCCATCGCCACCACGACCGTCCGCCGGGCGCGCCGCGCGCACGCGCCGACGATGCCGGGCAGCTCGCGCCCGCCGCCGCCGACGAACACCGCGTCGGGGTCGTCGGGGGCGTCGAGGCCGTCCAGCACCTCCGGCGCCGACCCGTGCACGGTCCGGACGTCCACACCGTGCGCGGCCGCGTTGGCGCGGATCCGCTCGACGCCGTCCCGGGTCTTCTCGACCGCGGTGACGGCCGCGCCGAGCCGCGCGCACTCCACCGCCACCGAGCCGGAGCCCGCGCCGACGTCCCAGACCAGGTCGCCGAGCCGGGGCCCGAGCCGGGCCAGGGCGAGCGCCCGCACCTCGAACTTGGTGATCATCGAGTCGCGGTGGGCGAACGCGGACTCCTCCAGCGCCCATCCGGCGGGCCCGGCCGGCGCCCCGGCGACCGTGCGCACCCCGCCGAGCGCCCGCGCCTGGTCCAGGCACAGCACCACGCTGACCGCGTCGCCCCAGTCCCGGGCGGCGGCCTCGGCGGGCGTCACCCGCTCCACCCGCTCCTGCGCGGAGCCCAGCGCCGACGCCACCACGAGCACCCGCGACTCGGACCGCAGCGCGGCCCCCAGCTCGGCGGGCCCGCTGCCCGGCCCGGTCAGCACGGCGACCTTCGGCCGCGCCCGGCACACGTTGACCGCGGTCCGCAGCGCCCGCCCGTGCGCGCTGACCACCACGGCGTCGTCCCACGGCAGCCCGACCCGGGCGAACGCGGCGGCGACGGAGGACACCCCGGCCCGCACGTCCAGCCGTTCCGCCCCGAACCGCTCGGCCAGCGCCCGCACGATCCCGAAGAACCCGGGGTCCCCGGAGGCCAGCACGACGACCCGGCCGCCCTCGCCCAGCTGCCGTTCGACGGCGTCCATGGCCGGCGCCAGCGGACCGAGCACCACCCGCTCGGCACAGGCGGGCACCGGCGCGGACTCCAGATGCCGCCGCCCGCCGACCACCAGCCGGGCCCCGGCCAGCACATCGGACGGCACCGGCGCCTCCGTCCCCGTGCCGACGACGGTGATCACGTGCTCGCACCCCGCGCGCGCAGGGCCCTGCGGGCCTCCGGGTCGGCCTTGCGGAAGCCGTGGAAGTGACCGGGGTGGTACAGGTGCGAGCGCGTGCCGTGCGCGTCCAGGGCCGGGCCGACCAGGAACAGGGTGTGCTTCCAGAGCTTGTGCTCCTTGACCGTCTCCTCCAGCGTGCCGATCGTGCACCGCACGAGCAGCTCCTCCGGCCAGGTCGCCTGGTAGGCGACCACGACGGGCGTGTCGGTGGGATAGCCGCCCTCCAGCAGCTCCCGCACCAGCTGCCCGCTGCGCGCCGCCGACAGGAAGACCGCCATCGTGGTGCCGTGCCGGGCGAACTCGCGCACCTCCTCGCCGGGCGGCATCGGCGTCTTGCCGCCGCCCAGCCGGGTCAGCACGACCGACTGCGCGACCTCCGGGATCGTCAGCTCCCGCTGCGCCAGCGCGGCCACCGCGGAGAACGCCGACACACCGGGCACGACCTCCGTCGCGATGCCGATCCGGGCGCACCGGTCGAGCTGCTCCTGCGTGCCGCCCCACAGCGCCGGGTCGCCGGAGTGGATGCGGGCGACCCGCAGACCGTCCCGGTGGGCGCGTTCGTAGACGGCGACGACGTCCTCCAGCGACATCGTCGCCGAGTCGAGGACCTCCGCGTCCTCGCGCGCGTGCTCGAGGACCTCCGCCTGCACCAGGCTGGCCGCCCAGATCACGACGTCGGCCTCGGCGATGGCGCGCGCGGCACGGAACGTCAGCAGGTCGGCGGCGCCGGGGCCGGCACCGACGAAGGTCACCTTGCCGGCGGGGGCATCGGCCATGGGGATCGGTCCTCTCCTACAGGAATCAGGCATTCAGTACGTGATCGGTCGTCGGATGTGCGCGAAGGGCCGCCGATCGGATAACAAGGCCCCATGGCGGTGTTCGTCGCGCTCGGCGCGTTCCTGATGACGCTGGTCGGCGGCTGGACGGCACAGCGCGTGACCGACCGTCGCCACCTGGTGCTGGGCCTGGCCGGGGGCCTGATGCTGGGCGTGGTCGGCCTGGACCTGCTGCCGGAGGCGCTGAGGGCGGCGGGCCGGGAGGTGTTCGGCGTCCCGGCGGCCCTGCTGCTGTTCGTCGCCGGGTTCCTGCTGGCCCACCTCGTGGAACGGCTGCTGGCCACGCGCAAGGCCGCGCACGGCGCCGAGGAGCACGCCCACCGGACGCCCGAGGTGGGCCTGACCGCCGCCGCGGCGATGGTCGGCCACAGCGCCATGGACGGCCTGGCCATCGGCGCGGCCTTCCAGGTCGGCGGCGGCATGGGCCTGGCCGTCGCGCTCGCCGTCATCGCCCACGACTTCGCCGACGGCTTCAACACGTACACGATCACCAGCCTGTACGGCAACGCCCGCCGCAAGGCGCTGACCATGCTGTTCGCGGACGCGGCGGCGCCCGTCGCCGGCGCGGCGTCCACCGCCTTCCTCACCATCCCCGAGACGCTGCTCGGCGGCTACCTCGGCCTCTTCGGCGGCGTGCTGCTCTACCTCGCGGCGGCCGAGATCCTCCCCGAGGCCCACCATGAGCACCCCGCCCGCTCCACCGTGCTGTGCACGGTCGCGGGCGCGGCGTTCATCTGGCTGGTGGTCGGCATCGCCGCGTGAACTGCGTGATCCGGGGGATGTCACAGCTTGCCGCCCCGCCCGCCGTCCCGCCGCGGCGGCGCGATGAGCGTGGACAGGTATGGCAGCTCGGCGCCGTCGAGTTCGGCGGCCGGCCGGATCGACTCGGTCTCCAGCCCCAGCGCCGAACCCCACACGGCGTCGCCGATCCGCCCGGTCTCCCGCAGCGCCTCGGCCACCTCACCGGCCTGCCGCCCGAACTTGTACGCGACGACCGTGCCCGGCCCGCTCAGCGCCTCCTTCAGCACCGCGCTCCCGGCCGTGACGGGCACCAGCGTCAGCGGCTCCGTCCCCTCGGTGAGCACGGCGCCGGACCGGGCCGCCAGGTCCTGCATGGCGGTGATCCCCGGCACGGTCTCCACGACCGTCCCCGGCACCAGCCCGGCGACGGTCTGCGCGAGGTAGGTGAACGTCGAGTACACGTTGGGGTCGCCGATGGTCGCGAAGGCGACGCAGCCGCTCTCCCGCAGCAGCTCGGCGACCCGCTCGCCGGCCACGTCCCAGGCGGCCTCCCGCCGCGCCCGGTCGGTCCGCTCGTTCAGCGCGAACACCACCCGGACGACCTTCTCCGCGGGCACGTAGTGCAGCACGGTCGCCTCGGCGCGCCCGCGCTCCAGGGTGTCCATCACCGGTACGACCACCACGTCGGCGGCGCGCAGCGCGTTGACGCCCTTGACGGTCACCAGCTCCGGGTCGCCCGGCCCGACCCCGACCCCGATCAGCCTGCTGCTCATGACGTCCGGCACCTCTCCACGAACCGACGGGCGACACCGGGCTCGGCCGCCCAGTGCGTGTGCAGATAACTCGCGTGCACACCTCGCTGTACAAAACCTTCGACCCGCCGCACGGGGGCGCGCACACCCCAGGCGGGAGCCGCCCCCGCGCCCGGCTCGACGACCGTGCGGTGGAACTCGTGCCCGCGCATCCGCGTCCCGGCCACCGCGAGCACGCTGTCGCCGACGGCCACCGCGTCCCGGTAGCCCAGGGTGAGCCGCTCGCTCATCCGGGCCGTGGCGTCCAGCACCCCGCACATCGGCTGCCCGTCCAGCTCCCGGCACAGGTACAGCAGCCCGGCGCACTCGGCGGCGACCGGCGCGCCGCTCGCCGCCAGGTCCGCGACCTCCTTGCGCAGCGGCTCGTTGGCGGACAGCCCGTCGGCGTACACCTCCGGGAAGCCGCCGCCGATGACCAGCCCGCTCGTGCCGTCCGGCAGCCGCTCGTCGCGCAGCGGGTCGAAGGGCACCACGTCGGCGCCGGCCGCGGTCAGCAGCTCGGTGTGCTCGGCGTAGGAGAACGTGAAGGCGGGACCGCCGGCGACGGCGACCACGGGACGCGCACGCTCGGTCGTGACAGGCGGCTCCCACGGCTCGCCCGGCACCGTGCCCGCGCTCCGGGCCAGCGCCGCCAGCGCCTCCAGGTCGCACCCGGCGGCGACCTGCGCGCCCATCGCCGCGACGGCCTCCACCGCCGCCGTCTGCCGCTCGGCGACCGGCACCAGCCCCAGATGCCGCGACGGCGTGTCCACCTGCGGAACCCGCCGCAGCACCCCCAGCACCGGCACCCCGGCGCAGTCCAGCGCCTCCCGCAGCAGCTCCTCGTGCCGGTCGGAGCCGACCTTGTTCAGGATCACGCCCCCGATCCGCACCTCCGGGTCCCAGGACGCGAACCCGTGCACCAGCGCCGCCACCGACCGCGACTGCGACGACGCGTCCACGACGAGCACCACCGGCGCCCGCAGCACCTTCGCCACCTGCGCGGTGGACGCCAGCTCACCCTCGCCCGCGGCCCCGTCGTACAGGCCCATCACGCCCTCGACGACGGCGATGTCGCACCCGCGCGCACCGTGCGCGAACAGCGGGCCCACCAGCGCCGGCCCGCACAGGTAGGCGTCGAGGTTGCGCCCCACCCGCCCGGTGGCCAGCGCGTGGTACCCGGGGTCGATGTAGTCCGGCCCGACCTTATGCGGGGACACGGCGAGCCCCCGCGCGGCGAACGCGGCCATCAGCCCCGTGGCGACGGTGGTCTTGCCGCTGCCGGAGGACGGCGCGGCGACGACCAGCCGGGGCACGGACGAGGACGTCACCACTCGATGCCCCGCTGGCCCTTCTGGCCCACGTCCATGGGGTGTTTGACCTTGGACATGTCGGTGACGAGGTCCGCGAGGTCGACGAGTTTCTCCGGCGCGTTCCGCCCGGTGATCACGACGTGCTGGGTTCCCGGCCGGTCGCGCAGCACCTCCACGACCTCGTCGGTGTCGATCCACCCCCAGTGCATCGGGTACGCGAACTCGTCGAGCACGTACAGCTTGTACGTCTCGGCGGCCAGGTCCCGCTTGACCTGCTCCCAGCCCTCGCGGGCCTTCTCCTCGTTGTCCATCTGCGCGTCGCGCTGGACCCAGGACCAGCCCTCGCCCATCTTGTGCCAGGCGACGGTCCCGCCCTCGCCGGAAGCGCCGAGCACGCGCAGCGCGTTCTCCTCGCCGACCTTCCACTTGGCCGACTTCACGAACTGGAACACCCCGATCGGCCAGCCCTGGTTCCAGGCCCGCAGCGCGAGCCCGAACGCGGCCGTCGACTTGCCCTTGCCGATGCCGGTGTGCACGACCACCAGCGGCCGGTTGCGCCGCTGACGCGTCGTCAGTCCGTCGTCGGGGATGACACTCGGCTGTCCCTGCGGCATTACGCGGCCCTCCTGTTGCCCTGAACGTCCCTGACCAGCCCGGCGATCGAGTCCGCCCGCAGCTCCTCCAGCGTCACCGCGGCGCCCCCCAGTTCACCGGCGAGCTGCCCGGCGAGCCCCAGCCGCACCGGCCCCGACTCGCAGTCGACGACCACCGAAGCGACCCCCTCGGCCGCGAACAGCCGCGCCGCCCGCCCGGCGAGCGCCACCGGCTCCGGGCCTCCGGTGGCCCGACCGTCGGTCACCACCACCACCAGCGCCCGCCGCGCGGGGTCCCGCAGCTTCTCGACCCGCAGCACCTCGTGCGCCTTCAGCAGCCCCGCCGCGAGCGGCGTACGGCCACCCGTCGGCAACGACTCCAGCCGGGCCGCCGCCGCGTCCACCGACGAGGTCGGCGGCAGCGCCACCTCCGCGGCCGACCCGCGGAAGGTCACCAGCCCCACCTTGTCCCGCCGCTGGTAGGCGTCCAGGAGCAGGGACAGCACGGCACCCTTCACGGCGCTCATCCGCTGCCGCGCCGCCATCGAACCGGAGGCGTCGACGACGAAGAGGACGAGGTTGCCCTCACGCCCCTCGCGCTTCGCCTGCCGCAGATCGTCCCGGCGCACGACCAGCCCGCGCCCGGACCGGCCGCGGGCCCGCTGGTGCGGGGCGGCCGCCTGCACGGTCGCGGCGAGGTGCAGCTTCGTCAGCGCGCCCCGCGGCCGCCGCGCCCCGGTCGTGCGCCCGTGCTCGGTCCGTGCCCGCGAACGCCGCCCGGCGGCGCCCTCACCGATCCCGGGCACGCTCAGCACCTTGGTCCGGAACGGCTCGGCGGCACGCGCGGGGGACTGCTCCGAGGCCCCCGAGGCCCGCGGCTCGCCGTCCTCCCCGGCCTCCGGGCGCGCGCCCGTGTCCCCGCCCTGCGGCCCGGCGTCCGGCGCCGGCTGCCCGCCGCCCCCGCCCGGGCCACCGCCGTCGGGGCCCGGATCGGGATCGGAGTCGGGGTCGGTGTCGTCGTCGCCGGAGAACTCCTCCAGCGTCTCGTCCAGCTTGCTCTCGTCCAACCCGGGCGCGTCGAAGGGGTTGCGCCTGCGCCGGTGCGGCAGCGCCAGCAGCGCCGCCTGCCGCACGTCCTCGGCGAGCACGTCGGTCCGCCCGGCCCACGCCGCCAGCGCGGTCGCCGTCCGGGCCATCACGATGTCGGCCCGCATCCCGTCCACCTCGAAGGCCGCGCAGGTCGCTGCGATCTGCCGCAGCGCCCCGTCGCCCAGCTTCACCTGCGGCAGCAGCTCCCGCGCGGCGACGATCCGCTGCCGTACGGCGGCCTCCTCGCCGGCCCAGCGCGCGGCGAAGCCGGCCGGGTCGTCGTCGTAGGCGAGCCGCCGCCGGACGACCTCCACCCGCTGGTCGGGCTCCCGGGAGGCGGCCACCTCGACCGTGAGGCCGAAGCGGTCCAGCAGTTGGGGACGCAGTTCGCCTTCTTCGGGATTCATGGTCCCGACGAGCAGGAACCGCGCCGCGTGCCGCACGGAGACGCCCTCACGCTCGACGTACGAGGCGCCCATCGCGGCCGCGTCCAGCAGCAGGTCGACCAGGTGGTCGTGGAGGAGGTTGACCTCGTCGACGTAGAGGATGCCGCGGTGCGCGTCGGCGAGCAGGCCGGGCTCGAAGGCCTTCACGCCCTCGGCGAGCGCCCGCTCGATGTCGAGGGCGCCGACCAGCCGGTCCTCGGAGGCGCCGACGGGCAGCTCGACCATCCGCGCGGGGCGCTGCGCACCGGCGCCCGGCTCGTGCGGCCCGTCCGGGCAGGACGGGTCCGGTGCCGCCGGGTCGCAGGAGAACCGGCACCCGGGGACGACGGCCACCTCCGGCAGCAGCGCCGAAAGAGCGCGCACGGCCGTGCTCTTGGCGGTGCCCTTCTCGCCGCGCACCAGCACGCCGCCGACCGCCGGGGACACCGCGTTCAGCAGCAGCGCGAGCCGCAGGTCGTCCTGTCCGACGACGGCCGTGAACGGAAAGGGGGTACTCACTTCTCGTCGCCCTCCAAGTCGCCTTCCAGCTCCAGGTAGGTGGCGCGCAGCCGCTCCAGCGTCTCCGCGTCCGGCTCGGCCCACAGCCCCCGGTCGGCGGCCTCCAGCAGCCGTTCGGTGATCCCGCGCAGCGCCCACGGGTTGGACTTCTTCATGAAGTCCCGGTTCTCCGCGTCGAAGACGTACTCGGCGCTGAGCTTCTCGTACATCCAGTCGTCGACCACGCCCGCCGTGGCGTCGTAGCCGAAGAGGTAGTCGACGGTCGCCGCCATCTCGAAGGCGCCCTTGTAGCCGTGGCGGCGCATCGCCGCCATCCAGCGCGGGTTGACCACCCGGGCGCGGAACACGCGGTGCGTCTCCTCGCCGAGCGTGCGGGTCTTGATCTGGTCCGGTACGGCGGAGTCGCCGACGTACGCCTCCGGGCTCGCGCCCGTCAGGTGGCGCACCATGGCGACCATGCCGCCGTGGTACTGGAAGTAGTCGTCCGCGTCGACCAGGTCGTGCTCGCGGGTGTCGACGTTCTTCGCCGCCACCGCGATCCGCTTGAACGCCGTCTCCATGTCGCCGCGCGCCGCGCGCCCGTCGAGCCCGCGGCCGTAGGCGTAGCCGCCCCAGACGGCGTACACCTCGGCGAGGTCGGCGTCGCTGCGCCAGTTGCGGGCGTCGATCAGCGGCAGCAGGCCCGCGCCGTACGCGCCCGGCTTGGAGCCGAAGACGCGGGCGGTGGCCCGGCGCCGGTCGCCGTGCGCGGCGGTGTCCTCGTCGGCGTGCGCCTTGACGTAGTTCTGGCCGGCCGGCTCGTCCAGCTCCGCGACCGTCCGCACCGCGTCGTCGATCAGCCCGACCACGTGCGGGAAGGCGTCCCGGAAGAAGCCGGAGATGCGGACTGTGACGTCGATGCGGGGCCGGCCCAGCTCGGCCAGGGGCACGATCTCGAAGCCGGTGACCCGGCGCGAGGCGTCGTCCCACACCGGGCGGCAGCCCAGCAGCGCCAGGATCTCGGCGATGTCGTCGCCCTGGGTGCGCATCGCGGACGTGCCCCACACCGTCAGGCCGACGGACTTCGGGTACTCCCCGGTGTCCTGCAGATAGCGGGCCACGAGCGAGTCGGCGAGCGACTGGCCGACCTCCCAACTGAGCCGGGAGGGGATGGCCTTGGGGTCGACGGAGTAGAAGTTCCGGCCGGTCGGCAGGACGTTGACCAGACCGCGGGTGGGCGAGCCCGACGGGCCCGCCGGGACGTAACCGCCGTCCAGCGCCCGCAGGATGTGCCCGATCTCGTCCGTGGTGCGCGCCAGCCGGGGCACGACCTCGGTGCACGCGAACTCCACCACGGCGACGGCGTCGGGGAGTTCGGCGCCGAGCACCTCGCGCACCAGCGGTGCGCTCTCGGCGGCCGCCCAGTCGCGCGCCTCCATGCCCTCCGCGATCCGCCGGCACAACAGCTCCAGCAGGTCGATCGCGTCGGCGGCCGTGCGCGCCGGGCCGTCGACCAGGTCGGTCAGTTCGGCCGGCAGCTTCACCGGGGTGCCCGGCTCGGCCAGCAACTCCTTCTCGACGAGCCCGAAATGGGCCGCGAGCGAGGCCCGCAGTCCCGGCAGCGCGTTGGCCTGCCCGCCCCACACCTGCGATGCCCGCAGCACCGCGAGGACCAGGTTCACGCGCGGTTCGCCGACCGGACCGCCGCCGAGGATGTGCAGGCCGTCGCGGATCTGCACGTCCTTGATCTCGCACAGGTAGCCGTCGATGTGCATGACGAACTCGTCGAACGCCGCGTCGTCCGGCTGCTCGTCGACGTGCAGGTCGTGGTGGAGTTCGGCCGCCTTGACCAGCGTCCAGATCTGCGCGCGCACGGCCGGCGCCTTCGCCGGGTCCAGGTCGGAGACGAGGGCGTACTCGTCGAGGAGCTGCTCCAGTTTGGCCAGGTCGCCGTAGGTGTCGGCGCGGGCCATCGGCGGCACCAGGTGGTCGACGACCGTGGCGTGCCCGCGCCGCTTGGCCTGGGTGCCCTCGCCGGGGTCGTTGACGATGAACGGGTAGATCAGCGGCAGGTCGCCGAGTACGGCGTCCGGGGCGCACCCCGGGCCGAGCCCCAGGCCCTTGCCGGGCAGCCACTCCATCGTGCCGTGCTTGCCCATGTGCACGATCGCGTCGGCGCCGAAACTGTTCTCCAGCCAGCGGTAGGCAGCCAGGTAGTGGTGCGACGGCGGCATGTCGGGGTCGTGGTAGATCGCGATCGGGTTCTCGCCGAAACCGCGCGGCGGCTGGATCATCACCACGACGTTCCCGAACTGGAGGGAGGCGAGGACGATGTCGTCGCCGTCGACGTACAGCGAGCCCGGCGGCTCGCCCCACGCCTCCAGCATGGCGTCCCGCAGTCCGGGGTCCAGCTTGTCGAACCACGCCCGGTAGTCGGCGAGCGGCACCCGCGCGGGCGCGGCGGCCAGCTGCTCCTCCGTCAGCCACTCCACGTCGTGCCCGCCGGCCTCGATGAGCCGGTGGATCAGCTCGTCGCCGCCGGAGGGGTATTCGGTGAGTCCGTACCCGGCGTCCCGCAGCGCGTCCAGGACGCGCACCGCGGACGCGGGCGTGTCGAGGCCGACGGCGTTGCCGACGCGGGAGTGCTTGGTCGGGTACGCGGTGAAGACCAGCGCGACCTTCTTCTCCGCGTTCGGCTTGTGCCGCAGCCGCGCGTGCCGTACGGCGATCCCGGCGACCCGGGCGGCCCGCTCCGGGTCGGCGACGTACACCGGCACGTCGTCCGGGCCCTGCTCCTTGAAGGAGAACGGCACGGTGATCAGCCGTCCGTCGAACTCCGGGATCGCGACCTGCATCGCCGCGTCCATGGGGGAGAGGGCGGCGTCGGACTCGTCCCAGGCGGCCCTGGACGACGTCAGGCACAGCCCTTGCAGGACCGGGACGTTCAGCTCCGCGAGCCGCCCGACGTCCCAGGCTTCCTCGCCCGCCCGTCGCCCGCCACCACCCTCAACGGAGGTGCTTCGCACCACTGGATCGATTCCGCCCGCCGACGCCTGCGAGGCGTGCGTGCCGCCGGCCGCGAGGACGGTGGCGACCAGCGCGTCCGCCCGGCCCAGGATCTCGTACAGCCCGGCGTCCGCCCCGCGCAGCGAACCGCAGTAGACCGGCAGGGCGTTGGCGCCGTGCGCCTCGATCGCGTCGCACAGGGTGTCCACGAAGGCGGTGTTGCCGCTGAGTTCGTGGGCCCGGTAGAACAGCACGCCCACCGTGGGCCGGCCGTCGAGCAGGGCACGCTCGCCGTGGACGCCGTACTCGGGCATCTGCTGCGGCTCGACGAACCCCTCGCCGGTCAGCAGCACGGTGTCGGACAGGAACCGCGCCAGCTCGGTCAGGTTGGCGGGGCCGCCCTCCACCAGGTATCGCAGCGCCTCGGCGACGACACCGGCCGGCACCGACGACTCGGCCATCAGCTCGGCGTCCGGCACCGCCTCCCCGCCGAGCAGCACGGTGGGTACGCCGGACGCCTTCAGCGCGGCCAGCCCGTCCTCCCAGGCGCGCTTGCCGCCGAGCAGCCGTACGACGGCGATGTCGGCGCCCGCGAGCAGCCCCGGCAGTTCCCCGGCCACGTCCACCCGGGTCGGGTTGCCGATCCGGTAGGAGGCGCCGGAGGCGCGGGCCGCCAGCAGGTCCGTGTCGGCGGTCGACAACAACAACACTGTGCTCATGCGGGCGCTCCCGGTGGGATGAAGGGCAGTCCTTGCGGCGCGCCGGACTCGATGAGCCGCCACAGCGCGTCCGTGTCCGCGTGCTGTTCGATCAGGTCGCCGAGCCGGTCGAGCTGCTCCTCGCGCAGCGCGGCGAACGAGGTGTCGTCGGCGGGCACGAAACGGCGGCCCGCGGCGGCCGCCACCTCGCGCAGGAAGGCCCGCCGGAAGCCGTCCGACTCCAGTGAGCCGTGCCAGTGCGTGCCCCAGGTCTGGCCGACCCGGCAGCCGTCGAGGCTGTGTCCTTCGTCATCAGAGATGAACGCCTCCCCTCCCTCGACGGAGGCGACCCCGTGGTGGATCTCGTAGCCCTCGACGCGTTCGCCCAGGGCCTCGCCCACCGGCCGGGTGAGGGTCTTCTCGCGGGCGAACCGCACCCGCACGGGCAGCACGCCGAGGCCGTCGACGTGCCCGCGCCGGCTCTCCACGTCGTCCTCGATGTGCTCGCCGAGGATCTGGAAGCCGCCGCAGATGCCGAGCACCGGCCGCCCTTCGGCGGCCCTGCGCACCAAGGCGTCCGCGAGCCGCCGCTCGCGCAGCCACTGGAGGGCCTGCACCGTGCCCCGGGTGCCGGGGACCACCACGAGGTCGGCGTCCGCCAGTTCCTCGGGCCGGTCCACGAACCGCACGACGACGCCCGGTTCGGCGGCCAGCGCGTCCACGTCGGTGAAGTTCGACATCAGCGGGACCGCGCAGACGGCGACCCGCAGGACGTCCTCGCCGACGGGCGGGGCGGTGTTCGACTCCCGCACGGTCCCGCGCAGCGAGACGCGCAGCCCGTCCTCCTCGTCGATGCCGAGCCCGTGCCGGAAGGGCAGCACGCCGTAGGTCTGCCGGCCGGTGAGCCCGTGCAGCATGTCCAGGCCCGGCTGGAGCAGGGAGACGTCCCCGCGGAACTTGTTGACCAGGAACCCGGCGACGAGTTCCTGGTCCTCGGGGGAGAGCAGGGCGACGGTCCCGAAGAAGGAGGCGAAGACGCCCCCGCGGTCGATGTCTCCGACCACCAGCACGGGCAGCCCGGCGTTGCGGGCGATCCCCATGTTCACGATGTCGGTCCGCCGCAGGTTGATCTCGGCGGGCGAACCGGCCCCTTCACAGATCACCGCGTCATACGTGCCCCGCAGTTCGGCGAGACAGTCGAGAACCGTCCCGAGCAGCTTCTGCTGCCGCCCTCCGTGATAGCCGCGCGCGCTCAGTTCGCCCACCGGCTTGCCCATCAGCACGACCTGGCTGCGCTGTTCGCCGCCCGGCTTCAGCAGCACGGGGTTCATCAGCGCGGTCGGCTCGACGCGGCACGCCTGCGCCTGCATGGCCTGCGCCCGCCCGATCTCCGCGCCCTCGCGGGTGACGAAC
Source organism: Streptomyces sp. NPDC031340 (assembly GCF_055569945.1). Taxonomy (NCBI): domain Bacteria; kingdom Bacillati; phylum Actinomycetota; class Actinomycetes; order Kitasatosporales; family Streptomycetaceae; genus Streptomyces; species Streptomyces sp. NPDC031340. Next base: position 38,589 of record NZ_JBVIIE010000077.1, read on the forward strand.
GAGTTGAGGGACATGTTCTGCGCCTTGAACGGCGCCACCTTGACACCCTGCCGTACCAGCCAGCGGCAGATGCCGGCCGTGACGACGCTCTTGCCGGCGTCGGAGGTGGTGCCGGCGACCAGGAGACCACCGTTCATTTCCCGCGTCCCTTCACGACGAGGCTCACGACAGGGCTCACCACGAGGCGCGCGGCGGCACAGGCGCCGAGCGCGAGCAGACCGACCCGCCGGGACAGCCGCACGGCCCGTTCGATGTCGGGGACGGCGACGGCGCGGCCGTCCCGGTTCAGCACCGGCCGGTGTTCGACGCGCCCGGCGTACGACAGCGTTCCGCCCAGCCGCACGCCGAGCGCGCCCGCGAACGACGCCTCCACCGGCCCGGCGTTGGGGCTCGGGTGCCGGCCGGCGTCGGCGCGCCAGGCCCGCACGGCGCCCCGCCGGTCGTCGCCCGCCAGTGCCGCGAGTACGGCGGTGAGCCGCGCGCCCGGCCATCCGGCCACGTCGTCGAGGCGGGCGGAGGCCCAGCCGAACCGCCGGTACCTCGGGGACCGGTGCCCGACCATGGCGTCGAGCGTGTTGACGGCCCGGAACCCGACCAGCCCCGGCACGCCGGCGACGGCGCCCCACACGAGCGCGCCCACCACGGCGTCGGAGGTGTTCTCGGCGACCGACTCGACGACGGCGCGGGCGATCCCGTCGGCGTCCAGCGCCTGCGGATCGCGCCCGCACAGGTGCGGCAGCCGCGCCCGCGCGGCCTCCACGTCGCCCGCCTCCAGGGCCCGCCCGATCACCCGGGCCTCCCGGACGAGCGACGTCCCCCCGACGACGGCCCAGGTGGCGGCGCCGGTCAGCGCGACCGAGGCGGCGGGGGAGGGGCGTACGGCACGGGCGGCGAGGGCGCCCAGCGCCGCCGCTCCGCCCGCGCACACGACGGCGTGCAGCGAGCCCCACCCGCGGTGGTCCCGCCACAGCACCCGTTCCACGGCGCCGGCGGCCCGCCCGAACACGGCGACCGGATGTCCGCGGCGTGGATCGCCGAGGAGCAGGTCGGTCACGAGTCCGGCGGCGGCGCCGTACGCGAAGACGCGATCGGCACGCATCGGCTCAGCCGGCCGCGGGGTCGGGCAGAGCTCGGGCGGTGTTCCTCGGCCGGCAGCCGCGCATGACGCTATGTCCTCACTCAGGGTGTCCACGCCCTGGTTCGACGAGACCGGCGGTGAGAGTTCCTGGCTCCCGGGGCTCGCACCCCGGTGACAGTGGCGGGACCGCGCCGGACTTGCACCGGCTTCCTCTTCTGCCGCCGTAATTGGCCCCGGCAGTCCACCACGCGGCCGGAAGGGCCGTCAACCTGCCGCTGACCTGCGGCGGGGGAGTGTGCTGAGGCCCACACGCGAGGGGTCGCCGGGGTCACGGGAAACGCGTGGGGAAACGTGCGGGGAAACGCCTGGTGGGGGGGGGGGGGGGCCCCCCCCCCCCCCCGGGGGGGGGGGGGGGGGGGGTCGGTGTTTTGTTCGGGCCTCTGCTCCGCCGTTGGTTCAGCCCCCTTCCGTTATGGGGGTGGTGGTGCGTCGC
>NZ_JBVIIE010000078.1:0-37607 GCF_055569945.1 Streptomyces sp. NPDC031340
CCCCCCCCCCCCCCCCCCCCCCCCCCCCCCCCCCCCCCCCCCCCCCCCCCCCCCCCCCCCCCCCCCCCCCCCCCCCCCCCCCCCCCCCCCCCACGACGTGGACATCTCCCGGTTCATCGCCCGCCCGAAGGGGGTGACCACCCGGGACTGGTCGGTGAGGATCACCTTGAAGTTGTCGAGCTTGTCCTGCGTGGTCGCGGTCTGCTCGAACGCGGACCGCCGCAGCTCCTGCCGGCGCAGCGCCGAGGGGTAGTCGGACCTGGAGGGAATTCTCGTCGTGGCGCCCGGATCCGGCTTGGCGGCGGCGGCCGCGGCGAGTTCCTGGGACTCCGACCAGGTGCCGCTCTGGAGCGCGCTCAGCGCCTCGGCCATCGCGTGGGCCTGACGCACGGTCGGCATGCGCTGCGGGGCGACGACGACGCTGCGCGTCTTGTTCGACTGGGCGTTCAGGGCCAGGCTCAGGGCGAGGAACCGCTGTGTGGCCAGCGTGGTGCCGGAGGCCCTCGTCAGGTCGCCCTGGAACGCCGTGGACAGCCGGGCGTCGGCGACCACCGCGGTGGTGCCGCCCCCGATGGGGCGGGCCGCGGACGGCGTGTAGGGCAGGCCGCCGGTCTCCTGGAGGCTGTCGCTACGAGCGATGATCTTGTCGGCGCCGGCGGAGGTGGCAACCTTGACGATCGACGGGTCGACCGCGCCGTCCACGGGCCACGCGAAGTCCGTGTTCGGCTTCACGTGGAGGATCGGCTCCACGGTGTTGGCGACGACGTCGGTCGCCTCCTTGAGGTGGCTGAGCGAACCGGTGACGCTCGTGCCGTTGTGCGCGAGAGAGGCCAGGTCGGGATCCCCGAAGGGCAGCGCGACGACCTCCTTGCCGGCCACCGCCTTCTGCAGAGCGGCGAGCCACTGCTTGGCGACCGCCTGGTGGGTGCCGGCCCTGGGGGTACCGCTGTCGGTCTGGATCTTGTAGCTGCGGGTCATCGCGTCGACGGAGGCCAGCAGGTCAGGGTCGACCACCCAGGTGACGTCCAGGCCGGCGCCCAGCGACAGCATCTCGTCGAGGCGGCCTCCGGGCGAGATCTCCTCGGCGAGATCGTCGTTGAGGAAGACCGGCGTCTGCTGTTCGTTCGACCCCGTCTCCGCCGTCATGTGGACGGTGGACACGAGCGGCCACAGGAACGTCGTCCTGGTCTTGGCGGCGGCCTCGTCCGGCTTCCAGGGCAGGAAGGTCCGCCGGACGCCGAGGATCTGCTCCCACGGCTGTGCGGAGGTCCGCCCGGACAGTGAGACCGTGAACTCGTAGACGCCGTCGGAGCCCAGGTTCAGTTTGTCCACCGGTACGGAGATGCTGAAGTGCTCGGCGACACCGGGAGCGAGCTTGGCGAACTTCTCCACGTACTTGTCGCCGACCTCCTGACGGGCCGGTACCTGGACTTCGTCGCTGTTCTGGGCGGTGTTCTCGATGGCCGAGCGGGTGCGGAGCTGCGGGCCCACGCGCAGGCCCACATGGGCGCCGGTGACGGCCTGCTTGCCGTTGTTGGTGACGGTGCCGGTCACGGTCAGCGTGTCCCCGTCCTGGGGAAGGCTGGGGCTGAGCGAGTCGAGGGCGACGGCCACCGCGCCGGAGCCGGAGGCCTGCACCGCCGAGGCCGGCCCGGTGGCGTGTGCCGAGGTGGGCGAAGGCAGCTGCAGGAAGCCGGTGAGAAGTGGCGCCCCGGCGAGGAGGGAGCCGGTGCGCCACAGCCACCGGCGGGCAGGTGAGGAACTCATCCCCTGGAAGTCTGCCGCCTCGGCCACGCGCTCGCCCGTCCCTCGTCGTCGTCAGTGGTCGTCGGAATGTGCGTCCACGCATGGTAACGATGCCCGCTGAGGGGAAGTGCCACGGACCACTCCACAAGATCGGCGAGCTGGGAGCCGGCCGCCATGTATATACGGACAAGAGTGGTGAGATCGGCATTAGCGACTAGATGGGACTTCTTGTATTGGTGTCAGTAGGAATGTCCATGTGTGCCGAATAGGGGCGCTCGCGGTCGCCCGGGCCACGTACCCTCTTCTGTTGTGCCGAACGCCAACGAAGACTCTGCCAGCGCCGTGAACCAGGAGCTGCCCGCGATGAGCGAACCACTGCGGGTCGCCCCTGTCGCCGACGACCTCGCCCGCCGCTTCCAGGACGCCGGGTTCTCGCTCGCCCTGGTCGGCGGTTCGGTCAGGGACGCGCTGTTGGGCCGGCTCGGCAACGACCTGGATTTCACGACCGACGCCCGGCCCGAAGACGTCCTGAAGATCGTCCGGCCGTGGGCGGATGCCGTGTGGGAGGTCGGTATCGCCTTCGGGACCGTGGGGGCCCAGAAGGACGGCTACCAGATCGAGGTGACGACCTACCGGTCGGAGGCCTACGACCGCACCTCGCGCAAGCCCGAGGTGTCGTACGGCGACTCCATCGACGAGGACCTCGTCCGGCGCGACTTCACCGTGAACGCGATGGCCCTGGCGCTGCCGGAGCGGCGCTTCATCGACCCGTACGGCGGGCGCGACGACCTTGCCGCGCGGGTGCTGCGCACCCCGGGCACGCCCGAGGCGTCCTTCTCGGACGACCCGCTGCGCATGATGCGGGCCGCGCGCTTCGCCGCGCAGCTCGACTTCGAGGTGGCTCCCGAGGTGGTGGCGGCCATGAAGGAGATGTCCGGCCGCATCGAGATCGTCTCGGCCGAGCGGGTGCGGGACGAGCTGAACAAGCTGATCCTGTCGACCCAACCGCGCAAGGGTCTGACGCTCCTGGTGGACACCGGCCTCGCCGACCATGTGCTGCCTGAGCTGCCGGCGCTGCGTCTGGAGAGCGACGAGCACCACCGCCACAAGGACGTCTACGAGCACACCCTGATCGTCCTGGAGCAGGCGATCGCGCTGGAGCAGAACGGCCCCGACCTGGCACTCCGCCTGGCCGCCCTCCTGCACGACATCGGCAAGCCCCGCACGCGCCGCTTCGAGAAGGACGGCCGGGTCTCCTTCCACCACCACGAGGTGGTCGGCGCCAAGATGACCAAGAAGCGGATGACGGCCCTCAAGTACTCCAACGAGCTGGTCAAGGACGTCTCGCGGCTGGTCGAACTCCACCTGCGCTTCCACGGATACGGCACGGGCGAGTGGACCGACTCCGCGGTCCGCCGTTACGTCCGTGACGCCGGCCCGCTCCTCGGCCGTCTCCACAAGCTGACCCGCTCGGACTGCACGACGCGCAACAAGCGGAAGGCCGCAACGCTCTCCCGTGCCTACGACGGCCTGGAGGAGCGCATCGCCCAGCTTCAGGAGCAGGAGGAGCTCGACGCGATCCGCCCGGACCTCGACGGGAACCAGATCATGCAGATCCTGGGCGTGGGCCCCGGCCCCGCTGTCGGCCGTGCCTACAAACACCTACTGGAGCTCCGCCTGGAGAACGGCCCGATGGGCAACGACGCTGCGGTGGCGGCCCTCAAGGAGTGGTGGGCCGAACAGGGCTGAGGTGAGCGCCGGGGCGTGTTTCACGTGAAACATGACGCTCGAACGCCAAAGGGGCGGTGTTTCACGTGAAACACCGCCCCTCTCTGTGTCCGGGTTACTTCTTGTAGTCCTTCAGGCAGAGCAGGAAGTCGGTGCCGTCGCCGGACTCGGTGTACGAGTACTGGAAGTCCTTGGCCTTCTCGGTGCACTTGCTCTCGGCCGTGAGCGCGGAGTACGTGCCCTCGATCTTGGCGAGCACGACGTACTGGGCCTTCGCCGAGCTGCACTCGACGACCTCGAGGTCCGGGTTGTTGTCGTTGGTGCTGCCACGGTGCATGCAGTCGCCGACGGCGGCCGTGTTGGCGTCGTCGCGGCTGGCTATGTAACCGCCGATGACCGCCCCGAGGACGGCGACGACGATGACGATGTTCTTGATCGTCTTGAAGCCGATCTTGCGGCTGGGCTGCGGCGGCACGGGGGCGTAGGGCGCGGCGCCGGGCTGGGGGAACCCGGGCTGGCCCGGCTGCTGCGGGTAACCGCCTTGGGGCGGGTACGGGGCCTGGCCCTGGGGCTGGCCGTAGGGTTGCTGGCCCTGTGCGAACGGGTTCTGGCCCTGAGGCGGAGTAGTCACTTGGGGGTCCCCCTAAAGCATGGGTACGTGACGCGTAAGACGCGAGTAAGACCCACGTAAGCTACCGGCCCCCACTGACAATGCCGTGGCCGAGAAGAACTCTGTGGCTTTGATGTGACACTTACCGGCGCTCATAGCGGGCCATAGCGACAGCAACCGATCCGTACGTCACGGCGACCATGACGACCAGGAAAGCCGAGCGGCCGTCAGGCGGCAGAACCACGGCGGCTGTTCCCGCCGCGCCGACGAAGGCCACGTTGAACAGCACGTCGTAGACAGAGAAGACGCGGCCCCGGAAGGCGTCGTCGACCGAGGACTGCACGATCGTGTCCGTGGCGATCTTCGCGCTCTGAGTCGTCAGCCCCAGGACGAACGCCGCGGCCAGCATGGGAGTTCTGGCGAACGGGAGGCCGAGGGCGGGCTCCAGCACCGCGGCGGCCGCGGCGCACCTGACGATCAGCCTGCCCGGCCCGAGGCGTCCCGCGGCCCACGGCGTCACGACGGCCGCAGCGAAGAAGCCGGCGCCGGACACCCCCAACGCCAGCCCCAGCAGGGCGAGTCCGCTTTCGGTGGTGGAGGTGAAGGCGTACCGGCACAGCATCAGCAGCATGACCAGCAGGGCGCCGTAGCAGAAGCGCATGAGCGTCATGGCCATCAGCGCCCAGGCGGCGTCCCGGCGCGGCGGGGCGGCGAGGTGACGCACACCCGCCACCAGATCGCGGGCGCTGCCGCTGAGCGCGGTCAGCAGCCGGGGCCGCACCAGCTCCTTCTCCGGTCCGAGCTCGTCCGGTGCGATGCGCAGCGACGCGAGGGCCGCGCACAGGTACAGGGAGGCCCCCAGCAGCACCACGGCGGCGTCGCTGTCCGCGACTGCCAGCCGTACCAGGAAGGCGAGTCCGCCGCCTGCGGTCGCGGCGAGCGTACCGGCGGTCGGGGAGAGGGAGTTGGCCACTACCAGGCGCTCTTCGTCGACGACGCGTGGCAGTGCGGCGGACAGGCCCGCCAGGATGAACCGGTTGACGCCGGTGACGCACAGGGCGGAGACGTAGAACAGCCAGTCCGGGGCGTGGCCGACCATCAGCAGGGCGGTCGCCGACGCCATCACCGCGCGGATCAGGTTGCCGTGGAGGAAGACCTGCCGGCGGCGCCAGCGGTCCAGCAGGACGCCGGCGAAGGGGCCCACCAGAGAGTAGGGGAGCAGCAGGACCGCCATCGCGTAGGCGATCGCGGCGGCCGAGGTCTGTCTCTCCGGCGAGAAGACCACATAGGCGGCGAGCGCGACCTGGTAGACGCCGTCGGCGCCCTGCGACAGCAGTCGCACGGCGAGCAGGCGCCGGAAGTTCCTGAAGCGCAGCAGGGTGCGCAGGTCACGGACGACGGCCATGGACACAGCCTCACACACGGAGGGTCCCCGGGTCCTAGGACCCGGGGACCCTCAGGCCCTGGCAGGAGCGGTCTCGGTGCGTGCTTAGCGGTCGACCTCGCCGCGGATGAACTTCTCGACGTTCTCGCGGGCCTCGTCGTCGAAGTACTGGACCGGCGGGGACTTCATGAAGTACGAGGACGCGGACAGGATCGGGCCGCCGATGCCGCGGTCCTTGGCGATCTTCGCGGCGCGCAGGGCGTCGATGATGACACCCGCGGAGTTCGGGGAGTCCCACACCTCGAGCTTGTACTCGAGGTTCAGCGGGACGTCACCGAAGGCACGGCCCTCGAGGCGGACGTACGCCCACTTGCGGTCGTCGAGCCAGGCGACGTAGTCGGACGGACCGATGTGGACGTTCTTCTCACCGAGGTCCCGGTCGGGGATCTGGGAGGTGACGGCCTGCGTCTTGGAGATCTTCTTGGACTCCAGGCGCTCGCGCTCGAGCATGTTCTTGAAGTCCATGTTGCCGCCGACGTTCAGCTGCATCGTGCGGTCCAGGATCACACCGCGGTCCTCGAACAGCTTCGCCATGACGCGGTGCGTGATGGTGGCGCCGACCTGGGACTTGATGTCGTCGCCGACGATCGGCACGCCCGCCTCGGTGAACTTGTCCGCCCATTCCTTGGTGCCGGCGATGAAGACCGGAAGGGCGTTGACGAAGGCGACCTTGGCGTCGATGGCGCACTGGGCGTAGAACTTCGCTGCGTCCTCGGAGCCCACGGGCAGGTAGCAGACCAGAACGTCGACCTGCTTGTCCTTGAGGATCTGGACGACGTCGACCGGCTCGGCGTCCGACTCCTCGATGGTGAGGCGGTAGTACTTGCCGAGGCCGTCGAGGGTGTGGCCGCGCTGGACCGTGACGCCGGTGTGCGGCACGTCGCAGATCTTGATGGTGTTGTTCTCCGACGCGCCGATCGCGTCCGCGAGGTCGAGGCCGACCTTCTTCGCGTCGACGTCGAACGCGGCGACGAACTCGACGTCGCGGACGTGGTAGTCACCGAACTGCACGTGCATCAGGCCGGGGACCTTGGCCGCCGGGTCGGCGTCCTTGTAGTACTCGACTCCCTGCACCAGCGACGCGGCGCAGTTGCCCACACCGACGATGGCTACGCGAACCGAACCCATTCCGGTTGCTCCCTGTGTGTACGAGTGAGGTCCTGAGTGGACCGTCACGTGGCGGTGTCGCCGGGCGTATCCGTCCCGGGGGTGTCCCCGGGACGGGGCAGGCCGTCCGGCGCTCCAGATGTGTCCTGCTGAGCGGGTCCCCCGGACGCGGAACCTCTGAGGTCCCGCCCGGCCCGCTCGCTCTCGATGAGCTCGTTCAGCCAGCGCACTTCGCGCTCCACGGACTCCATCCCGTGGCGCTGGAGCTCGAGTGTGTAGTCGTCGAGGCGCTCCCGGGTGCGCGTCAGAGAGGCGCGCATCTTCTCCAGCCGCTCCTCCAGCCGGCTGCGGCGGCCCTCGAGCACGCGCATGCGTACGTCGCGCGACGTCTGCCCGAAGAAGGCGAAACGCGCGGCGAAGTGCTCGTCCTCGTAGGCGTCGGGGCCGGTCTGCGAGAGCAGTTCCTCGAAGTGCTCCTTACCTTCCGCCGTCAACCGGTAGACGATCTTGGCGCGACGTCCCGCGAGCGGAGCGGCGAGGGCGTCCTCGGTGGTGGTCCCCGGCTCCTCGATCAACCAGCCGTTCGCGACCAGCGTCTTGAGGCAGGGGTACAGCGTCCCGTAGCTGAACGCCCGGAACACTCCCAGTGACGTATTGAGCCGTTTGCGCAGCTCATAGCCGTGCATCGGGGATTCGCGGAGCAGGCCGAGCACGGCGAACTCAAGGATGCCGGAACGTCGGCTCATCCTCTCGCCCCCTCGTCCTTATCTCGCGCTGATGTATCGACTCGATACATCAAGACGATAGAACGGCCGCCCGGATGCGACAAGTGGGGAAACGGTGAACGGGGTCACACGACTTATTCATCTGGGGCAAGTTGCCTGTTTTGAGGTGAACTTCTGTGCTCGGTGGGTTTTGGCGGTGCGTAGTCTGTGCGCCATGCACACCACCGGGAACCGAGTGACGCGAGGGAGCGTCATGGTCCTCGGTGCAGTACGGGTGAATGCGCGAGCGACCACATCCGTACTTCGGGGGGACCGGAAACCAGCCGCCGTTGACAGGCGCGCAAAGGTGCGCCTGCCCGAGGAGTAGTCGTTCGATGAGCGAGCACCGTCGCAAACCGCCGCAGCCGCAGGGAGGCGGACGTGCCGCGGCCCGGCGTGGCCAGTCCGGCTCGTCCTCCGGCCGCCGTGCGGCACCGCGAGGCGCCACCGAGTCTCCTTCCGACGCGTACGGGTCGGATCCCTACGGGGCGGGAGGCGAGGAGCGGACGTACGGAGGCCGCGCCGAGGCCCGGCGCGCGGCACAGAGAAGCGCGGGCGGCCGCCGCAGAGCGCCCGAACCCGGCCGCGCGGGCCGGCGCGGGGGACCCGGCGGCCCGAGCGGACCGCCGGGACGGGGCCGCGGGCGCGCCGCCGTCCCCGACAAGAAGCGTTTGATCGACTATCCGCGCGCGGGCAAGTACGGCGCGGCGCGCTGGATGCCGTCCTGGAAGCTGGTGACCGGCCTCTTCATCGGGTTCTTCGGCGGCATGGTGGCGGTCGCGGGCGTGGGATACGCCCTCGTGGGCATCCCCGACGTCGCCAAGACGGCCACGGCACAGAACAACGTCTACTACTGGGCCGACGGCTCCGAGATGGTCGCTACGGGTGGCGAGACCAACCGCCAGATCGTCAACCTCTCGCAGATTCCCGAGGCGATGCGGTACGCCGTCATCTCCCAGGAGAACAAGACCTTCTACACCGACAGCGGCATCGACCCCAAGGGCATCGCCCGCGCCGTGTTCAACATGGCCAGGGGTGGTCAGACGCAGGGCGGCTCCACCATCACTCAGCAGTACGTGAAGAACGCGATGCTGAACGACCAGTCGCAGACGCTCTCCCGGAAGTTCAAGGAGATCTTCGTCTCGATCAAGGTGGGCGCCGAGATGAAGAAGGATGCCATCATGGCCGGCTACCTGAACTCCGCGTACTACGGGCGCAACGCCTACGGGATCCAGGCCGCCGCTCGGGCGTACTTCAACAAGGACGCCGTCGACCTCAACGAGGGCGAATGCGCCTTCCTGTCGGCGATGCTGAAGGGCGCCACCTATTACGACCCGGCGGGGGCGACGTCCATCGACCCGGCCGCCACGCCTCAGGCCAACAGGAGGCGTGCCCTGCTCCAGATGCAGGACACGCTCGACAAGATGGTCGAGTACGGCCACCTGGACCCCTCGAAGCGGGCGAAGTACACCAAGCTCCCCAAGGTGCAGAACCCGCGGTCGAACACCGCGCTCAGCGGCCAGGTCGGCTACCTCGTCGACCTGGCCAAGGCGTACATCATCAACAACACCGACATCACCGCCGACGACCTGCAGCAGGGCGGCTACTCGGTCTACACGACCTTCGACAAGAAGAAGGTCAAGGCGCTCGAGACCGCGGTGGAGAACGTCCGGAAGGCCAACATCAAGCCCAAGCTGCGCCCGAAGACGGACACCCACGTCCAGTTCGGCGGGGCATCCGTGGACCCGGCGACCGGGGCGATCAAGGCCATCTACGGCGGTGAGGACGCGACCAAGCACTTCACCGACAACGCCGACGTCACCGGTGCCCAGGTCGGTTCGACCTTCAAGCCGTTCGTGCTCGCCGCAGCCATGAAGTGGGGTGTGCGGGACCCCGACCTCGGGACCGAACAGGCGCAGGACGAGCGCACCCAGGTCTCCCCCAAGAGTCTGTACAGCGGCAAGAACAAGCTGAAGATCAAGGACTACGACGGGACGGTCTGGAAGAACGAGAAGGGCGAGGAGTGGCTGCAGACCAATGACGGCAACCAGTCGCTCGGCAGCCCGCCCGACTACCGGATCGACCTTCGTGAGGCGATGCGGGAATCGGTGAACTCCGCCTTCGTGCAGCTCGGCATGGACGTCGGGCTGGACAAGGTGAAGGAGGCGGCCGTCGACGCCGGCATCAAGGCGGACAGCCTGACCGGCACCAGCTTCCCGTCGTTCTCCATCGGTATCTCCGACCCGAGCGCGATCCGGATGGCGGGGGCGTACGCCACCTTCGCGGCCAGCGGCGAGCAGCGTGACCCGTTCTCCGTGCAGAGGGTCACCAGCAAGGAAGGCACGATCTACAGCCACAAGGTGCAGAGCAAGCAGGCGTTCACCGCGGCTGTCGCCGACAACGTCACGGACGTGCTGAAGACCGTGGTCGAGGAGGGCACGGGTACCAACGCCCAGCTGCCCGGCCGCGAGGTGGCCGGCAAGACCGGTACCACCGACGGCAACAAGTCGGCCTGGTTCGTGGGCTACACCCCGCAGCTGTCGACGTCGATCACGATGTTCCGGTACGACGACGACGAGAGCAAGAAGAACCGCACCTTCGAGGAGATGTACGGAACCGGTGGCCAGGAGAAGATCCACGGCGCCTCGTTCCCGGCCGAGATCTGGCACGACTACATGGCGGAGGCGCTGAAGGGCACGCCGGCGAAGGACTTCCCGACGCCCGAGGACATCGGCGAGGTGGTCAACGACGTCCCGAGCCCGACGCCCACTCCGACGGTCAGCGACACGCCGGAGGCCAGCCCGACGCCGAGTCCGACGCCGAGCGAGACGCTGCCGAGCCCGACACCGTCGCCGAGCGACTCCTGCAAGTTCGGCTGGCAGTGCAACGACACCGGCGGGACGAACACCGGTGGCACGGACGGAGGCGTGACCTCGTCGCCGACACCCACGGACACCTCCGGGACCGGCAACACCAGAGGCAACGGCAACGGCGGCATCTTCGGTTGACGGACCGGGCCGCCGCCAAAACGCCCAGCACGGATGTTTCACGTGAAACGAGTACATGTTTCACGTGAAACGCAAAAGGGGGCCGCCGCACCTGAACAGGTGCGGCGGCCCTCGGCGTATTCCCAGGCATGTACGGCAGGATGTGCGGCATGCCCAGTGCAGAATCGACGCAAGCGAGCGCGCACGAGCCGGACCCGGTGCTGCCTACCAGGGAGGACGAGGTCGCCCGCTCCGGCAGCGAGCTGATCGGCGGCCCCCTCGGGCGGCGCGCCCTGCTCGGGACGTCCTGGTGGACTCCCGTCCGGGTCGTCGCGCTGGTCGCGATCGGCATGTTCGCCCTCGGCCTGATCCAGAAGGCGCCCTGCTACAACGGCGCCTGGTTCTACGGCGCCAGCTCCCAGTACACGAAGGCCTGCTACTCCGACATCCCGCACCTGTACCAGGGGCGGGGCTTCGCCGACGGGCTGGTGCCGTACTTCGACAAGCTTCCGGGCGACATGCAGTACCTCGAGTATCCCGTGCTGACGGGTGTGTTCATGGAGGTCGCCGCGTGGCTCACGCCGGGCAGCGGCAGCATCCAGGACCAGGAGCAGTGGTACTGGATGGTCAACGCCGGGATGCTGATGGCCTGCGCGGCCGTCATCGCCGTCTGCGTGACCCGTACGCACGCCCGGCGGCCGTGGGACGGTCTGCTGCTCGCCCTGGCGCCCGCCTTCGCGCTGACCGCCACCATCAACTGGGACCTGCTGGCGGTCGCCCTGACGGCCGCGGCGATGCTCATGTGGTCGCGGGGCCGCTCCCTGGCCTTCGGCATCCTCCTGGGGCTCGCCACGGCCGCCAAGCTGTACCCGGTGTTCCTGCTGTGGCCGCTGTTCCTGCTGTCCTGGCGGGCGGGCAGGTGGCGGGAGTTCGGCCGGGGCCTGGGCGGGGCGGTCGTCTCCTGGCTCGTGGTGAACCTGCCCGTGATGCTGTTCGCCTGGGACGGCTGGGTGCAGTTCTACCGGTTCAGCCATGACCGGGGCGTGGACTTCGGGTCCTTCTGGCTGATCATGGCCCAGAACTCGACCGACCCGCTGACCACCGACACGGTCAACAACCTGGCGACGGCGCTGGTGCTGCTGTGCGGCGTGGGCATCGCGGTGCTCACCATGACCGCTCCCCGCCGGCCGCGCTTCGCCCAGCTCGCGTTCCTGATCGTCGCGGCGTTCATCCTCACCAACAAGGTCTACTCCCCGCAGTACGTCCTGTGGCTGGTGCCGCTCGCCGTGCTGGCGCGGCCGAAATGGCGGGACTTCCTGATCTGGCAGGCCTGCGAGGTCGTGTACTACCTGGGCATCTGGATGTACCTCGCCTACACGACCAGCGGCGATGCCCACAAGGGCCTGCCCCAGGAGGGCTACCACTGGGCCATCGCCGTCCACCTGCTGGGCACCCTGTACCTGTGCGTCGTGGTGGTCCGCGACATCCTCATGCCCGAACGGGACCCGGTGCGCCGCTCGGGTGACGACGACCCCTCGGGGGGTGTGCTCGACGGGGCGGAGGACGTCTTCGTCCTCGGCACCGCGGCCCGTGCGCGCCGCGAGCACGTCACATCTTTCGAGGGTCCGCAGGTGGAATGGGGCTCGCGAGAGGCTGCGTCCCCGACGGACGGCGGGCTCTGAGCGAACGGGCCGCAGACAAGGCGGACCACGGCGAAGGCCGGACCCGGAGGAGCTCCGGGTCCGGCCTTCGCCGTGCGGGCGGCGTGGCGCTCAGACGTCCACCAGCCGGTCGTACTGCGTGGTGGTGTGCCGCAGATGGGCCACCAGTTCGTCACCCACCTTCGGCTCGGGCGCGTCCGCAGGCACGAACAGGATGGAGACCTGCATGTGCGGCGGCTCGGCGAACCAGCGCTGCTTGCCGCCCCAGACGAAGGGGGAAAGGTTCCGGTTGACCGTCGCCAGGCCGGCCCGGGCGACGCCCTTGGCACGCGGCATGACGCCATGCAGCGCCTTGGGGGCCTCCAGGCCCACCCCGTGCGACGTACCGCCCGCCACGACCACCAGGAAGCCGTCCGAGGCCGTCTTCTGCTGCCGGTAGCCGAAGCGGTCGCCCTTGGTGACACGGGTGACGTCCAGGACCGCTCCGCGGTACTCGGTCGCCTCGTGGTCGCCCAGCCACAGCCGGGTGCCGATCCGGGCGCGGAAGCGGGTCTGCGGGAACTGCTGCTGCAGCCGCGCCAGTTCCTCCGCCTTGAGGTGGCTGACGAACATCGTGTGCAGCGGCAGCCGGGCCGCCCGCAGACGGTCCATCCAGCCGATGACCTCCTCGACGGCGTCCGAGCCGTCGGTCCGGTCCAGCGGCAGGTGGATGGCGAAGCCCTCGAGGCGGACGTTCTCTATGGCGGAGTGCAGCTGCGGCAGGTCCTGCTCGCTCACACCGTGGCGCTTCATCGAGGACATCACCTCGATGACCACGCGGGCCCCCACGAGGCCGTACACGCCGTCGACGGACGACACCGAGCGCACCACCCGGTCGGGCAGCGGGACGGGCTCCTCGCCGCGCCGGTACGGCGTCAGCACCAGCAGGTCACCGCTGAAGAAGTCCTTGATGCGCGCGGCCTCGTACGTCGTACCGACGGCGAGGACGTCGGCGCCGAGCCGGGTGGCCTCCTCCGCCAGCCGCTCGTGCCCGAAGCCGTAGCCGTTGCCCTTGCAGACCGGAACGAGACCCGGGAACTGCTCCTGCACGTGCTTGTGGTGCGCCCGCCAGCGCGCGGTGTCGACGTAGAGCGTGAGCGCCATGGCCGGACCTGGAACCTTTCTCGTGGCTGCGGTGTGTCAGAGGTATGGAATCACTGAACGTGACGTCAGCGGCGCGACATGTAGATGTCGAGCGCCTTGTGGAGCAGCTTGTTCAGCGGGAAGTCCCACTCGCCGAGGTACTCGGCGGCCTGCCCGCCCGTGCCCACCTTGAACTGGATCAGGCCGAAGAGGTGGTCGGACTCGTCCAGCGAGTCGGAGATGCCCCGCAGGTCGTAGACGGTCGCGCCCAGCGCGTAGGCGTCGCGCAGCATCCGCCACTGCATCGCGTTCGAGGGCCGGACCTCACGGCCGATGTTGTCGGAGGCGCCGTAGGAGTACCAGACGTGCCCGCCGACGATCAGCATCGTCGCGGCTGACAGGTTCACCCCGTTGTGCCGGGCGAAGTACAGCCGCATGCGGTTGGGGTCCTCGGTGTTGAGGGCCGTCCACATGCGCTGGAAGTACGACAGCGGGCGGGGCCGGAAGTGGTCGCGCACGGCCGTGATCTCGTACAGCCGCTGCCACTCCTCCAGGTCCTGGTAACCGCCCTGGACGACCTCGACGCCGGCCTTCTCGGCCTTCTTGATGTTGCGGCGCCACAGCTGGTTGAAGTTCTTGTGCACCTCTTCCAGGGAGCGGTTCGCCAGCGGCACCTGGTAGACGTAGCGGGGCTGGACGTCGCCGAAACCGGCGCCGCCGTCCTCGCCCTGCTGCCAGCCCATCCGGCGCAGCTTGTCGGCGACCTCGAAGGCGCGCGGCTCGATGAAGTCTGCCTCGATGTCGCGCAGACGCTTCACGTCCGGGTCCTGGATGCCGGCCTTGATGGAGTTGGCCTCCCAGCGCCGGATGATCACCGGCGGGCCCATCTTCACCGAGAACGCGCCCTGCTGCTTGAGGTGCGCGAGCATCGGTTCCAGCCAGTCGGTGAGATTCGGCGCGAACCAGTTGATGACCGGGCCCTCGGGCAGATAGGCGAGGTAGCGCTTGATCTTCGGCAGCTGCCGGTACAGCACGAGGCCCACGCCGACCAGCTCGCCGGTCTTCCCGTCGAACCAGCCGAGATTCTCCGAGCGCCACTCCGCCTTGACGTCAGCCCAGGCCGGAACCTGCATGTGGCTCGCCGACGGCAGGCTCTGGATGTACGCCAGATGCTGCTCGCGACTGATCGTCCTCAGGGTCAGGCTCATTCGGGGCGCTCCTCGGGCTGGTGTGTCCCCATGGGTACAGGGGCTCCGGCTCTCGCGCGAAGCCTACTGCGCCTTACGAGCACCCCGACTGGGCATGCGGAAGCCGCGCCGGGCCTGCGGGCCGCCGGAGCGGCCCGCAGGGTGTTGTGCGGTGTTCTGTGGACGGTGTCCGCGGTGTCAGCCGACGACCCCGCCGAAGAGGCCGCCGTGCGCCATGCCGAGGAAGAACCCGACGGCCGAGGCGCCGAGGCCCAGGATGAGACCGAAGCGCTGGCGGGTCGTCACCGAGGCCCACTGCCCGTACGCGCCCGTGAAGATGCCGACCAGGCCGGTCCACGAGCTGAGCAGGTGCAGACCTTCGAAGAAGCCCGTGACGAACGCGATCACTCCGAGCACCGCGGTCACCGCGAGCAGAGTGTCCTGGAGCGGATGGGGCTTGCCGTCCGTGGCGAAAAGGCCTCCGACGGTGTTGGGTCGCATTGCCTGTGCCATGTGGGCACCTCCTGCGGAAGACGGCGCACCGTAGCGCCATACACACCCGATGCGTACAGAGTGACGGTCCTGGAGGCCGGATTTCAACCGGAAGCGCCCTGCGGGTACTCTGTACCGTCTGCACGGTGTCTGCCCATGTCACGGCAGGGTCTCTCGCGAAGAGCCCCGATTGTCAGTGGCGGCCGATACCGTTGCGTACGCATCACAACCCTCCTGCCACGGAACGACCGTGGCCGCTGAGTCCGAAGGAGGTGGGTTCCACATGCGTCACTACGAGGTGATGGTCATCCTCGACCCCGATCTCGAGGAGCGCGCTGTCTCCCCGCTGATCGAGAACTTCCTCTCCGTCGTCCGTGAGGGCAACGGGAAGGTGGAGAAGGTCGACACCTGGGGCCGTCGTCGTCTCGCGTACGAGATCAAGAAGAAGCCCGAGGGCATCTACTCGGTCATCGACCTGCAGGCCGAGCCTGCGGTCGTCAAGGAGCTCGACCGCCAGATGAACCTGAACGAGTCGGTCCTCCGGACCAAGGTCCTCCGTCCCGAGACCCACTGAGCCCTTCCGCTCAGCTGATCCCGGGATTCGAGTAGCAGCACCCAGCAGCCAGCAGCAAACCCGCCGAGAGGTTCCCCCATGGCAGGCGAGACCGTCATCACGGTCGTCGGCAATCTTGTCGATGACCCCGAGCTGCGCTTCACCCCCTCCGGTGCGGCGGTCGCGAAGTTCCGTGTCGCGTCCACTCCCCGCACCTTCGACCGTCAGACGAACGAGTGGAAGGACGGCGAAAGCCTCTTCCTGACCTGCTCCGTCTGGCGTCAGGCGGCGGAGAACGTCGCCGAGTCGCTCCAGCGAGGCATGCGCGTCATCGTGCAGGGCCGGCTGAAGCAGCGGTCCTACGAGGACCGTGAGGGCGTCAAGCGCACGGTCTACGAGCTGGACGTCGAGGAGGTCGGCGCCAGCCTGCGCAACGCCACGGCCAAGGTCACCAAGACCACCGGCCGCGGTGGCCAGGGCGGTTACGGCGGCGGTGGCGGTGGCGGCCAGGGTGGCGGCGGCTGGGGCGGTGGCCCCGGTGGCGGCCAGCAGGGCGGCGGAGCTCCCGCCGACGACCCGTGGGCGACCGGCGCTCCCGCCGGTGGCAACCAGGGCGGCGGCTGGGGTGGAAACTCCGGCGGCGGCGGCGGTGGCGGCTACTCGGACGAGCCCCCCTTCTAGGCCTCGGGCCGAGGGGCGGGCCGTACCCAAACTTCTTGATCACACAGGAGAAACACCATGGCGAAGCCGCCTGTGCGCAAGCCGAAGAAGAAGGTCTGCGCTTTCTGCAAGGACAAGGTCACGTACGTGGACTACAAGGACACGAACATGCTGCGGAAGTTCATTTCCGACCGCGGCAAGATCCGTGCCCGCCGCGTGACCGGCAACTGCACGCAGCACCAGCGTGACGTCGCCACGGCCGTCAAGAACAGCCGTGAGATGGCGCTGCTGCCCTACACGTCCACCGCGCGCTAAAGGAAGGGTGACCTACTGATGAAGATCATCCTCACCCACGAGGTCTCCGGCCTCGGTGCCGCGGGCGACGTCGTCGACGTCAAGGACGGTTACGCTCGCAACTACCTGGTTCCGCGGAAGCTCGCGATCCGCTGGACCAAGGGCGGCGAGAAGGACGTCGAGCAGATCCGTCGTGCTCGCAAGATTCACGAGATCCAGACCATCGAGCAGGCCAACCAGGTCAAGGCCCAGCTCGAGGGCGTGAAGGTCCGTCTGGCGGTCCGCTCCGGCGACGCCGGTCGTCTCTTCGGTTCCGTCACCCCGGCCGACATCGCCTCGGCGATCAAGGCTGCCGGTGGCCCCGAGGTCGACAAGCGCCGCATCGAGCTCGGTGCGCCGATCAAGACCCTGGGCGCTCACGAGACGTCCGTGCGTCTGCACCCCGAGGTTGCCGCCAAGGTCAACATCGAGGTGGTCGCGGCCTGAGTGCCGCGTCCGGCTGGACAGCCGGGAAGGGGCCGCACCCGCCGGGTGCGGCCCCTTCCGCGTGCCGTCTCCGTTCTGACCACGAGTGGGCACGTTTCACGTGAAACGTTCAGCGCGTCGCCCCGGTCACGAGCCAGCGGCCCGACCGGGCGCGGAGCCACAAGGTCAGCATCCGCACCGTCATCATCAGCGTCATGGCGGCCCACAGAGCGGTGAGCCCGCCGCCCATCGCCGGCACGAGCAGCGCCGCCGGGGTGAAGACCGCCAGGGTGAGCAGCATGGCCCACGCCAGATACGGACCGTCGCCGGCGCCCATCAGGACGCCGTCCAGCACGAAGACGACACCGCAGACCGGCTGCGAGAGAGCGACGATCACCAGAGCGGGGAGAGCCGTGTCCTTCACCACGGAGTCGCTGGTGAACAAGGGCAGGAACACCGGTCGAGCGATCACGACCAGCACGCCCAGGACGACTCCGACCGCGATGCCCCACTCCACCATCCGGCGGCATGCCTGGCGCGCTCCTCGGGTGTCGTCGGCTCCGAGGTAGCGCCCGATGATGGCCTGCCCGGCTATGGCGATGGCGTCGAGGGCGAAGGCCAGCAGGCTCCACAGGGACAGGACGATCTGGTGGGCCGCGATCTCGGCGTCACCGAGCCGGGCGGCCACGGCGGTGGCGATCATCAGGATCGCCCGCAGGGACAGTGTGCGCACCAGCAGCGGGGCGCCGGCCTGCGCGCAGGCCCTGATCCCCGCGGCGTCGGGCCGCAGCGAGGCACCGTGGCCACGGGCCCCGCGGACGACCACCGTGAGATAGACCGCGGCCATCCCGCACTGGGCGATGACGGTCCCCCACGCGGAGCCCGCGATCCCCAGTCCGGCGCCGTAGACGAGGCCCGCGTTGAGAGCGGCGTTGGCGACGAAGCCCGCGACGGCGACGTACAGCGGTGTCTTCGTGTCCTGCAGGCCGCGCAGGACACCGGTCGCGGCGAGTACGACGAGCATGGCCGGGATGCCGAGGGCGGATATGCGCAGATAGGTC
Source organism: Streptomyces sp. NPDC031340 (assembly GCF_055569945.1). Taxonomy (NCBI): domain Bacteria; kingdom Bacillati; phylum Actinomycetota; class Actinomycetes; order Kitasatosporales; family Streptomycetaceae; genus Streptomyces; species Streptomyces sp. NPDC031340. The sequence goes on from NZ_JBVIIE010000078.1 coordinate 17,882, forward strand.
GTCGCGTAGGGAGCCGCGGTGTCGGAGGCGCCGAAGACGTCCACCAGGGCAGGTGCAGTGGGCAGGACGACGGCGATCACCGTGGCGCCGATGAGGAGCGCCAGCCAGATGCCGTCCATGCCCTGGCGGATGGCGGCGGGGAGGTCGTCGGCACCGACGCGTCGGGCGACGGCCGCGGTGGTGGCGTAGGCGAGGAAGACGAAGACGCTCACCGCTGTCGTGAGCAGGGCCGAGGCGACACCGAGACCGGCGAGCTGGGCGGTCCCCAGGTGTCCCACGATCGCGCTGTCCGCCAGGACGAACAGCGGCTCGGCCACCAGCGCGCCGAAGGCCGGCACGGCCAGCGCCACGATCTCTCGGTCGTGCAGTCGCCGGGTGGCGCGGGAGGGCGCGGGAGCCTGTGTCATGAGCACCAATCTAATCGTCCACAGGTAAGAACCGCAAAGCCTTTGCATCCCTTACTTGTCATCTCGGCGTGTGCTCTTTCGTGCACCGTTCGCGACGATCTCGGCCCGAGCGGAAAAGTTTTTGTCCTGCACAGCCGGTGGATCGGAAAAATGCAGGTCAGCGCCCCGGTGAAGAGAGAGTCGGGACCTTGTTCACAGGCCTGTCCACCGGCTCGTGCACAGGTTTCGCGGAGTTCTCCACAGCATCCGGGCCGTCGTCCACATGCCCTGTGGATAACCAGATTGGCTGACGGTGCCCGCGGGCCTACCGTGGTCCGGCGCCCGCTCCGTTCGTCGGCCGTGATACCGACACAAAACCGACGTCTCTGAACCGGAGTTGGGCGCTTCAGTTGTCAGTGCCGTGCCGTAGAAATGAGGGGCACGGCGAGGTCCGCTCCGCGGACGGGAGGAGGTGGCTCGGTGAGCATTTCCGAGCCCTTGGACGATCCGTGGGCCGACAGCGGTCCCAGTGATCGTCTGCCCGCCTCCCGTCGGCGTGGCGATGGGGGACGAGGCCGGGACGAGCAGCACGACCGCGGCCGGGACAACGGTGTGTGGGACGGCGGCGGTACCTCCTTCGAGCGAGTACCGCCCCAGGACCTCGACGCCGAGCAGTCCGTCCTCGGTGGCATGCTCCTGTCCAAGGACGCCATCGCGGACGTCGTCGAAATCCTCAAGGGCCACGACTTCTACAAGCCCGCCCACGAGACGATCTTCCAGGCGATCCTCGACATCTATGCCAAGGGCGAGCCGGCCGACCCGATCACGATCGCCGCCGAACTCACCAAGCGCGGCGAGATCAACAAGGTCGGCGGCGCCTCCTACCTGCACACCCTCGTCCAGACGGTGCCGACCGCGGCGAACGCCGAGTACTACGCGGAGATCGTCCACGAGCGTGCCGTGCTGCGCCGCCTGGTCGAGGCGGGCACCCGCATCACCCAGATGGGATACGCGGCCGACGACGACGTCGACGAGATCGTCAACCGCGCCCAGGCCGAGATCTACGCCGTCACCGAGCAGCGCACCAGCGAGGACTACCTCCCGCTCGGCGACATCATGGAGGGCGCGCTCGACGAGATCGAGGCGATCGGCTCCCGCAGCGGCGAGATGACCGGCGTGCCCACCGGTTTCACCGACTTCGACTCGCTCACCAACGGCCTGCACCCGGGCCAGATGATCGTCATCGCCGCCCGTCCCGCCATGGGCAAGTCCACCCTCGCTCTGGACTTCGCGCGGGCCGCGTCGATCAAGCACAACCTGCCGAGCGTCATCTTCTCCCTCGAGATGGGCCGCAACGAGATCGCGATGCGTCTGCTCTCCGCCGAGGCCCGCGTCGCCCTGCACCACATGCGCTCCGGCACGATGACCGACGAGGACTGGACCCGCCTGGCCCGCCGCATGCCGGACGTCTCCGCGGCCCCGCTCTTCATCGACGACTCCCCGAACCTGTCGATGATGGAGATCCGCGCCAAGTGCCGTCGGCTGAAGCAGCGCAACGACATCAGGCTCGTCGTCATCGACTACCTGCAGCTGATGCAGTCCGGCGGTTCCAAGCGCGCCGAGAGCCGTCAGCAGGAGGTCTCGGACATGTCCCGTAACCTCAAGCTGCTCGCCAAGGAGCTGGAGATCCCGGTGATCGCGCTCTCACAGCTCAACCGTGGTCCCGAGCAGCGCACCGACAAGAAGCCGATGGTCTCCGACCTGCGTGAGTCCGGATCCATCGAGCAGGACGCCGACATGGTGATCCTGCTGCACCGCGAGGACGCCTACGAGAAGGAGTCGCCGCGCGCGGGCGAGGCCGACCTGATCGTGGCCAAGCACCGTAACGGCCCGACGGCGACGATCACGGTCGCGTTCCAGGGCCACTACTCGCGGTTCGTGGACATGGCGCAGACCTGATCCGTCCGTTGTAGGTTTCCAGATTCCGTGGCCACTTTCCATCAGCGATGGCCACTGCGTGGCCAATAGGCCACGGGGATGGAAATCATGCTCCGTGAACGAGCAGTTCCCCAGTTCGTGTACAGGACCTCCCCAGTAGTCGTCATCACGTCTTGCCGGGGCAGGCCCCCAGCGTTTGGCGGCTGATGGGCCGCTTCGGGAAACGCGGGGTAGGTGGTCCGATGGGTACAGCGGTGGCCGTGCCGGTACGACTGAGTGTCCGGCGCGGTGACGAGGCCGTGGTGGAGGACCTGCACTGGCCATCGGTGCCGCTCGGGCTGCTTCGAGAGGCCCGGCCGTGGCGGACGTTCCGCTGGTACAAGGGGCAGCAGCACTATTCCGGCACGTATTGGTCGGCCACCGTGGGCGATCACGTGATCTACGAGTCGAGGCTGGAGCTGGGGAGGCTGCTGTTCGCCGACTTCGCTCAGGAGGTGCGGCACATCGTCGCCCAGCCCTTCCTGCTCAAGGCCGACCTGGACGGCGAGGTCCGCAAGCACTCCCGGACTATCTGCTGCTGACGGACGACGGCCCGCTGGTCGTGGACGTCAAGCCGCGCCATCGGCTTCAGAAGCCGGAGGTCGCCTTCACGTTCACCTGGACGCGGGAGGCGGTTATGTCGCGCGGGTGGCGGTACGAGGTGTGGAGCGAGTCGGATCCGCACGTGTTGGAAAACGTCCGGTTCCTGGCCGGCTACCGTCGCGCCTGGCTCTTCGACCCTGACCTGGTGGCGGCCTTGCAGGCCGTGGATCTGGACGGGATGTTGCTGGGCGATGCCTTCCGGCTGCTGCCCGAGCGTCCCCGGCCGCTGGTGAAGTCGGCGGTACTGCACCTGCTGTGGTCCGGGCATGTGATGACCGCGCTGGACCGGCCGCTGAGCGCGGGGCACGTGCTGCGGAGGGCCGCATGAGTGGGGCGGGGGCGAAACTGGGCGTCGGGACGCACTTCCGGCTGGACGGCGAGACGGTCGAAGTCGTGGAGTTCGCCAGCATGGCTACGGGCATGGAGGTCATCCTCAAGGACGGACGCGACCGGCTGGCCCGGATGTCGCTGCGTGAGTTGCTGACTTCGGATCGCGCCGAGTTGATCCACGACGGATCGGGGCCGTCGTCTGCCGATGACGAGGACGTCGCGGCCGTGGTGCTGAACCGGCTGACCAAGGAGGAGAAGAAGGAAGTCCTGGAGCGGGCCGAGCATGTCCGGGAGATGCTGACGGGCTACCGCTCCGGCAGCGAGGACCTCCCGCGGCCTGGCGAGCCACGGCCTCAGTACGCTCCTGGCCTGCCGCTGCATGCCAGGTATGAGGCCAAGGCAGCGGAACTGCGGGTGTCCGCCCGGTCGACGCGCCGGTGGGCACAGGCCTTCCGCGAGAAGGCCACGGTTGTGGACGTGGGGTGCGGCACCGGCTACTACCTGGCCGGCGTACTCGACCAGTTGCCAGGCGCCCGTGGTCTGGGGCTGGACACGTCGGTGCGCGCACTGCGCTCGGCGGCCCGAGCCCACGACCGAGCCGCCGCGGTGGCCTGGGACGTCTTCCGCCCCTTCCCCCTGGCCGACGGGGTGGCAGATGTCGTGCTGGACGTGTTCGCCCCGCGCAACCCGGCCGAGTTCCACCGCGTGCTGCGTCCGACCGGCCGGTTGATCGTGGTCCGTCCCACCGGGCGGCACCTCGCCGAGCTACGCGGCAGGCTGCCTGCGATGGTCGCGATCGACCCAGCCAAGGAACAGCGCCTGCACCGGGCGCTGGCCCCATTCTTCGAGGGCACCGTCACCGAACAAGTCGAGTACGCCGCAACCTTGACCAGGCTGGATGCCCTGGATCTGGTGGCGATGACGCCGAGCGCACGCCATCTGAGCCGTGCAGACCTCAACGATGACGACCTCCTGCCTGATGAGGTCACCGTCTCCGTGCTGGCCACCGCCTACCAGCCTCGGTGACCACGAGCGGGCGCATGCGCCCGCTGACCGACGAGCAGTGGGTTCGCCTGGCGCCCTGCCTTTCCCGGAACACGGGAAAGGCAGGGCGCCCGTTCGCCGATCACCGTCGCGTCGTCGAAGGGATCATCTACCGGTACCGCACCGGAATACCCTGCCCTTTGCCTCCAGTTCAGCCCAGTGCGCAGCGATCGAGTGCAGCACGAACCCGGTTGAGTCCCTCCACTCTCCAGTGGCCACGATCAGGCATTTGGTCGTCTCGGCGCCAGCGCCAGGCCGAGAACATCGCCCAGTTCAGGGCGCGGCACCGCTGAATCAGGCCGTGGTCAGCCCCCGCATAGTGCTCTCCCACTTCTTCGGGGGCATGGGCGAGGTCGAACTCGATCGGCCCACGGCAGCATGTGGCGAGGTCTACGAAAAGCGGCCCTCTCCTCGTGTTGAGGAGGTTGCCCGGATGCGGCTCGCCGTGCAACAGCTGGTCGCCGGTTTGCTCGCGGCTGATCGTGGCGCTCAGCCCACTGAGTGTGTTGCTGAGGAGTTCCCGGTCAGAATCAGGTAGCTCCGGGGATCGTTCCCGGTCGTTCATCTCTCTCAGCGCCGCGGCGACTCGATCGGTGAAATGCGGTGCGTCCAGATCGATCTGGCGCAGGGCGACATGGTGCCGCATGAGTACGTCTGCATAGTCGGCCGGCGCGATCTCTGATCCCACAGGTTCGTAGTAGGTCCAGAGCGAGATGGCGAAGGCATCACGCACATGGACTCGGGGCTCGACCCGAGGATCGAGCTCAGCCACCGGTGCGTCGACGTCGGCGAGACGGTGAGCAACCTCCACTTCGAACTCGGAACCAGCCAGATGCCCTGAGGGCGCGACCCGAGCGAGAACATCGCAAGGGACCAGGTGCAGCGCGACGCGGTCCGAGTTGTGGATGACGATGGCATCGTCGACCTGAAGGCCCAGCTCCGAAGCCGTCGCCCGTCCTGCCGCAACTGCTCGGCGGAGTTCTAATGGCTCCATACCGTTCTCCCTCATCGTTGAGTACGCATACACGTCTGGGGACAACAGCGACGCCCCCGATGTCTTCGTGAACATCATTCGGCGCCCAGCCCTGGACCCGGCGATAAGCATGGCAAAGCAGGACCTGTACAGCCCGTGGGATTTTTCGTCCGGGGACGGAACGTGGGAGCTTCTGCTCCAGCAGGCCCAGGCCGCTGCCGACGCGGCAGATGAGATCGACTGGGACATCTCGGTCGACTCCACCTTCGTCCGCGCTCACCAACATGCGGCTGGCGCCCGCGCGCAGACGCCTCTGGGCCCGTGAGCCGAGGAAAATGACACGCACCATGGGAATCCGGCACTGACACGATGCTGGAACGGTGCGCAAAGCCGCAGGTCACAAGAGCTGACGGTGAAATGGGAACCTACATCCGTGGACTGAGCTCAGCGCCTCGTCTCGTACCTGGTCAGGATCACGCCGCAGGGAAGCGTCCGCGTCTCGACCAGGTTCAGGTTCACCCAGCTGTCCAGCGCGGTGAAGAACGGCGTGCCGCCGCCCACCAGGACCGGCGCGGTGGCCAGCACGTACTCGTCGATCAGCCCGGCCCGCATGGCCGCCCCGGCGAGCGTCGCACCGCCGACGGCCATCGGGCCGCCGCCCTCCGCCTTGAGCCGGGTGATCTCGGCGACCGCGTCGCCGGTGACCAGGCGGGTGTTCCAGTCGACCTTGTCGATCGTCGAGGAGAACACCACCTTCGACATGTCCCGCCAGCGGCGCGCGAACTCGATCTCCGCCGGGGTGGCGTCGGGCCGCTGGTCGGCGGTCGGCCAGTGGGAGCTCATCGTCTGCCACAGCTTGCACCCGTACAGCGACAGGTCGGTCGCCTCCAACTGGTCGGACCAGAACTGGAACAGCTCGCCGCTCGGCACGCTCCAGCCGATGTCGTCGCCGGGCGCGGCGATGTAGCCGTCCAGGGTCACGTTCATGCCGTAGATCAGTTTCCGCATGGCGCCAGCCTTCCGTGAGTCGGTCTCACACGTACAGACCGGCGCGGCGCGGGAGACTCATCGATGCGCGATATGAGCTCGCAGGTCACAGGAGATCGACATGTCATCCGTGGCGAGACCCTGCATCCGCGCCACGGGGGGTGCCCGGAGACAATGAGGTCGACTGCCGGGTGTGCCGCAGGATGGACTGGGGGCATGACGACATCTCAGTTCGACCTGCTCCCCGGCACGCGCCGGGCACTTGTGCACCGGATCGCCGTGGCCCAGGCCGAGGGGCGTGCGCCCTCGCTGGCCGCGGCGGTGGTACGGGACGGGCGGGCCGTATGGCACGGCGCGCGCACCTCGGTGGAAGGGCACGGTCCCGACGAGGACGTGCAGTACCGCATCGGCTCGATCACCAAGACCTTCACGGCCGTCCTGGTGCTGCGGCTGCGCGACGAGGGCCTGCTCGGCCTCGCCGATCCGCTGGAGAAGCACCTGCCCGGCACGGGGGTGGGGGAGGCCACGATCGCGGATCTCCTCGCCCACACCGGCGGGCTGGCCGCGGAGTCGCCCGCCCCGTGGTGGGAGCGCACCCCGGGGTCGCTGCGTCCCGAACTCGCCGACGTCCTCGGCGAGCAGCCTCTGCTGCATCCGGTGGGCCGCCGCTTCCACTACTCCAATCCCGGCTACACGGTGCTGGGCACGCTCGTCGAAAAGCTGCGGGGGGCTCCGTGGGAGGAGGTGCTACGACGTGAAGTGCTCCAGCCCCTGGGCCTGGACCGTACGACCGTGCAGCCGAGGTCTCCCCACGCGAGAGGCTGGGCCGTCCATCCCTGGGCCGACGCCCTGCTGCCGGAGCCGTCCGAGAACCTCGGACGGATGGCGCCCGCGGGACAACTGTGGTCCACCACCGGTGATTTGGTGCGGTTCGCCGCCTTTCTGGCGCGCGGCGACGACCGGGTGCTGAGCGAGGAGACGGTACGGGAGATGCGGACTCCCGCAGCCCCGCCGGAACCCGCGGACGTGGTGGACGGTGCCGCCTACGGGCTCGGGCTGCAGATCCAGCACCGGGACGGCCGGTTGCTCGTCGGGCACTCCGGGTCGCTGCCGGGCTTCCTGGCGAACCTCACCATCAGTGTGGAGGACGACGTCGCGGCGGTGGTGCTGGCCAACTGCACGTCCGGCCCTCACCTGTCGGAGGTCGGAGCCGATCTCGTGGCCATCGTCGCGGAGGCCGAGCCGCGCATTCCGGAACCGTGGCGGCCGCTGCCGGAGGTCGACCCTGCGGCGCTGGAGCTGGCGCGACCCTGGTACTGGGGGACGCAGGCGTTCGCCCTGCGGCTGACCGCCGACGGGGGTGCCTCGCTGGAACCGCTGTCCGAAAGAGGCCGCCGCTCACGTTTCCGGGCGAACGGTGACGGGACCTGGACCGGGCTCGACGGCTACTACGCGGGCGAGCTCCTGAGGCCTGTGCGGCGCCCGGACGGGACTGTGGACCATCTGGACCTCGGATCGTTCGTGTTCACGCGCCGACCGTACGACGAGGAGGCTTCCGTGCCCGGCGGAGTGGACCCGGACGGGTGGCGGGGCATCAGCTGACGGCTGATCGGCCCTGGGACCGGGCGTGGCACGTGCGGGGGTGTCCTGTTTCACGTGAAACAAGACGCCCCGTCCGTTTCGGTGCGGGTTCAGAGCTGGAGCTTGAAGCCCAGATGGGAGGGTTCAAATCCCAGTCGCTCGTAGAACCGGTGGGCGTCGGCGCGTGTCCTGTCCGACGTCAGCTGCACCAACTGGCAGCCCAGGCGGCGGGACCGGTCGATCGCCCACTCGATGAGCAGGGTGCCCAGTCCGCCGCCCCGCTCGTCGGCGTGGATGCGCACCGCTTCGATGATCGACCGGGTGGCGCCGCGTCGGGACAGTCCCGGAACGATCGTGAGCTGGAGAGTGCCGACGACCCGGCCCTCGCGTTCGGCGACGACCAGATGCTGGTGTGGGTCGGACGCGAGGCGGTCCAGGGCCGCCAGGTACGGGCTCAGGTCGTCCGGCGACTCACGCCGGGCGCCCAGAGGGTCGTCGGCCAGCATCGCGACGATCGCGGGCACGTCGTCCGCCGTGGCGGGCCGTATAGCGAGGTCTCCCATGGGCAGCACCCTATGCGGCCGCGCTGCCGGCGGCCGGGCCGGCTCAGCCCGCCGCCACCGTCAGCGGAGCGAAGCGCCGGGTCCAGTCGCCGGGCAGGTCCGGGATGCCGTGAGTCATGACCGCGTTGAAGGCGACGGGCGCCAGCCCCCGTGCCTTCACCCATGCCAGCAGCGTCTCGTGCCGTACGTCGATGTCGGTGCGCAGGGGGCGGTCGGTGTGTGCGGCGAGGGAGGCGATGAGTGCCGTGGCCGTCTCGGTGTCGCGGGCGATCAGCGGTCCGACGACATGGGTGTCCATGTTGGGCCAGGCGGCCGCGTACCCGATGAGCCGTCCGTTCTCCTCGGCCACCCGGATCTGGTCGGCGAAGGCCGGCAGGCGCGTGATGAGGTGCGTGCGGTCGGCGCCGAACACCTCCGCGTCGAGCCGCAGGATCGCGATGAGGTCCTCCGCGGTGGCGGCGCGGGTGGTCACCTCGGGCACCGGCCCGCCGGGCGTGAAGCGCCCGCACAGCATCTCGGCCCGGCCGGTGACCTTGAAGCCGAGTTCCTCGTACAACGGACGGCCGTTCGGGGTCGCGTGCAGGGTCAACGGGGTGGCGCCCATGGTGGTGACGACGTGCCTCATCAGCCGGCGGCCCACGCCTCGGCGGGCGTGCCGTCGGGCCACCAGCACCATGCCGACGGCGCCCAGCTCAGGCCGGTCCTGCGGCCCGTACTCGGTGACGACGCAGGCGGTGACGAGACCGCCGCCGGGGTCGTCGATGCCGTACGCCTTTCCGGCGGTGAGGAGGAGACCCCACTTGTGCTCCTCGCGCGGCCACCCCCGATCCTCGGACAGGTCGGCGCAGGAGTCGAGATCGCGGAGCGTCAGCCGGCGGATGGGCAGAGCGGGGAGGGAAAGAGTCGGCACGCGGGCCAGGCTGTCCGACGGGCCCCCTCGGCGTCCACCACTTTCCGCCGTTCGGTGAGCCGGTGGATCCGGTGGGAGTGTGGCGATCCAGCGTGTGAGGCGTGCCGGGGTACCTGACGTCAGCCGAGGTCAGGGGCGTGCATGGCGCGTACGCCCTCGATGTTGCCGTCCAGATAGTGCCGCAGCGACAGCGGGACGAGATGGACGGAGGCGATCCCGACGCGGGTGAACGGCACACGGACGATCTCGTATTCGCCGGCGGGCTCGTCCACCTCCGGGCCGTGCCGCAGGGAGGTGTCCATGGACTCCAGGCGGCAGACGAAGAAGTGCTGCACCTTCACGCCGGTGGCGCCGCCGTCCTCGCCGATGTGCTCGACGGTGTCGACGAAGCAGGGCACCACGTCGGTGACCTTGGCGCCGAGTTCCTCGAACACCTCGCGGTGCAGGGCGTCGACGACGGTCGTGTCCCCGGGCTCCACCCCGCCACCGGGGGTGACCCAGTAGGGGTCCACACAAGGCTTTGTGCGCTTGATCAGGATCAGGTCGTCACCGTCCAGCAGGACGGCACGGGCGGTGCGCTTGACCACGGGTCGGACGGTCATGGGAGAAATGTGGCCCATATGGTTCCACGTGAAACATCGCATATCGTCACCGGGCGAGCCCACCGGGTGACGCCTGGGGCGGCTCTGCTCAGCACCAGTCCGCCGCGGCCCGCAGCAGCCACTCGTGGGCCCGTGCGATGTGCGGCATCGCCAGCGTGCCCGTCCGGACGGCCAGGAAGTAGGTCCGCAGCGGAGGCACCGCCGGTTCGTGCAGGGCGACGACGTCACCGCGTTCCAGAGCCGCCTCGCACAGATAGCGGGGCAGCACCGCCAGCCCCGCGCCCGCGACGGCGCAGGCGAGGACCGCGCGCAGGTCGGGGACGATGATCGTGCCGGGGGCGGCGGGACGGGAGTCGAAGACGGAGGCCCAGTAGCGGGAGACGAAGGGCAGTGACTCGTGCACCTCGATCACGGGGACGTCCTTCAGCGCGGGCGCCCCGGTGCGGCGGGCGGCCTCGGCGCCCGTCTGCTCGGCCCGGCCCGGGGCGGCGACCAGGACGTGCTCCTCGTCGCACAGCGCGGTCGCCGTGAGCAGCGCGCCGCGCGGGCGGGCCGTGCTGATGGCCAGATCGTGATGCCCGGCGGCCAGCCCTTCCAGGACTTCCTCGGCGGTGCCGAAGGAGGAACGCAACGCGAACCCCTGACCGTCCTCGCCGATCAGTTCGGTGAGGGCGGGCAGCGCGCGTTCGGCGGTGAATTCGGGCGGCCCGGCGAGATGCAGGCTGCGCAGGGAGGACTCGTCGTCGAGTCCGGTCTCGGCGATCTCGACCAGGGCGTCGAGATGCGGAGCCGCCTTGTGCGCGAGTTCGTCGCCGATGGTCGTCGGCGTCACTCCGCGGGCCTGCCGCAGGAACAAGGGGCGGCCCAGCTGCCTTTCCAGGGTGCGGATCTGGGAGGTCACGGCCGGCTGCGACAGACCGAGCAGCGCGGCGGCGCGGGTGAAGGAGCCGGCCCGGTGCACGGTCACGAAGGTGCGCAGCAAGGCCAGATCCATGGCCTGTCCTCCTCTTTCCCTGCCCTTCTCCCGGCCTGGAGGCAGGGCCCAACTATAAATATGTCGATAGGTCTCTGTCGCTACGGTGATTGGACACTGACACAGAGTCAACTAGCCTTGTTGGCGCGGTTCTTCGCGCGCGGAACCGAGGACGGTCCGAGCCACGAGGGGGGAGGCTCGGACCGTCCGCCGTCCGCCGTCCGCCGCGGACGCCGCCGGGATGTCGGCGGGGCGCCCGGGACGCGGTCACCCCGCCGACTCCCGCACCGCACGCAGCACGTCCGCCACCAGGTCCTCCGGGTCCTCGGCCCCGACCGACAGGCGGATGAAACCCTCCGGCACCGCGTCCCCGCCCCAGCGTCCGCGCCGCTCGGCCGTGGACCGTACCCCGCCGAAACTCGTCGCCTCGTCCACGAGCCGGAGCGCCTCAAGGAACCGCTCGGCCCGAGCGCGCGTGGGCAGCGTGAAGGAGACCACGCATCCGTAACGGCGCATCTGACGGGAGGCGACGGCGTGCGAGGGATCTCCGGGCAGCCCGGGATAGCGCAGCCCGCTCACCTCCGGCTGCTCCCGCAGGGCCTCCGCGACCGCCAGGGCCGTGGCACACTGCCGGTCCACCCGCAGCTGGAGCGTGGCGAGCGAACGGTGCGCGAGCCAGGCCTCCATGGGCCCCGGGATCGCGCCGACGATCTTGCGCCAGCGCCGGACCGCGGTCATGGCCGCGGCGTCGCGGCCGACGACGTAGCCCAGCAGCACGTCCCCGTGCCCGGTGAGCTGCTTGGTGCCGCTGGCCACCGAGAAGTCGGCACCGAGCTCCAGCGGGCGCTGCCCCAGCGGCGTCGCGAGCGTGTTGTCGACCGCGACCAGGGCGCCACGCGCGTGTGCGGCCTCGGTCAGGCGCCGGACGTCGCACACGTCGAGCCCGGGGTTGGAGGGGGTCTCGAGCCACACCAGCCGCGCGCCGTCGAGGACGTCGAGCTGGGCGTCGTTCCCGGTCGGCGCGGTGCGCACCCCGATGCCGTACGCCTCCAGCTGGGCGCGCACCAGGGGCAGCGCCTGGTAGCCGTCGCTGGGCAGGACGACCGTGTCCCCGGCGCGCAGCTGGGAGAACAGCACCGACGAGATCGCGGCCATCCCGGAGGCGAACGCGAGCGTCTCCACCCCGTCCTGACCGGGCGCCTCCAGCTCGCCGACGGCCCGCTCCAGCAGCGTCCAGGTCGGGTTCTCGTCACGGCCGTAGGTGTACGGGCCGGTCGGGTCGCCCGGCAGATGGAAGTGGGCGGCGAACACCGGACCGGGCAGGGTCGGCTCGTACTTCACCGGCTCGGGCAGCCCGGCCCGAACCGCACGCGTGCCCTCTCCGCCGCCGGACGCGCCCGTGCCGGAACCGTTCATGCCGCGCGTCCTTCCAGGTGCTCGCGCACCGCGACCAGCAGACCCTCGCACGCCGTCTCCACCATCGCCAGGCACTCCTCGAAGCCGTCCCTGCCCCCGTAGTACGGGTCGGGCACGTCGAGGTCCTCGCCGGCCTCGCCGGCCTCATCGGAAGGCGCGGGCGATCCGCTCGCCGAGGGTCGGAGGTCGGGCGACGGGTGGGCGTACGCGCGCAGCAGCCGCACCTTCGCCGCGTCCTCCGGAGCGGAGGCGAGGCGGCGCAGGGCCGTGAGGTGGCTGGAGTCGAGGGCCACGACGAGGTCGAACCGGTCGAACCAGGACGGCTGGAACCGGCGGGCGATGTGGGCGTTCGCATAACCGTTGTCCTCGAGGACGGCGACGGCGCGCGGGTCGGCGCCCTCGCCCTCGTGCCAGCCGCCGGTCCCGGCGCTCTCGGCCTCGACCAGGCCGTCGAGCCCGGCCTCCGCCAGGCGGGCGCGGAAGACGGCCTCGGCCATCGGGGAGCGGCAGATGTTGCCGGTGCAGACGAAGCAGACGCGGTAGGTCATCGCACGCTCAGTCCTCGTCGGGCAGGACGACGTGGAGCGCCCAGGAGACGATCGAGATGATCAGGCCGCCGAGGACGGCGGTCCAGAAGCCCTCGACGTGGAAGCTGAGGTCGAGCCCGTCGGCCAGCCACGAGGTCAGCAGCAGCATCAGAGCGTTGACGACCAGGGTGAACAGGCCGAGCGTCAGGATGAGCAGGGGCAGGCTGAGGAGGTTCAGGACCGGCTTGACCAGCCAGTTCACCAGGCCGAAGAGGAGCGCTACCACTATCAGGGTGCCGGCCTTCTTGCCCGTGCTGTCCCCCGTGAGGGTGATCTTGTCGAGCAGCCAGACGGCGACCGCCAGGGCACCCGCGTTGGCGATCGTCTTGACTACGAAATTCTTCATGTGTCTGATCGTGGCAGACAGGATCGAATACGAGCAGTGTGATGAGGACGGCAAGCGCGATGAAGGCATTCCGGCTGGACGAACTGGAGGCGGAGCGCGCCGCCAACGAGGGCGCCTACCTGCAGTTTCTTCGCGAGCGGAACATGTCGGTCGGCCTGTACGCGCTCGACGCCGGCGAGCACGATCCGCAGCAGCCGCACCGCCAGGACGAGGTCTACTTCGTGGTGAGCGGCCGCGCGTCGATCACCGTCGGCCTGGAGACCACGGAGGTGGCGCGCGGCAGCGTGGTGTACGTGCCGGCCGGAGTCGCCCACAAGTTCCACCACATCAGCGAGGACCTGCGGGTGCTGGTGGTGTTCTCCCCGCCGGAGAGCTGATCCGCCGGAGAGCCGACCGGCCGGGAGGCCGACCCGTCGGAAGGCTGACCGTCGTCTCGGGGTTCCCTAGGGGATCAGTCAGGGGAGGACGAGGGGCGCGAGCCCCCCGTCGGCACCCCTGTCCGTCCTAGCATCGAGAGCAGGACATCGATCGGATGGGCCCCTGCTCGAGGCAGTGGGCGGAGAGGCAAGGACAGGACGATGGGAGAGTTCTTCGCGGGACTGCCGTGGTGGGTGAAGTGGGTAGCGGTGCCGGTCATCGCCCTGGTCGTGTTCGGCGGGCTGATAGTCAGCGTCTTGCACTTCATCATCGGGCTGTTGTTCAAGGTGCTGGTCTTCGTCGCACTGGTGGGCGGACTGGTCTACGTGGTGCGCAAGTTCACGTCGAGTTCCTCGTCGCGCGGCGACTGGTGAGGGCCTCGGGAGCCGGTGAGCGGTAACAGGAATCACCGGTTCCCTCGCGCGAGGGAAGTTTTCCCGGCAGGCGGTCCGCAAGCGGTGGCGGGCAATTAGAGTCCGGAACTCGACGCGGGGAGCCACCCCGCGAACGGCGCACACCCCCGTGTTCCCCCGCACGGGCTCCCCCCTCGCGCTTCGGGAGTGACCTTTGGCCACGGCAGACACCGCACTCACCGACCCCCACGCACCACCGGCTCCGGACCGGTCGGCCGTGCTGTCCTCCGCACACCGCATCCGGCCCCCGGAACAGCCGGGACCCGCCGAGCAGGACGGCTCGACGGCACATCCGCCGCCGCGAACGCCCTCGCAGGTGCCACGGACGCCCGCACAGCCTCGACGACCCCCCTCGCAGCCCCCACGGACCACATCCCGGTCCCCACGGACCCCCTCGGAACCCCCCTCACGGTCGGGCACCCTCATCGGGTCCGTCCAGCGCGCGCTGCGCCTGCTGGAACGCGTCGCCGAGCACGAGCAGGGAGCCCCCGCCAAGCAACTGGCCCGCGAGACCGGTCTGGCGCTGCCCACCGCCTACCACCTGCTGCGCACCCTGGTGCACGAGGGCTATCTGCGCCGTGACCGAGGCCTGTTCTTCCTCGGGGAGGCGGCCGAACGGCTGGGCGGCAGCGGAGCCGAGCAGAAACGTCGCAGCACGGTCGCCGAGGCGCTGGCCGACTGGCACGACACCATCGGCGCCCCCGTGTACTACGCCGTCTACCAGGACGGTGAGATCGAGATCCTGTGCGTCTCGGACAGCCCGGGAAACCCGGCGGTGGAGGAGTGGGCCGACTTCCGCGAGACCGGGCACGCGCACGCGATCGGCCAGTGCCTGCTCGCCCAGCTGGACGAGCAGGACCGTCGCGACCACCTCGAGCGCTACCCCGTGCGGGCCATCACCCCGTACACGGTGCGCGACAACCAGGCCCTGCTCCACCGGCTGGAACGCAACGGCCGCAGGGAGCCGGTGACGGAACAGCAGGAGTACGCCCTCGGCACGGTCTGCGCGGCGATTCCGGTCACCGTGGGCACGATCGCCGCGACGATGGCCGTATCGATGCCGTGCCATCAGGTCGACCGGCTGGAGTCGGCCGCGCGGCAACTGCAGAACGAAGTGGGCCGGTTGCTGAGGTCTCTGGGCCTGTCTATCAGTATCTGAAAACTCACTCCTTGTGATCTGGTGTACACGTTGAGCAAGATGCCTGCAGAGTCAGGGGATCATTCCCGGCCAGTCGGCGTCACAAGACGGGGTAGGCGATGCGCGAGTCCGTACAGGCAGAGGTCATGATGAGCTTTCTCGTGTCCGAGGAGCTCTCCTTCCGCATCCCGGTGGAGCTGCGTTACGAGACGTACGATCCCTACGCCGTGCGGCTGACCTTCCATCTGCCGGGTGACGCCCCGGTGACCTGGGCGTTCGGCCGGGAGCTGATGATCGACGGGGTGGGACGGCCCTGCGGTGACGGCGATGTCCGCATCTCGCCCGCCGACCCGGAGTCGCTGAGCGACGTGCTGATCCGGCTCCAGGTCGGCCGCGACCATGCCCTGTTCCGCTCGTCGACGGCGCCGCTCATCGCCTTCCTCGACCGCACCGACAAACTGGTGCCGCTCGGCCAGGAAGGTTCGCTCGCCGACTTCGACGCCCACCTCGACGAGGCGCTGGACCGCATCCTGGCGGAACAGAGCGCGGGCTGAAGCGGTACGGCGGCGGGAGCACGCATCGAGCCGGCGGAACGCTTCGACATGGGCCAGGGCGCCGTGCAGGAACGCTTCTCCTCGGCGTGGGTCGGGGGAACGGCAGCCGCACGCCCTCCGGGGCCGGCTAGTGGCCCACGAGGGCTCTCACGGGCTCTCACGGGACCTCGCGGGCTCACGCGGGACCTCGGTGGGACCTCGCGGGCTCACGCGGCCACCGTCGGCCCGGTAGCCCTGCGGCCGTCCGGCCTGGCCTCAGCGCTTGCGTCGCCTGCCCCTCCCCGTGCCGGAGCGTGCCTGGACCGGAGCGGCGCCGGCCGAGGCACCCTCCGGTTCCCGACGGTCCGCGGAGACGACCACGGCGGCGAGAGCCGTGGTGACCGGTACCGAGGCGACCAGCCCGATCGAGCCCACCAGCGTGCGCACGATCTCCTCCGCGACCAACTCGCTGTTGGCGACGGTCCCCACGCTGCTCTGCGCGATCGAGAAGAGCAGCAGCAACGGCAGCGCGGCGCCCGCGTAGGCGAGGACGAGCGTGTTGACGACCGACGCGATGTGATCGCGGCCGATCCGGATGCCCGCGCGGTACAGCCCGCGTCGGCCCATCGAGGGGTTGGCCTCGTGCAGTTCCCACACGGCCGAGGTCTGCGTGACCGTCACGTCGTCGAGGACGCCGAGGGAGCCGATGATGACGCCGGCCAGCAGCAGACCGCTCATGTCGATGGACGGATACAGGCCGTGGATCAGACCGGTGTTGTCGTCCGTGTTGCCGGTGAGCGCGGCCCATCCGATGAACACCGAGCCCAGGACGCCGATCAGCAGCAGCGAGAGCAGCGTGCCCAGGACCGCCACGGACGTACGGGCCGACAGGCCGTGACACATGTACAGGGCGATCAGCATGATGGCGCTGGCCCCGACCACCGCCACGACCAGCGGATTCGAGCCCTCCAGGATCGCCGGAAGGATGAAGAGGGTCAGCACCAGGAAGCTCACGGCCAGCGCGACCAGCGCCATGACGCCCCGCATCCGGCCCACCACCACGACGGCCAGCGCGAAGACGCCGGCGAGCAGGGCCATGGGGAACCCGCGGTCCACGTCGGTGACCGCGTACTGCAGATCCTTGGGCGCCGAGGGCTCGTAGGCGACCACGACCTTCTGTCCCTGCCGCAGTTGCCGCGACTGGTCCGGCTGCACGATCTCGGTGAACGTGCGGCCCTTGTCCTTGCCGGTGTCGACGCGGATGGTGGCCCTGTGGCAGGTGCCGTTCGCCTGCTGCTGGGCCGAGGAGCCCTCGGCGGTGGACGTATCGCCGGTGGGGGTGTCGCCCGAGGCGTTCACCGACTTGCAGCTCACGCCCACCACCTCGGTGACCGTCGCCTGCTGGGTCTGCCGGTCGAACCCGACGCCGGTGCGCTCGTGCGACGGGGCGCCGCCGGGCCACAGCACCGCGAGCCCGACCAGCACGGCCGTGGCGAAGGGGATCAGGATCGCGGCGATGACCTTGCGCAGATGCCGGGAGACGGGCGCGGCGGGGCCGTGGCTGTGCGAGTGACCGTGTCCGCCTGCGCCTGCGCCCCCGTCCCCCGACCGGTGGCCGTGCCCGGGCTCATGCCAGTGATCGTGCCCATGCCCATGCCCATGCCCGTGATCGTGGCCCTGCCCGTGATCGTGCCCGTCTCCACGGCCGTGACCGCCGTCGTGCCGGTGTGGCGGACCGGGGGGCGGACCGGGCGGCGGGTCGGGTGGCGGAAACGGGTGCTGCGGTGTCGTGGTCACCGCCAGATCATCGCAAGGACGGTGGGGGGCCTCTGTTCACCGCGCCCGGGTTGCCGCTAGCGTGGAGTCACCTTTTGTACACGCGGGAGCTCGGAGCACCGGGCTGAGAGGGCGCTGACCTCCGTCCCAGCGATGTTTCACGTGGAACGTCACCCGAGTCGAGTGACGTTGCGCACGGAACGTCGTCCGACGGAAACCGCTGCGTCGACCGCCGAACCTGTTACCGGGTAATGCCGGCGTAGGGAGTAGGTCTCATGACCAACGAGGACGCACGCACGCCTGCCTCCGACCAGTTCGACGGGGAGGCCGGGAAAACCATCGGCTGGCACAAGGCGTACGTCGAGGGCTCACGCCCCGATCTGCGGGTGCCGGTCCGTCAAGTGCATCTCACCAACGGGCAGTCGGTCACGCTGTACGACACATCGGGCCCGTACACGGATCCACTCCTCGACACCGATGTCCGCAGGGGTCTGCCGCCGCTGCGGGAGACCTGGATCGTCGCCCGCGGCGACACCGAGGAGTACACGGGCCGCCCCGTTCGACCCGAGGACGACGGGATCAAGCACACCTCGCCGCGCGGCGGACTGCGCAATCTCGACGCTGTCTTCCCGGGGCGGCCGCGCCAGCCGCGCCGCGGCCGGGACGGCGAGGCGGTCACCCAGCTCGCGTACGCGCGCCGGGGCGAGATCACGCCGGAGATGGAGTACGTGGCGATCCGGGAGAACGTCTCCCCCGAGGTGGTCCGTGAGGAGATCGCGGCGGGGCGCGCGGTGCTGCCCGCGAACGTCAACCACCCGGAGATCGAGCCGATGATCATCGGCAAGCGGTTCCTGGTGAAGGTCAACGCCAACATCGGCAATTCCGCGGTCACCTCCTCCATCGAGGAGGAGGTCGAGAAGATGACCTGGGCGACCCGCTGGGGCGCCGACACGGTCATGGACCTCTCCACCGGCCGCAACATCCACACCACCCGCGAGTGGGTGCTGCGCAACTCCCCCGTGCCCATCGGCACGGTGCCGCTGTATCAGGCACTGGAGAAGGTCGACGGCAAGGCCGAGGAACTGACCTGGGAGATCTACAAGGACACCGTCATCGAGCAGGCCGAGCAGGGCGTCGACTACATGACGGTGCACGCGGGGGTGCGCCTGCCGTACGTGCCGCTGACGGCGAACCGCAAGACCGGCATCGTCTCGCGCGGCGGCTCGATCATGGCCGCGTGGTGCCTCGCGCACCACAAGGAGAACTTCCTGTACGAGAACTTCGAGGAACTCTGCGAGATCCTCGCCGCCTATGACGTCACGTACTCGCTGGGTGACGGCCTCCGGCCGGGTTCGATCGCGGACGCCAACGACGAGGCGCAGTTCGCGGAGTTGCGCACGCTCGGGGAGCTCAACCGGATCGCGAAGCGCTTCCACGTCCAGACCATGATCGAAGGCCCGGGACACGTCCCGATGCACAAGATCAAGGAGAACATCGATCTTCAGCAGGAGATCTGCGAGGAAGCCCCCTTCTACACGCTCGGCCCGCTGACGACGGACGTCGCGCCGGCCTACGACCACATCACCTCCGGCATCGGCGCCGCGATGATCGCCTGGTGGGGCACGGCCATGCTCTGCTACGTCACGCCCAAGGAACACCTGGGCCTGCCCAACCGTGACGACGTGAAGACCGGTGTCATCACCTACAAGATCGCCGCCCACGCGGCCGACCTCGCCAAGGGGCACCCGGGTGCGCAGGAGTGGGACGACGCGCTGTCCGACGCCCGCTTCGAGTTCCGGTGGGAGGACCAGTTCAACCTGGCCCTCGACCCGGACACGGCACGGGAGTTCCACGACGAGACGCTGCCGGCGGAGCCTGCCAAGACCGCCCACTTCTGCTCGATGTGCGGGCCGAAGTTCTGCTCGATGAAGATCAGCCAGAGCATCGCGGAGCGGTTCGGCGGTGACGTGGCCGAGGGAGCGTCGCCCGAGGAGGTCGCCGAGGGGATGCTGCGGAAGTCGAAGGAGTTCGCGGCGAGCGGGAACCGGGTGTACCTGCCGATCGCCGACTGACGTGGCCCGGGGGGGGGGGGGGGGGGGGGGGGGGGGGGGGGGGGGGGAGGCGGGGGGGGGGGGGGGGGGGGGGGGGGGGGGGGGGGGGGGGGGGGGGGG
>NZ_JBVIIE010000079.1:0-13108 GCF_055569945.1 Streptomyces sp. NPDC031340
GTGGTTGGCTCTTTGGCTATGGCTGTGGTCGTCTCCCCCCCGGCCCGCCCCCCCCCCCCCCCCCCCCCCCCCCCCCCCCCCCCCCCCCCCCCCCCCCCCCCCCCCCCCCCCCCCCCCCCCCGCCGCACACCCGAACGACACCGTCCGTCCATGGCACGCGATCAGGGAGAGGGCATGGCCCCGCGCACGAACGACACCCCGCCGACGCGGAAGAACGACGACCCGCCGACGGGGAAGCAGGGCCCCGCGCCGACGGGTATGCCCAGCCCCACACCAGCGGGTGCGCCCGACTCCACGCCGACGGGGAAGACCGGCTCCGCACCGGCGGGGAAGCCCGACTCCACGCCGACGGGTAAGCCCAGCTCCGCGCCGACGCGGGAGAACGGCTCCACGCCGACGGGGAAGCCCAGCCCCACACCGACGGGGAAGCCCAGCTCCACACCGGCGGGGAAGCCCGACTCCACGCCGCCTCCCGCGCCGCGGGCCGGGCATCCCGGGACCGGGAGCGCGGAGGACGCCCCGGACGAGCGGGTCGCCGCCGTGCGGCGCATGGCCACGGTCGGGCGGCGGGTGCGCGGGCTGCGGCTCGGAGGGTCCGCGCTGCTGCTGGCCGTCGCGCTCACCGCGGGTTCCCTCGCCGTCGGGGCGCTGCGCGGCCACCCGGCACCGGCTGCGGCCGCCGCGCCCGGTGCCCTCTCGCCGGCGCTGCTGAACAGCGGCGACCTGGACTCGGGCATCGCCGCCCTACAGTCCCATCTCCGCGCGCAGCCACGGGACTTCGGCGGCTGGGCGACGCTCGGTCTGGCGTACGTCGAGCAGGCCCGCACCAAGGGCGACCCCTCCCGCTACCCCCAGGCCGAGAAGGCCCTGGAGCGCTCCCTCGACGTGCGGCCCGGCAACGACCAGGCGCTCGCCGGCCGCGCGGCCCTCGCCGCGGCCCGTCACGACTTCGCGGGCGCCCTGTCCTACGCCGACAAGGCCCTGCGGCAGAACCCCTACAGCGAGCGCGCGCTGTCCTCCCGCATCGACGCCCTCGTCGAACTCGGCCGCTACACCGCCGCGTCGAAGGCCGCCGACACCGCCGACTCCCGGCGTCCCGGCGTCCCCGTCTTCACCCGCTACGCCTACGTGCACGAGCTGCGCGGTGACGTGAAAACCGCCCGGCGGGTGCTGGAGCAGGCCCTCGCCGGGGCCGCCACGCGCGGAGACGTCGCGTACGTCGCCACCCAGCTCGGCCAGCTCGCCTGGAACCAGGGCGACTACGCGGACGCGCTCACCCGCTACGCGCGCGCCCTCGCCGCCGACGAGGACTACCTCCCGGCCCTCGAGGGCCGCGCCCGCGCGCAGTTCGCGAGCGGCGACCGGGCCGCGGCGATCAGGGGCATGGAACAGGTCGTCGCCCGCTACCCGCTGCCCGGCCCGCTCGTCGTCCTCGGCGAGCTGTACGAGGACCGCGGCGCCGCCGGTGACCGGGCGCGGGCCGCCGAGCAGTACGCCCTCGTCGACGCCTGGATCGCGCTCGCCCGCGCCAACGGTGTGGACGCCGATCTGGACACCGCCCTCGCCGCCGCCGACCACGGCGACCGGGCCGCCGCCCTGCGCGCCGCCCGCGCCGAGTGGTCCCGCCGCCGCACCGTGCACACCGCGGACGCCCTCGCGTGGGCGCTGCACGTGAACGGGCGGGACGAGGAGGCCCTGCCCTACGCCCGCCGGGCCACCGCGACCGGCTACCGCAACGCGGTCTTCCTCTACCACCGCGGCATGATCGAGCGCGCCACCGGCCACGGCGACCGGGCCCGCGCCCTGCTGCGGGCGGCCCTGCGGCTGAACCCGGGCTTCTCCCCCCTGGGCGCCGGCGAGGCCCGCGCGGCACTGGGGGCGAGCCGGTGAACCCCCGTCGTCTGCTCGCCTCCTGCGCGGCCGTCCTCACGGCCGCCTGCGCCCTGGTCATCGTTCCCTCCCCGGCCGCGAGCGCGCATCCGCTCGGCAACTTCACCGTCAACCGCTACGACGGTCTGGTCGCCGCCCCCGGCCTGCTCCGGGTCGACCACGTCGAGGACCTCGCCGAGATCCCGGCGACCCAGGCCGGGCCGGACATCGAGCGGCTCGGGCTGGCCCGGTGGGCGCGGCAGCGGTGCGCCAAGGCGGCGTCCGGCAGCAGGGTCACCGTCGACGGACGCGCCACCGCCCTCACCGTCGGCGCCGGTCACGCGCGGCTGCGGCCCGGGCAGGCGGGGCTGCACACCCTCCGCGTGGAGTGCCGGCTCACGGCACCGCTGCCGGGCGGCAGTGTGACGCTCGGTTTCCGCGGCGCGGGCACGGCCTCCGGGCCCGGCTGGCGGGAGATCACCGCCCGCGGCGACCGCATGACGCTCACCGCGTCGGACGTGCCGAAGACCTCGGTGTCCCATGAACTGACCCGGTACCCGCAGGAGTTGCTGTCCTCCCCCGCCGACACCGTGACGGCCGCCCTGCGCGTGCGTCCCGGCGGACCGGCCCTGGCCCAGGACGAGCGGCCCGCCCCGGCCGCCTCCGTGCTGCCGCGCGGCGCCGACCGCTGGACGCGCGCCCTGGACTCCCTGGTCGCCCGGCACGACCTCACCGTCGGCTTCGCCGCGCTCGCCCTGCTCGTCGCGGTCGTGCTCGGCGCGATGCACGCGCTCGCCCCGGGCCACGGCAAGACCCTGATGGCCGCGACGGCGGCCGCCCGCGGGGGCCGGGCCCGGCCGCGGGACGTCCTGCCGCTGGCCGCGTCGGTGACGGTCACCCACACCCTCGGCGTGGTCGCCCTCGGTCTCCTGGTCACGGCCGGCTCCGCCGCGGCGCCCTCGGTGATCGCCTGGCTGGGCGTGGCGAGCGGCGCCCTGGTGACGGTGGCGGGCGCGACCCTGGTGCGCCGGGCCTGGCGCAACCGCGCACCCGGATCCACGCACGGCCACGCGCACGGCCACGCGCACGGCCACGGACACAGCCATGACCACGGACACGGGCAACACCCCCACGAGCACCAGCACGAAGACGCCCACGCCCACGCTCATGACCACGGCCACTCCCACTCCGAGGACCACGATCACGGCCACCCCCACGGCCACTCGCACGACCACCCCCACCCGCACACGGTCGAGCACACGCACGGCGGATTCACCCACTCCCACCCCACCGCTCCCACCCTCCGCGGCACGATCCTGCTCGGCTTCGCCGGGGGGCTCGTGCCCAGTCCGTCCGCGGTCGTCGTGCTGGTAGGAGCCGCGGCCCTGGGGCAGGCATGGTTCGGTCTGCTGCTCGTGGTCGCCTACGGCGCCGGGCTCGCCCTCACCCTCACCGCGGCCGGAATCGCCGTCGTGAAGCTGGGTACCGGCATGAACCGGGTGCTGGACCGCCGCCCGCGCTGGACGTCCCGTCCGGCGGCGGCACTGGTGCGCCGGACGGCTCCGCTCGGCTCGGCGTTCCTCGTGGTGGCGCTCGGAGCCGGATTGGTCCTCAGGGGGGCGGCATCCGCACTCGGCTGAGCTACTTTTGTGGAGAAATCACGCGGAGCGGAAACCGCACGCGGACGCGAAGGGGGCGCGCACGTGTCCGAAGAACCGGGCGGTGAACGGCTGATCGCGGGCCGCTACCGCCTGCTGTCCCCCCTCGGCGAGGGCGGCATGGGAACGGTGTGGCGGGCCCGGGACGAGGTGCTGCACCGGGAGGTCGCCGTCAAGGAGGTGCGGGCGCCCGCCGGGCTGCCGGCGCCGGACGTCGAGCGGATGTACGCCCGCCTGGAGCGCGAGGCGTGGGCGGCGGCCCGGGTCTCCGACCGCAACGTGGTCACGGTGTACGACGTGGCCACGCAGGACGCCCGCCCGTGGATCGTGATGGAGCTGGTCCGGGGCATCTCGCTGGCCGAACTGCTGGACGCCGAGGGCCCGTTGACTCCCGAGCGGACCGCGCGCATCGGTGCCGAGGTGCTGGCGGCGCTGCGGGCCGCGCACGCGGCCGGGGTGCTGCACCGGGACGTGAAGCCGGCCAACGTGCTGATGTCGAACGACGGCCGGGTGGTGCTCACGGACTTCGGCATCGCCATGGTGGAGGGGAGTTCGGCGCTGACCATGACCGGCGAGGTCATCGGCTCGCCGGAGTTCCTCGCGCCGGAGCGGGCGCTGGGCCGCAGGCCGGGCCCGGAGTCCGATCTGTGGTCGCTGGGCGTCCTGCTGTACGCGGCCGTCGAGGGCAACTCCCCGTTCCGCCATGACACCCCGTTGAGCACCCTGCGCGCTGTCGTCGACGACGAGTTGCCGCCGCCGCGCCGGGCGGGCGCGCTCGCCCCCGTCATCGAGGGGCTGCTGCGCAAGAATCCAGCCGAACGGCTGTCGGCCGAACGGGCCGAGCAGGACCTGCGGCTGATCGCGGCGGGCGGCACCCCGCGCACGGACGCGATGGCGGCGTCGCCGTACGCGCCGACCGTCGCGGGGTTCCCCGACCGGCAGGGGGCGACCCCGCCGATGCCGTACCCGGCCGGCCGGACCGAGTCCGGCGCCGCCCCTGGGAGCACCGCGGACACGGCGCCGCCGGGCCGCGACCGCCGGGCCGTCGCAGTACTGATCGCCGGCCTGCTGGTGGTGGCCCTCGCCCTGGCCGGGCTGACGTACGCGCTGCTCGACCGCGGCGACGGGGGCGGGAAGACGGGCGGCGACACCACCGGTCCGCAGGCGGGGAGTTCGCCGGCCGCCACCCGCCGCGAGTCCGGCGGCGGGGCCACCGGCCCCACTCCGACGCCGAGCGGCAGCGGCAGCGGCAGCGGCAGCGGTACGACGGCTTCCGCCCCGGCGCAGTCGGTGAGCGTCACGCTGACGGGCTCGCACACCGACTACTCCGGCGCCTGTCCGCCGGCCGGGAGCGAGGCGCCCGCCTTCACGGCGACCATCACCGTGGGCCGGCTTCCGGCCGAGGTGAGTTACCGCTGGCTGTCGAAGGACGGGCACGTGGTGGACACGGGGTGGAAGACCCTGTCCTTCCCGGAGGGCGGCGGCCGGACCAAGCAGGACACGGCGTCCGTGACGGCCTACGACAGCACCGGGACGCTCCGCGACGCGGTCAGCGTCGAGGTGCGTTCCCCGGTGCGCGCGACGTCCGGTTCGGTGCCGTTCTCGGTGACGTGCGTGGCGGAGACCCCGTCGAGCGAGACCTCCGCCGGCGCTTCCGGCTCGGCGACGCCCTGAGGATCAGACGCCGTTGGCGAACGCGGGCAGGTAGCCGCCGGAGTGACCGGCCGCGGTGGGGTGGTACGACTCGCCGATGTTCGTCCAGTTGACGCTGTTGAGCCAGGAGCTGCCGGAGCAGATCTCGTGACCGGTGAAGGTGGTGCGGACGTCGCCGAAGGTGAAGCCGTGGTCGGCGACCGCCTTGGCGATGACCGTGTCCATGTGGTCGGCGGCGGCGTTGATCGCCGTCCGCTTGGTCTCGGACAGACCGATGCAGGTGGTGCCCAGCTTGTAGAAGCGGGGGTAACCCAGGACCACCACATGGGCGTTGGGCGCCTTGGAGTGGATCGCGGAGTAGACGTTGTCGAGGTTGCCGGGCAGCGTCGAGTCGATGTACGAGTTCGCGGTGGCGATCCGCGACAGGCAGGTGCTGTCGGACGAGAGCACACAGGTCGTCATGACGTCGGCGAATCCGGCGTCGTTGCCGCCGATGCTGATCGAGACCAGTCCGGTGGACGAGCTGAGCGAGCCCAGCTGGTTGGCGAGGACATCACTCGTGGTGGCGCCCGAGCAGGCGTTGAAGTCGAAGGACGAGGGTGAGTTGGCGGTCGCCCACAGGTAGGGGTAGGCCTTCGTGCTCCGCTTGCAGTCACCGCTGGAGCTGATGTACGTGCCCGTGCCGACCCCGGAGGAGTAGGAGTCGCCGAGGGCCACGTAGCCGCCGGTCGCGGACGCGTGCGCCGCCGTGGCCCCGGTAAGGGCCGCACCGGCGGCGAGAAGGATCGAGCTGATGAACACCGCAATACGCGAACGTCTCATGGAACCTCTCCTTTAGCAGGATCTCCGCCACAACGTTGGTACCAGCTACGCGCGTTGACGGGAAGTGTCCATGTCAAAAATGCTGAGACTTCGACAGTTTCCGCGCCCGGCTTCACCCGATCGTGATTACGTGTTCATGACATGCCGGTTGACAATCCCTCAACTCAGTGAACGACCAAGGCCGCATCCCCCGGACCTTTGCTCGCTTTTGAATGCGGAGGTGGGGAGGAAGCGGAAGAATCTCCGGGCCCCATGACCTTGACGTCCCCTCAGGCGATACAGCCGGGCAACAGGACGGAGGGGACACAACGGACCACCCGGTCGCGATCCAACACGCCCGGCGCGCCAAGCAAACCGGGTGCACGGGACGCCCCGGTGCCGGATCATGGGCGCCATGTCTGCGAACCCATACGACGCTCTGCCGGTCCGGCTCAACGTCGACGACAGCGACTCGCCGTCCGACGTCGTCGACGCGCTGTTCCTCGGCCGCTTCGCGACGGGCGAGCAGCCGTACTCCCACGCGGCGAACATCGACCGCGTGCGGTCCGGGGCGACGCTGCTGCCGCCCGGCGCGCGGGTGCTGCGGGTGGCCCGCGACGACGACCGCAGCGCCACGCTGGCGGAGGGCGACGGCTGGACGCTGCTGGTCTCGCGCTGGAACCGGGGCGCCGACGTGACGGTGACGGCGACCACCGCCGAGCTGGCGAAGAAGGTCCTCGACCAGGCCACGGACGGCGCCGCGGACGAGCCCGAGCCCCAGCCGGAGAACGTGACGATGGGGTTCTGGTACGTCTCCCCCCGCCGCGGCCCGCACCGCACCACCCGGCAGATCTCGGCGGGCACTTGGGACGAGGTGCGGGAGAACTACACCGCACCCGTGGCGGACGCCATGGACCGCCTGATGAAGACCACGCCGCAGGACATCGCGGGCCGTCTGCTGCTGCTGCACGGCCCGCCGGGCACCGGCAAGACCTCCGCGCTGCGCACCCTCGCCCGGTCCTGGCGCGACTGGTGCCAGGTGGACTGCGTACTGGACCCCGAGCGCCTGTTCTCCGACGTCGGGTACCTGATGGACATCGCGATCGGCGAGGAGGACGCGGCCGGCAAAGGCCGCTGGCGCCTGCTGCTGCTCGAGGACTGCGACGAGCTGATCCGCGGCGAGGCCAAGCACACCGCGGGCCAGGCGCTGTCCCGTCTGCTGAACCTGACCGACGGCCTGCTCGGCCAGGGCCGCAACGTACTGGTGGGCGTGACGACCAACGAGGACCTGGAGCGCCTCCACCCGGCGGTCGTCCGACCCGGACGCTGCCTGGCCCGCATCGAGGTCGGCCGGCTGACCCGGCGCGAGGCGGTGAACTGGCTCGGCAGCGAGGAGGGCGTGGGCCGCGACGGGGCGACGCTGGCCGAGCTGTACGCGCTGCGCCGGGGCACCTCCCCGACGGCGCTGCCGGAACCGCGGGACGGCGCGGAGGCCGGGCTGTACCTGTAGGACCTGCCCGCGGCCCGGATGCTTTCATGGCCGTATGACCCTTTTGGTCGGAACATCCGGATGGCAGTACAGGGACTGGCGGGGCGTGCTCTACCCGGCCGGGTGCCCGATGCGGCTGTGGCTGGAGGAGTACGCGCGGAGTTTCGCGACCGTGGAGCTGAACAACGCGTTCTACCGGCTGCCGGCGCTGGAGACCTTCGAGAGCTGGCGGGAGCGGGTGCCGCCGGACTTCGTCGTCGCGGTCAAGGCCAGCCGCTTCCTGACCCACATCAAACGCCTGCGGGAGCCGGAGGAACCGGTGCACCGGCTGATGACGCGCGCGGCCGGCCTCGGTGACCGGCTGGGCCCGGTGCTGCTCCAGCTACCGCCGACCCTGAGAGCGGACGCGGGCCTGCTGGACGCCTGCCTGGCCCGCTTCCCGTCCGGGACGCGGGTGGCGGTGGAACCGCGCCACGACTCGTGGTGGACGCCGGAGGTCCGCGGGGTGCTGGAGCACCGGGGTGCGGCCCTGTGCTGGGCGGACGTGCTGGCCCGCCCGCTGACCCCGCTGTGGCGGACCACGGACTGGGGCTACGTGCGCCTGCACCAGGGACGCGCCCGGCCCTGGCCGCGTTACGGCCGGCGGTCCCTGGCGACCTGGGTGGACCGGATCACCACCGTCTTCGGTGACGCCGAGGACGTGTACGTGTACTTCAACAACGACCCCGGCGGGGCGGCTGTGGCCGACGCGGCGGTCTTCGGGCGGGCGGCGGCCAGGGCGGGGCTCACCGTCACCCGAACCCCGAACCGCCTGCCGACCGCCGCCGGGCCCTGACCGTTCCCGGCCTGCTCCAGCCGGATCGGTCCCGGCCCGGTCAGTCCCGGATCGGTCCCGGGGTCTGGTCACTCCCGGATCGGTGCCGGGGCCTGATCACTCCCGGATCGGCCCCTGTCCGATCGACCCCTGCCGGATCGGTCCCGGCCTGACCGGTTCCGCCCGGTCAACCCCGGACACGATCCGGGCCGGCCTGAGACCGGCCTGGTCAGTCCCGTTCGTAGGCCGCCCGCAGGGCGTCCCGGACGGCCGCCAGGGCGTCGTCCTGCGTCAGCCCCAGCCGCCGGGCCCGCTCCGCGTACGCCTGGGCCGCCGCCGCCAGTTCCCGCTCGGCGGCCGAGCCGGCGGCGGCCACGAACGTGCCGTTGCGCCCGCGCGTCTCGATCACCCCGTCGCTCTCCAGCGCCCGGTACGCCTTCGCCACGGTGTTCGCCGCGAGCCCCAGCGACTCGGCCAGCCCCCGCACGGTCGGCAGCCGGTAGCCCACGGGCAGCGCACCCGACCGCGCCTGCTCGGAGATCTGTGCCCGTACCTGCTCGTACGGCGGGGCGGTGTCGTCGATGCGGATCTTCAAGGTCACCGCTCGATTGTCCCGCACCCGCCGGAAAATCAGAGGCACCCCGGCAGACCCTCCGCGTACCGTGCGCGCATATGACACTGATCGTGCGCGACCTCCGTCCCGACGACCGGGCCGACGTCGAAACCTTCGCCCGGGTACGGCACCTCGCCCTCCCCTTCATCCTGTGGACCCCGGACGCCGTCCTGCACCACCTGAACCACTCGCACCCCGACGCCCACTTCGCCTCCCTGGTCGCCGAGGAGGACGGCGAGGTCATCGGCACGGCCCAGGTGAGCCTGGTCCACGACAGCCCGGAGCCCGGCCAGGGCCTGCTCAACATCTACGTGCACCCCGGCCGGACCCGACGCGGCGCCGGCGGGCTCCTGGTCCGCGCGGCCGAGGAGCACCTGGCCGCGCACGGGGCGACGAAGCTGTTCGCCTGGGTGCTGGACACACCGGCCGACCGGGCCTTCGCCGAACGGCACGGCTACCACGCCGGCCGCTCCGCCCACTTCTTCCGGCTGGACCTCGCCGGCGGCACGCTCCCGCCGCTCACGCCCGCGCCGCCGGGAGTCGAGCTGCGCACCGCCGCCGACTTCGCGGACGATCCGCGCCCGCTGTTCGAGCTGGACGCGGAGACGATGTCGGACGAGCCGAGCGACATCGACGCCGAGTTCGCCGACTACGACAACTGGATCAAGGTCAGCTGGCAGCACCCGCTGCTCGACCGGGACCTGACCACGGTCGCGGTCGTCGACGGCCGGCCCGCCGCCTTCACCGTCGCCTACACGGACCGGGCCGGACGCTATTCCACCGCCATGACCGGCACCGCCCGCGCCTTCCGCGGCCGGGGCCTGGCGAAACTCGCCAAGAACGACTCCCTGCACCGGGCCCGCGCGGCCGGGTACACGGAGGCGTACACCGGCAACGACACCGGCAACGAGCCGATGATCGCGATCAACAAGTGGTTCGGGTACGAGCGGTGCGGTACGGAGGTGCGGTATGTCCGCGAACTCGGCTGAACCGGCCCGGGAACTGGACGTCGTACTCGTCAAGGCCGGTCGGACGAAGATCCGTTACGCGGCGGGGCTGCTCGGCGACGACGGCACCCGGATCGCGGTCCGCGCGCCCTGGGCGGGTGACGGCGTGCGCGACTTCGGGTTCGTCCGCTTCGAGGAGGGCGACGTCTTCACCGAGTACTACTGGCGGGACCGCTGGTACTCCGTGAAGGAGGTACGGGACGCCGACGGCCGGCTGAAGGGCTGGTACTGCGACATCACCCGCCCGGCCGCGCTCACCGGCGTGGAGCTGGTCGTCGAGGACCTCGACCTGGACCTGTGGCGCTCCGCGGACGGCACGGACGTACGCCGTCTGGACGAGGACGAGTTCGCCGACAGCGGGCTGGCACACAGCGACCCGCGGGCGGCGGCCGCCGCCGTGGCCGCGCTGGACGGACTGGAGGCGCTGGCCCTGCGGCGCGACGGCGCCTTCGAGGCGCTGCTGGACTGACGCGGGCCCGTCGGTCATACCCGCGCCACCACCGCGTACCGCTCGTCGTGCACCTCCTTCCCCCACAGCAGCGGGTCCCCGGACAGCCGCTCCACGCGCACCTCGCCGGCGAGCGGGGCGAGGAACGCGGTGAGGCGGTCGGCGGGTATCCCGACCGGAGCGACCGTCCCCCACACGCCCTCCACCAGCACCAGCCGCCCTCCGGGGCGCAGCAGCCGGCGCCAGCGCCGCAGGGCGCGGCCGGGGTCGGCCAGCGCCCACAGCACATGACGCACCAGTACGACGTCGAAGCGCCGCTCCGCCACCGGCGGCAGCGCGGCGTCGCCGACGAGGAACACCGCGTCACGCCCGGCCGCCTTCGCCCGCGCGAGCGCGATCATGGCGGGCGAGCGGTCCACGCCGGTGACGCGGTGTCCCTGCTCGGCCGCGAGGAGCGACATGCTGCCGGTGCCGCAGCCGAGGTCGAGGACGTCGCTCGCCGCTGCGGGCAGCCAGGCGGTGAGCCGGCCGGCCCAGGCCCGGCGCACCTCCGGATCGCGCAGACCGTGATCGGGCTCGTCGTCGAAGGCGGCGGCCCGTGCGTCCCAGTCCACATCCGCACCGGTCAGGCCCTTGTCGTGGAGAGTCATGGGCCCCAGAGTGACACCTGCCACTGACAATCGATTCGTGACAGCGGCCACTGACAGACCACCGTGGATGAGTCAGGCTCGCGAAAAGGGTCTACCTCCGTGACATCACGGAACCCGGTAGGCACTGAAGGAGGCAGCCATGCGCCGTACCACCGTGCACAAGCCCCTGAAGAGGACGGACGCCCGCCGGATCCGTGAGGAGGCCGACGAACGCCCCGCCGGACGCCCGGAGGTGCGCAAGGACATCGCGCGCACCTGGTGGCCGGACGGGTGATCAGCCCGGCCCCGCCCCGCCCTCCAGCCGCTTGCGGTAATGGACGCGGTCGTACGGCCCGTCCTGCCTCCGTTCCACGACCTCGTACCCGTAGCGCGGATAGATCCGCTGGTTCTCGAACATCAGCGCGTTCGTGTAGAGCCTGATCTCGGACAGCCCGAGCGCTCGCGCGTGCGCGTCCACGAAGTGCAGCAGCCGCCGCCCCACGCCCCGTCCGCGGGCGTCGGGGTGGACGGCGACGCTGTCGAGGAACAGGTGGTCGTCGTGCGCCTCGACGACCACCAGACCGACCACGGGATCGCCCGTGACGAACACCCTGCCCGCGGCCACGTCCGCCGCGTGGTCCGCCCGCACGGGCGCCGGCACCACTCCGATGCGCGCCAGGTAGGGGTGGTACGCGGCGTCGGTCACGGCCCGCACGGCCGGCACGTCGCCGGCGGTGGCCGGCCGGATCCCCTGCTCCGTCATGGCGTGCACGCTACCTACCTCAGCGCAGCCTGAGCACTCCCTTAACGGCACCATAAGGATCTCCCCCACCGGCCTCCGGCAGGCGATTCCACGGTTTCCCGGCGCTACTTTCGGATCGCCCCCACGGGTTCCGCGCCACGGGTCCCGCCCCGCGCGTCACGTCGAGGACCGTCTCCGAGGAGTTCCCCGCATGCCCGCACGCCGCCGCAAGGCCGCCGTCGCCGTCGCCGCCCTCGGCGCGGCCCCGCTCGCGCTGACCGCCCTGGCCGCCGCCCCGGCGTCCGCGCACGGCTCGATGGGCGACCCGGTCAGCAGGGTCGCCCAGTGTTACGCCGAGAGGCCCGAGAGCCCGAAGTCGGACGCGTGCAGGGCGGCGGTCGCGGCGGGCGGCACGCAGGCGCTCTACGACTGGAACGGCATCCGCATCGGGGACGCGAACGGACGGCACCGGGCGCTGATCCCAGACGGCAAGCTGTGCAGCGCGGGCAACGAGGAGTTCAAGGGGCTCGACCTGGCCCGCGCCGACTGGCCCGCGACCGGCGTGAGCAGCGGCTCGTACACCTTCAGGTACCGCGTGACCGCCCCGCACAGGGGCACGTTCACGGTGTACATCACCAAGGCCGGCTACGACCCGGCCCAGCCGCTGGCCTGGTCCGACCTGGATCTGGAGCATCCGGTGGCCACGGCCACCGACCCGGTCGCGTCGGGCGGCCGCTACACCTTCTCCGGCACGCTTCCGCAGCGCTCCGGCAGGCAGTTGCTCTACGCGATCTGGCAGCGCTCGGACAGTCCGGAGGCGTTCTACTCCTGCTCGGACATCTCGTTCGGGGGAACCGACGGCGGCGCCGCGACGGCCGGTCCGTCGCCGGCCCCGAGCGCGTCCGCGCCCTCCGAGGAGCAGATCGAGGACGGCGCCGGCAGGTCGACGGTCGAGCACCACGGCCACGGCGACGACGACGCCCGTACCTCCGCGCGGCCTGCCACCACTACGGCCACCACCGCGGACGGCAGCGCGGACGGCCGTGTCCCGGACGCCGTCGCGGCCGACGCGCCGAGGGCGGCCGGGGCCGGGCGGCGCCTCGCCGAGACGGGCGGCGACGGCAGCGCCCCGTACCTCGCCGTGGGCGGCGCGGCGGCCCTGGCGCTCGGCGCGGCGGCCCTGTTCGTCTCGGGCCGCCGCCGCGCGGCCGCCGGGCGGCACGGCCGCTGACCGCTTCCCCGTACCCCTTCAGGACGCTGCCCCTTCAGAACACGGTGCCCCTTCAGGACGCTGCCGGACCGCGGCGGGGCCGGGGGGGGGGGGGGGGGGGGGGGCGGGGGGGGG
This sequence comes from Streptomyces sp. NPDC031340, assembly GCF_055569945.1. Classification (NCBI taxonomy): domain Bacteria; kingdom Bacillati; phylum Actinomycetota; class Actinomycetes; order Kitasatosporales; family Streptomycetaceae; genus Streptomyces; species Streptomyces sp. NPDC031340. The sequence goes on from NZ_JBVIIE010000079.1 coordinate 13,069, forward strand.
GCGAAGCACGGGGGAGACTAGCGACTAGAAAAAAGTGGGG
>NZ_JBVIIE010000079.1:13118-35806 GCF_055569945.1 Streptomyces sp. NPDC031340
CCGCCCCCCCTTGAGCGCGTTCCCTCTGCGGAGCGTGGTTCTTCTGCAGGGCGTTATGGGATGGGGGGGGGCTGGGGGTTTTTCGGGGGCCGCCGCCCCCCCCCCCCCCGACGCGCGGGTCAGCTGAACGCCGACGCGCAGGTGGTGGCGGTGGCGTGCGCCGGGTCGAGCGCGTTGGCCACCTCGTGGAAGGCGATCCGGTCGAACAGCGCGATCGCCAGGTGCTCGGAGAGGTCGAGCGAGCACAGGTTCTGCAGCAGGACGTTGTGCACGTCGGAACCGCTGAGGTACTGGGTCTGGTACGGCGTGACGACCTCGTCGTACTTGCTGGCGAGGACGGTGTAGTGGACGCCGGGGACGGTGTCGCCGCCGGCGTTCAGCTTGGTGAGGAGGGCGGAGCCGACGATCTGGTCGGCCAGCGCCGGGGTGGCCGTGGACAACAGGTCCTCGGCTCCCGGGAAGTAGGGCAGCAGGTTGGTCAGGCCGTCCAGGTCGGTGCCGTGGTTGCTGGGGGCGATGCCGACGAGGGCGTTCACCTTGGCGGCCCCGCCGAGGAACTTCAGGTAGTAACGGGGCATCATGCCGCCCTGAGAGTGGCCGACGATGTCGGTCTTGCCGGCGCCGGTGGCGGTGAGCACCTTGTCGACGAAGGCGGACAGCTGCTCGGCCGACTTGTCGACGGGGCCGAGGCCGTAGAAGACGGGGACGCCGGGGAGCTGACCGTAGTCGAAGGAGAAGACGCAGTACCCGCGGGCCTTCAGGTACGGGGCGAGGCCCAGCCAGTTGTCGACGGAGTTGCCGAGGGTGCCGTGGACCAGGACGACGGGACGCGGGTGAGCCGCGGAGGGCTTGCAGGAGTAGTCGTTCCAGCCCGAGCTCGGGGCGGTCGAGGCGTGCGCGGCGGCGGCGGGGACCAGGGCGACGGCGGCGGTCAGCAGCAGCGCGGTCAGGGGTCTGAGGAGTCTTTTCCAGGGCAGCACCGAGTGATCTCCTTGCGGCTCGGGGGAGTTGCGACGGCAGGACGCCCTGTGATCCGGATCACGAGGATGCTGTTCACCCATCAAGTTACGGGCGAGTAGTACAGACGTGAAGTTACGCGTCAGTAAAAACTTCCAGTGCTAACCGATTCGGTGGTAACACCTGATGAGGCGTCACCAGGTGGGTCGGACCGGGCCGTAGGGGGCGATGCGCGCCAGCCGGTCGGACAGCGCCCGCACCTCACCCTCCCCGAGCAGTTCGGCCCACCCGCGCACCGCGTCCGCGGCCGCCTCCTCCGCGGCCCGCGCACAGGCCCACCCGTGCTCCGTCAGCACCACCAGTCGGGCCCGCGCGTCGGCGGGGTGCGGCCGCCGCTCGGCGTACCCCTTGCGCACGATCTCGTCGACGAGCTGACTGGCGGCCTGCTTGGTGACCCCGAGGTGGGCGGCGAGTTCGGTCACCGTCGCACCGTCCGGGGCGAGCCGCGCGAAGGCGAAGCCGTGCGCGGGCCGCATCCCCTCGAAGCCGCGGGCGACGACGCCCTCGTTGATGCGTTGGGTCAGCTCGCCGGCGACGGCGAGCAGGGCGGCGGACAGGGCCATGGCCTCGGAGTTCTGCACGGAGGCATTGAAACACCCTTGACGAAATGGTCAAGCGGCCTGACCATAAGTCCATCCGCATTGGTCAAGTAACTTGACCATCCGATTTGAACGGAGGGCAGCCATGCCCGTCATCCGCACGTCCGACGCCGTCACCCATGAGATCCACGGCGCCCGCTTCGTCTCGTACGCCGCTCCCCGCACCGGCAGCAAGGAGCTGTGCGCCTGGCGGGGCGAGATCCCGGCGGGCACCAGGGCGACCGTGCACACCGTCAGCCGGGAGGAGGTCTTCCACCTGCTCATCGGCGAGTTGCTGGTCACCCTCGACGGCCACACCGAGCGCGTCACCGCGGGCGACACGGTGGTCGTGAACCCGGGCACGGCCTTCGGCGTCGAGAACCCGACCGACCAGACCGCGATCTCCTGGGTCACCACGTCCATCGGCTTGGAGGCCGAACTGGCCGACGGCACCCGCATCACCCCGCCGTGGGCGAACTGACCACCCCGGCCGACCACATGAACGCAGCCGGCCGCGTTCACGCCGCCGACCGCGTCACGCCGCCAGCGTCCCCGGCTTCACCGCGTGCGGGCCGAACTTGGCGCGGGCCCGGTCCGCGACCTCCTCCAGACGGCGGGCCTTTTCGTCGGCGGGGTCGAAGGTGAGCTGGTGGGAGGCCTGTTCGGCGGGGGCGAGGCCCTCGGCGCGCAGGTGCACCGCGCGGACCCGGGCGCGCTGCAGGCCCAGCGCCTCGTACATGCCGTACGCGGCCGCGGTCAGCGCGGCCGAGTGGGCGGTCGGCTCCTCCAGGGTGCGGCTGCGGGTCGTCGCCGTGGGGGTCCCCCCGCTCGAGCCCGCTCGAGAGTGGGAGATGTCGGCGTAGCGCACGGTGAGGGTGAGCGTGCGGCAGACCTTGCCCAGGGCGCGCAGCCGGACGCCCAGTTCCTCGGCGGCCGAGAGCAGGGCACGACGGTGGCGTTCGGGGTCGAGTTCGTCACGGGGGAAGGGGCGTTCGGCGGCCAGAGACCTCGAGACGGCGTTCGGGACGACGCGGCCGCGGTCGATCCCGTTCGCCTTCTCGTGCAGTTCGCGGCCCGCCCTCGCGCCGACCAGTCGCTGGAGCGTGGACAGCGGCGCGGCGGCGACCCGGCCGAGGGTGTCCAGGCCGTACTCGCCCAGGGTGCGGGCGGTCGCCGGGCCGACGCCGGGCAGCGCGGCGACGGGACGGCCGGCGAGGAACTCCGCGATGCCGTACGGGTCTTCGGGCACCGCGCAGGTCGTCCCGGGCCGGGCGTCGCGCAGCGCCACGCGGGCCAGCATCGGCCCGGGCCCGGCGCCGATCGCGCAGTCGACCCCGTGCAGCGCGAGGGCGCGGACCCGGATCACCGACGCCAGTTCCACCGCGCCGCGCCCGAAGTACCGCTCGGCGCCACGCAGATCGGCCAGCGCCGCGTCCGGCGGCAGCGCCTGGACGACCGGCGTGAACTCCTCGAGCAGCCCGAGCAGCCCCGGCAGGGCGGCCTCGTCCGCCGGTGCCGGCTGGAAACGTACGCACAGAACGGTCATCCCGCACTCCCCGGACTCTGGTGCCACAACTTCCTTCCCACCGCGGGCCCTTCGCCCGCGGGGCGCAGATCCGCCCAGGGGTGCATCCGGTACCCCGTGGGCATGCGGATCCTCCGGTCCTCCATCGGGTCGCGGGCCGCGGAGCCCGCGGGCGCCGGGCGCCCGTCCGAACCGGCGAGCCGGGCCGGCGACGCACCGCCGCCGTCCTCCGGCACGGAGCCGTCGCCGCCCTCTGCCACGGCGCCGTTCCCGTCGGCGCCGGGGGGCCCGGCGAGCCGGGCCGCGACCCCGTCGAGCCCCTCCTCCCGGCGCACCTCCAGCAGGTCCGCGAGGTTCCAGGCGGCGGCGCCCACCACGCTGAGGCTGCGCGGGCCGCGCCGCTGCACCACCCCGCGCACCAGCAGCAGCCAGGAGTGGAAGACGGTGTGGGCGCAGGTGTCGTGGGAGTCGTCGAAGAAGGCCAGGTCGACCAGGCCGGTGCCGTCGTCCAGGGTGGTGAAGATGACGCGCTTGCCGGAGCGGATCGGCGGGGTCTGGGTGGCCGCCTTGGCGCCCGCGACCAGGACCGTCTCGCCGTGCCGTGCCTCGCGCAGCCGCCGCGCCGACATCACGCCCAGCTCGTCGAGGAACTCCCGGTGGTCGTCCATCAGGTTGCGCGAGGCGTCCATCGACAGTACGCCCAGCTCGGCGCTGAGCTTCTCCGACGGGGAGAGATCGGGCAGCCCGGCCGGCGCGGTCTTCCGCCCGCCCGCCAGGGGCAGCTGGCCGCCGCCCGCGCCCCGGGCACCCCGGTGCAGCTCGGTCAGGTGCAGTTGCAGGTCACGGCGGTTGGCGCCGAAGGCGTCCAGCGCGCCCACCCGCGCGAGCCGTTGGGCGAGCGGACGGCTCGGCCGCGCCCGCTCCCAGAAGTCGACCAGGGAGGCGTACGGTTGCCCGTCCGCGATCCGCTCCGCCTCCGCCTCGCTGATGCCGTGCACGTCGGAGAGGGCCAACCGCAGCCCCCAGAGCCCCGATTCAGACACCAGTTCGATACGGTGTGCGACCGCCGACCGGTTGACGTCCAGCGGCAGGACCGGCACCCCGCGCCGCCGTGCGTCCGCCAGCAGCAGCCGCTTCGGATACATCCCGGGGTCGTGGGTGAGCAGCCCCGCGTAGAAGGCGGCCGGGTGATGCGCCTTCAGCCACGCCGACTGGTACGTCGGCACCGCGAAGGCGACCGCGTGCGCCTTGCAGAACCCGTACGACCCGAAGGCCTCGACGATCTCCCAGGTCCGCTGAATCGTTTCTGCGTCGTATCCCCGCGCCGCCGCGTGCTGCGCGAACCAGATCTTGATGCGCGCCTGCGACTCCGGGTCGGACAGTCCGCGCCGCACCCGGTCCGCCTCGCCGCGACCGCAGCCGGTCATGATGTCGACGATGTCGATGATCTGCTCGTGGAAGACGACGACCCCGTACGTCCCCTTCAGCGGCTCCTCCAGGTCCGGGTGCGGGAAGCGCACCGGCGCCCGCCCGTGCCGTGCCTCGATGAACGGCCGCACCATGTCGGCGGCGACCGGGCCGGGCCGGAACAGGGAGATGTCGACGATCAGGTCGTGGAAAGTGGCGGGCTGCAGCCGCCCCACCAGGTCCCGCTGGCCCGGCGACTCGATCTGGAAGCAGCCCAGCGTCTCGGTGGAGCGGATCAGCCGGTACGTCGCCGGGTCGCCGGGCGGCAGTCCGTCCAGGTCGATCCGCTCCCCCGTCGCCCGCTCCACCTCCGCGACCGCGTGCGCCATCGCCGACTGCATCCGCACGCCGAGCACGTCGAGCTTGAGCAGCCCGAGGTCCTCGACGTCGTCCTTGTCGAACTGCGACATCGGCAGGCCCTCGCCGCTGGTCGGCACGACCGGCGTACGGGAGCGGAGGGAGGCGTCGGAGAGCAGCACCCCGCAGGGGTGCATGGCGACTCCGCGCGGCAGCGCGTCGAGCGCCTCGACCAGCTCCCACAGCCTCCCGTACTTCTCCTTCTCCCCCGCCAGGCTCCTGAGTTCGGGCAGTTCCTCCAGGGCCGCGCGGGCGTCGCGGGCGCGGATGTGCGGGAAGGACTTGGCGATGCGGTCGACGTCGGCGGGGTCCATGGACAGGGCCGCGCCCACGTCGCGGATCGCGTGGCGCACCCGGTACGTCTCCGGCATCGCGACCGTCGCGACCCGCTCGGCGCCGAACCGGTCGATGATCGCGCGGTAGACCTCGAGGCGGCGCGCGGACTCCACGTCGATGTCGATGTCGGGCAGGACGACCCGCTCCTTGGACAGGAAGCGCTCCATCAGCAGCCCGTGCTCGACCGGGTCGGCGTTCGCGATGCCGAGGAGATGGTTGACCAGGGAGCCCGCCCCGGAGCCTCGGGCGGCCACCCGGATGCCCATCTTCCTTACGTCGTCGACCACTCGGGCCACCGTCAGGAAGTAGGAGGCGAAGCCGTGGTGGGCGATGATGTCCAGCTCCCGGTGCATGCGCTCCCAGTAGGCGCGCCGGCCCGCGTAGCCGCGCAGCACCATGCCCGCCGCCGCCCGCGAGGCCAGCGCCCGCTGGGCGGTGCGGCGCCCGGCGCCGGCCAGGTGCGGCTCGGGGAAGTGGACGGTGCCGATGCCCAGGTCGTCCTCGGGGTCGACCAGGCACGCTGCGGCCGTCGCCCGCGTCTGCTCCAGCAGGCGGGGGGCCGCCTCGGGCCGGAAGCCCGCGGCCTCCACGATCCGCTCGGCCACGCGCAGCATGGCGTCCGGGTCCTTGAGCCAGGCCTCCCCCGAGTCCAGCTCCTTGCCCGGGTCGACCGGGACCAGGCGGCGGGCCGCGTCCAGCACGTCGGCGACCGGGCCGAGGCCGGGGTCGGCGTACCGCACGGCGTTGCTGAGCACCGGCCGGATCCGCTGCTCGGCGGCGAAGCCGACGGTGCGGGCGGCCAGCCGCAGGGAGCCGGGGCCGGTGCCCGCGCGGCCGTGCCAGACGGCCTCCAGGCGCAGGGCGTCTCCGTAGACCTCCCGCCAGGGGGCGAGGAGCTTCGCGGCGCGGTCGGGGCGGCCCGCGGCGAGTGCGCGGCCGACGTCGGAGGCGGGTCCGAGCAGGACGGTCAGGCCGTCGGCGTGGTTGTCGGCCCAGGACAGCAGGGGCGTGCCCGCGGCGGTGTGGGCGGCGGTGACGAGCCGGCACAGGCCGGCCCAGCCGGCCGCGCCGTCCCGGGCCAGGAAGGTGACCCGGGGCGCCGACTCGTCGACGAAGGCGCCTCCGCGTACCGGGGTGCGCCGCCTGCCTCCGCGTACGGGCCCCGGCTGCGGGTCCGCCGTCGCCGGCTCCACCGCCAGTTCCACGCCGAACAGGGGCCGTACTCCCGTCTTCGCGCAGGCCTTGGCGAAGCGCACGGTGCCCGCGAGGGTGTCCCGGTCGGTGAGGGCGAGGGCGTCCATGCCCCGCTCCGCGGCACGCTCGGCCAGCCGCTCCGGGTGCGAGGCGCCGTAGCGCAGGGAGAACCCGGAGACGGTGTGCAGATGCGTGAACCCTGGCATCCGCACCTCCCGCATCGAACCGTTACCGGACCGTATCGAACATCAGTTCCCGACTCCCTCACCCCCACCATAGACCAATTCCCGAACGTCTGTACGACAACCATTCGGGCGCTTCCCACCTGCGCAAACGGCCGTCTCCCCGGACCGTGAGGGCATGACACGGACCACCCTGCTCGAGGAAGTGAAGGACGCCGTCACCCCGCGGGCCACACTGCTGATCCTCGGTGTGATCGCCCTCCAGGTGCTGTTCATCACCTCCTACGTGGGCGCGCTGCACCACCCGCGCCCGCGGGACGTGCCCTTCGCGGTGGCCGCTCCGCCGGCCGCGGCCGGGCAGGCGGTGGCCCGGCTGGAGAAACTGCCCGGCTCCCCCCTGGACCCGCACGCGGTGGCCGACGAGGCGACGGCGCGCCGGCAGATCATGAACCGGGACATCGACGGCGCGCTGGTGATCGATCCGGCGGGCGGCACGGACCGGCTCCTGGTCGCGAGCGGCGGCGGCGCCCTCCTGGCGACCACTCTGGAGAAGTACCTCACCGCCCTGGACGCTTCCCAGCGGCGGACCGTCCGGACGGTGGACGTCGCCCCGGCCTCACCTCAGGACTTCAACGCGCTGTCGTCCTTCTACCTGGTCGTGGGCTGGTGCGTCGGCGGCTACCTGTGCGCCTCGATCCTGGCCATCAGTACCGGGGCACGGCCCGCCGACGTCCGGCGGGCGCTGATCCGGCTGGGCGCCATGGCGCTGGTGTCGGTCGTCGGCGGCCTCGGCGGCGCCGTGGTGGTCGGCCCGGTCCTGGGCGCCCTGCCCGGCAGCGTGGCCGCCCTGTGGTGGCTCGGCGCGCTGACCACCTTCGCGGTGGGGGCGGCGACCCTGGCCCTGCAGGGCGTCTTCGGCATCGTCGGCATCGGTCTGGCGATCCTGCTCGTGGTGATCGCGGGCAACCCGAGCTCCGGCGGCGCCTTCCCGCTGCCGCTGCTGCCGCCGTTCTGGAAGACGATCGGCCCGGCGCTGCCGCCGGGCGCGGGAACCTGGACGGCCCGCTCGATCGCGTACTTCGAGGGCAACGACACGACCTCCGCCCTGCTGGTGCTGTCGGCCTGGGCGGCGGCCGGGATCGCGGTCACCCTGGCGGCGGCGGCCCTGCACGAACGGCACCGGAGCAGCCACCGCCCGGCGCACGCGTCGTAACGGCACGGCCATTGCTCCGGCCCCCGGCCACCGGCCCCCGCCACGCCGGCCACCGGCCTCGGGCTCCCGGCCCTCCGGCCCTCCGGCCCTCCGGCCCTCGGCCCCCGGTCCTCCGGCCCCCGCACGGCCGGCCGCCGCCCCCGCCGGTCAGGTCGGCGGGGGCGGCGGCCGGGGCGGTGGGCCGCGTCGCGGTGGGCCGGGACGGGACCCGGTCGGGTCAGGCGCCGTAGTACGCCTTGCGCATCAGCTCCTGCATCTCGTCGATCATCGGCATCCGCGGGTTGGCGGGCGCGCACTGGTCGGCGTAGGCGTTGAGGGCCTGCTGCGGGATCGCCGCCAGGAAGGCCTCCTCGTCGACGCCCTCCTCCTGGAAGGAGGCCGGGATGCCGCAGCGCTCGCGCAGGTCCTCCACCGCCCGGGCGTAGGACTCCACGGCTTCCGCGGGGGTGGCCGCCGGCAGGCCCAGCATGCGGGCGATGTCCTGGTAGCGCTCGGGCGCCCGGTAGGTCTCCGCCTTCGGCCACGGGGTGGCCTTGTGGGTGACCGTGCCGTTGTGCCGGATGACGTGCGGGAGCAGCAGCGCGTTGGTGCGGCCGTGGGCGACGTGGAAGGTGTTGCCCAGGGTGTGCGCCATGGCGTGGACGAGGCCGAGGAAGGAGTTGGCGAACGCCATGCCCGCGATGGTCGAGGCGTTGTGCATCCGCTCCCGGGCCTTCGGCGCCCTGGCGCCCTGCTTCACGCAGGCCTCCAGGTTCTCGAAGATCAGCCGGATCGCCTGGAGCGCCTGCCCGTCGGTGAAGTCGCTCGCGTACACCGAGACGTACGCCTCGGTCGCGTGGGTCAGCGCGTCGAAGCCGGAGTCGGCGGTCACCGTCGGCGGGAGGTTCATCGACAGGACCGGGTCGACGATGGCCACGTGCGGGGTGAGCGCGTAGTCGGCGAGCGGGTACTTCTTGGCGGCCTCCGGGTCGGAGATGACCGCGAAGGGGGTGACCTCCGAGCCGGTGCCCGAGGTGGTCGGGATGGCGATCAGCTTGGCCTTCTCGCCCAGCTGCGGGAACTTGTAGGCCCGCTTGCGGATGTCGAAGAACTTCTCCTTGGTGTCCGCGAACTCGACCTCCGGCCGCTCGTACATCAGCCACATGACCTTCGCCGCGTCCATCGGCGAACCGCCGCCGAGCGCGATGATGGTGTCCGGCCGGAACTCCCGCATGGCGGCCGCGCCGGCCTGCACGGTGGACAGCTCCGGGTTGGGCTCGATGTTGTCGATGTACTGCATCAGGACCGGTTCCTCACGCGAGTTGAGGATCTCGGTGACCCGGCGGACGAAGCCGAGCTGCTCCATGGTGCGGTCGGTGACGACGGTGACGCGGTGCACGTCGGGCATGGCCTTCAGGTAGCGCAGGGCACCCTTCTCGAAGTAGATCTTCGGCGGGACCTTGTACCACTGCATGTTGTTGTTGCGCCGCCCGATCCGCTTGATGTTGAGCAGGTTGACCGCCGAGACGTTGTTGGACACCGAGTTGTGTCCGTACGAGCCGCAGCCGAGGGTGAGCGAGGGCAGGAAGGCGTTGTAGACGTCGCCGATACCGCCGAGGCTGGCCGGCGCGTTGACGATCACGCGGATCGCCTTGACCCGCTTGCCGAACTCCTCCGCGAGTTCCTCGTCCTCGGTGTGGATGGCGGCGGAGTGTCCGAGGCCGTCGAACTCGACCATCCGGGTGGCCAGCCGGAGCCCGTCCTCGGTGTCGACGGCCTTCAGCGCGGCCAGCACCGGCGACAGCTTCTCCCTGGTCAGCGGCTCACGCTCGCCGACCTCCGCGCACTCGGCGACCAGCACGGAGGTGCCCTCGGGCACGGCGAACCCGGCCTGCTCGGCGATCCAGGCGGCCGACTTGCCGACGATCGCGGCGTTCAGCTTGGCCTCACCGCAGTTGGCGCCGTGCGCGCTGACGCCGAACAGGAACTGCTCCAGCTTCTCCTTCTCGGCGGCGGTGACGACGTGGGCGCCCAGCCGCTTCATCTCGGCGATCCCGGCCTCGTAGACCTCCCGGTCCAGGATGACCGCCTGCTCGGAGGCGCAGATCATGCCGTTGTCGAAGGCCTTGGACAGGACGACGTCGTGGATCGCCCGGGCGAGGTCGGCGTCGGCCGCGACGTAGGCGGGCACGTTGCCGGCGCCGACGCCGAGGGCGGGCTTGCCGCAGGAGTAGGCGGCGCGGACCATCGCGTTGCCGCCGGTGGCGAGGATGGTGGAGACGCCGTCGTGGTTCATCAGCAGCCGGGTCGCCTCCATCGACGGCTCGTCGATCCACTGCACGCAGTTCTCCGGCGCGCCGGCCGCGACGGCCGCGTCCCGCACGACGCGGGCGGCCTCGCGCGAGCACTCCTGGGCGCTGGGGTGGAAGGCGAAGACGATCGGGTTGCGGGTCTTCAGGGCGATGAGCGCCTTGAAGACGGTGGTGGAGGTCGGGTTGGTGACCGGCGTCATCGCGCAGACGACCCCGACCGGCTCGGCTATCTCGGTGACGCCGGTCAGCTCGTCGCGGTGGATCACACCGACGGTGCGCAGACCGCGCATCGAGTGGGTGACGTGCTCGCAGGCGAAGATGTTCTTGACCGCCTTGTCCTCGAAGAGGCCCCGGCCGGTCTCCTCCACCGCGAGACGGGCCAGGTCGCCGTGGGCGGCGAGGGCCGCGAGGGACGCCTTGTTGACGATGTGGTCGACCTGCTCCTGGTCGTAGGTCTCGAACTGGCGGAGTGCCTCCAGCGCGCCCTCGACCAGTACATCCACCCGTTCTTCGACCTGCATGGCCGGCCTCCTCACGCCGTGGCCCTTCGCTGACACATCCATTCGACCGCGGTGGCCCGGTGCGGGGGGCGCGAGACCGGCCCCCACTTGGGGGGACGAAGGTCCCTGTTCGCATCGTGCGAAAGTCCCGCCCCGGCGTGCGGGACGGGACTACCGGGACTCCGGGGGCTGTGGGGGCCACGGGAACTCACGGGAACTCAGGGGCACGGGCGAGCCCCCGCACGGTGGGTGCGTGCGGGGGCTCGGACGCTGCCGGCCACGGGGCGGCTCATGCGCGGGTCGGCTCATGCGCGCGCCGGTGGCGCGTATCGGCAGCGGATCAGTAGACGTGCACCCCGTAGGCGCTGAGCGCCTCGGTCACCGGCTGGAAGAAGGTCGTGCCGCCGGAGGTGCAGTCGCCGCTGCCGCCGGAGGTCAGACCGTAGGCGGTGGTGCCGCCGTACAGCGGGCCGCCGGAGTCGCCGGGCTCGGCGCAGACCGTGGTCTGGATCATGCCGTAGACGATGTCGCCGCCGCCGTAGTTGACGGTCGCGTTGAGCGCGGTGACCTTGCCGCTGTGCGTGCCGGTCGTGGAGCCGCGGCGGTAGACGGTGGTGCCGACCGACGGGGTGGCCGCGCTGGTGATGTCCTGGCTGCCCACGGTGCCCGACTTGGTCACGGACGAGTTCGTGTAGCGCACGATGCCGTAGTCGTTGGTGGGGAAGCTGGACCCGGCGGTGGTGCCGAGGGTGGTCGAGTGGGACGAGTTCGACCACCAGGTGCCCGCGCCGTCGGTGCAGTGACCGGCGGTCAGGAAGTAGTAGTTCCCGCTGGAGTCCTGGACGTTGAAGCCGAGCGAGCAGCGCCAGCTGCTGGCGTAGATCGCGTCGCCGCCGGAGATCAGCTTCTTGAAGGTGCCCGGGGTGTGCTTGATGGTCAGGGCCCCGGCGTTGGTGCCGGCCTGACGCTTGATCTTCGCGATCTCGGCCTTGGAGACCGTGCTGTCGACGGTGACGACGACCCGGTTGGTCTTGCTGTCGACGGCCCAGGCGGTGCCCGGGACGTCGGCCTTCAGCACCGAGTTGCCCGCGCTCTTGAGCTGGGCGGTGCTGAAGGGGGTGGGGGTGGACGCGTTCGCGCTGGGGACCGCGACCGCTGCCGCGGCCACGAGTCCGGTGGTGACGGCGATCAGCCGAGTCCGTCTCGTGATACCGCTACGGGGAGTTGTGCGCTTGATCCTCACTTTTCGTTCCCTCCATGGGAATTCGGGGGCCCGCGTGGGGTCGGGGCCCGTGAGGCGCAGCCAGACGCACAGGTATCCGGATTTCGGACACGCTGTGTCTCTGACAAGGCGCTTGCCGGGAGTATTCGGCCGCACCGTCGAACGGCGCAAGGGCGCCTTTCGGCCGCACGAATTTCAACCGGGTTTCACCACAAGGCGGTTGATCTTGCGGCCGGCCGAAGCATTCTCGCTGTTCTTCACCCCGGAGGGTGGAAGTCCGCACCCGGCCAGGGTCTGTGAGGCACGGTCGGAATGGCGCATACATGTCATGTCCGCGGCAGTCGGCTCCGGGGTGGCGACGACGCCACGGCATGTCGGACCGTCAGGACCCGCCACCGGCCGCGGAGTACCGGGCGGCGGGGGCCGCGAGGCCCAGGTGGTCCCTCAGCGTGCCGCCCGGATAGAAGGTGCGGAACAGGCCGCGGTGCTGGAGCAGCGCCACCGTCCCGTTGACCAGTCGCTCCAGGTCACGGCGCGGCTCGACGGGCGTGAGGTGGAAGCCGTCGACGGCGCCTTCCGTGTACCAGGCCGCGATCAGCTCGGCGAGGTCCACGGGGCCGCCCCGGTACAGCGGACCCCGCGCGGTCTGCCGGGGACCGCCTCCGCCGTGGCCGGGCTCGGCGGCGTGCTCGCCGCCGCCGAGATCGACGAGCAGGCTCGCGAGGACACGCGGGCCGTGCCGGCCGCGCCCGTACGCGGCGGCCTCCTCCCGCAGCCGGTCCCGCGCGGCGGCCGCCTGCGCTCGGCCCGCGACCCGGACCAGCGCCACGTCCGCGTACCGGGCGGCGACGCGCCGGGCGGGTTCCCCGGTGGCGTCGACCACCCGAACGGGACGGCCCTGCGGGGACCGCGGCTCTTCGCGGCCGTCCGCCCGGTCGTCATCCCTCCGGTCCTCCCTGTGGGCCTCCCTGTGGTCCCCACTGTCCTCGTCCTTGTCGTCCCACAACCTGGCTGCCGCGGCGGCGGCTTCACCGGGGCCGCCCGCGGCGGCCGGCACGTCGATACGCCAGCCGGCCCGGCCGTGGCTGACCCGGTCGAGGGCGGCGACGGCGGCCCGGACACGCCAGGGCTCGGCGTCCGTGGCCGCCACGGCGGGCACCAGACCGACGCGGCTGGTGGCGGACGCGACCCTGGTCAGGACGGCCAGGGCGGAGGATTCGTCGTCCAGCGTCACGAAGTCGAGCCCTCCGCGCTCGGCGAGCCGCGCGAGTTCCACGTGACATCCGTCGTCGACCGCCGCGGTCCGGTCCATGGCGGCGGCCAGGTGCAGCAGCCTGGACATCACAGGACCTCGGCGGGGAAGGCCCGCGCGCGCTCGCCGCGCGGAGCGTCGAGGACGTCGCCGGGCGGGCTCTGGCCGACGGTCCGCCGTGCGGGCAGCCGCTCGCCGGAGCACCGGTGGCCCACCGGCGCGCCGTCCATGGAGCCGATGCTCGTGCGCTCGATGCCCGTGCGGTCGATGCCCGTGCGGACATCGAGCGGGCCGAGGCTCTTGCGGACGGCCCTGTTGTCGACCGTGACGCTCATCGCGGGGATCCCTTGGGGTCGGGGGTGTGGTCGGTGTGGTCGGTGCGGTGGGACGGTCGCGCGTGCCGCGCCCGCCTCACCGGGCCGTGGAGCAGTCGAGCGCGGGAGCGGAGCCGGACGCCGTAGCAGAGCCGGACGCCGTCGCGGACCCTGGCGCCGTGGTGGAGGCGAGCTCGGACAGGAAACGCAGCGCGCTCCGGGCGGTGGCGTCGTTCTGCCGGAACGCGGGTCCGCCGGTGCGCGGCCGGGTGAAGGCGCCCGGGGTGCGGCCGTCGGTGTACGGCCCGAGCGCGAACCGCCGCGGATGCGGCCGGCCCGCCCGGTCGAGGATGCGCCCGTCCGCGGGGTCCACCCGGAGCAGTCCGTCCGGCGTCTCGGCGGCCCCGTCGGCGTGCAGGGCGCGCAGCAGGCTGTCGCGGGCCCGGCCGACGGTGGGTTCGGGCAGCCGTGCCTCGACCAGCGCCCGCGCCTCGACGGCGAAGCCCGGCACGGTGGCGCTCGACGCGCGGAACACGCCGTCCTCGGCGGTGACGCTCATGTCGGCGCCCAGGAACCGCAGCACGCCGGCGCGGGACAGCGCCAGCATCTGCCGCAGCCGGGGTCCGGGCGGCCCGGAGGCCAGGTAGCTGAAGAAGCCGTGCCACCAGGAGCCGATGCCGCCGAGCCGGACCAACTGGCCGTAGACGGAGAGCAGGGCGAGGAAGACGGCCAGGTCGGTGCTGTGCCGGGGGTCGTGACGTCGTGCCAGGTCGCGCTCCACGTAGGCGCGCAGCCCTTCCTGGAACTCCTCGTGGGAGCCGTGGCGCACCCCGTCCAGCGGACGGTCGAGCGCGGCCAGGTCGAGCCGGTCGGCGGGGTCGGGCACGGCGGACGCCACCAGGGCCCGCAGCTCCGCGCCGCTCCCGGCCGCGAACTTCTCCTCGAAGTCGGCCCAGGCCATGGCGGTGCGTTCGGGGTGGGCGGTGAACAGCCGGTGGTAGTGCGCGAAGCTCAGCTCCTTCTCCACCAGCGGCCAGACGTCCCGCCGGAAGTCGAAACCGTCCGGCCTGCCGAGCAGCGCCTCGGTCTCGGCGGGCCCGAAGAACCGCGGCAGCGGCGGCCGTTCGCCGTCGAGGTCGTAACCGATCTTCGAGTGGTACGGCACTCCGCGGCGCGATCCCACGTACAGCACCGGCTCCCGGCCCGACGGCAGGTACGTGTCGCCCTCGTACCGTCCGCCCCGTCCCTCGGTCAGCAGCACCATCAGATCGACGAAGGCGAGCCCGAAGCCGCGCACCAGGACGTTCTCGCCGGGCTCGAGCGCGGACAGGTCGCTGTCGGCGGTGAAGTCCGGCGGCAGGTGGACGAGCCCGTGCTCGCGGGCGTACGACGCCAGCCGTGCCTGCCCGGGGTCGAGTTCGGCGTCGAGGTGGCCCAGCGCGAGGACGACGAGGTCGGCCGGGAGCGGACGCGGACGGTCCGCCAGCCACACCTGCTGACGGCCCTCGGGCGTCCCGGTGACGCGCAGCGCACGCCGTGGGTGGTGGTGGACGGTGATCTCCGGGGGCAGGGCGGCGACGGCCCGCTCGTGGGCCCAGCGCAGGTAGGCGCCCTGCAACTGCCGGTCGGCGAAGGTGCGTCCGTCGATGCCGGCCCACTCGTGCAGCGTGGGACCCTCCCGCACCGGGCCCTCCATGGCCACCGTCTCGTCGGTGAACACGGTGACGTCCTCGGCGTGGGAGTTCATCCACAGCAGCGGCGACTGCGCGGCGCGCCAGATGCGCCCGCCGCCCGGCGGATGCGGGTCGACGAGATGGATGTCGAGGCCCCGGCCGGCGTACAACCCGGGCGCGTTGGCGGCGATCCGCTCGACGACGCCGGCGCCCCGGGGTCCGGCGCCGACGATGACCAGCTGCGGTCTCGGTTCCGGTGCGGCGGGGACTTGGGCGAGGGTGTCGGAAGACATGGGAAGGCTCCGTGGCGTAGGTCGAACACGGTGGTGCCTTCACACGGGAGCGCCTGACGGCGCTGCGCGGCCGAGCCCCTCAGCAGGGCCGCCCGCCGACTGTACGGGGGCGTTTCCCTCCACTGTCAAGACCGTCCGGCATATGGACCATGCGTCTCACGTCAGTTGACGCGGAACCGGATGCCTGTTCCACTTGGCCCATGCATCCGCATCAGTGGCTGGTCACGCGCTCCCACATCGACTTCGGTCGCGTGTGGTCCTCTTCCTGTTGAGCCGACCCCGCTGCGCGCCCTGATCCGACCGGGCGCCTTTCGCGTTCTCCCGCTTCACCCTCTCCGGCTTCTACGCCTCCTTCACCTCTTCACCTTCTTTTCTCATCTTCTTTTCTCGTTCCGCCTTCACACGCGCCCCCTCCCCTCGCGCTCTTCCACGCCTCCGCCCACAGGAATTCAGAAGCGATGCGCACATCCACACGCGCCCTTTCGGCGATGACGCGGCCGCCTCCGCGCTCCGCCGGCCGCCGGCCCTCACCGGGCGGGGCCGGCGGCCGGCCGGTTCGGCGACGACCGGTTCGGCGACGCCCGGCGGTTCAACGACCCCCCGTTCAGCAGTCGCAGCCGCAGTCGCAGCAGTCACACCCGTCGCCGCAGTTCCCGCAGCACTCGCAGCAACTGCAGCAGTCACCGCAGTCACCGCAGTCGGTGTTGCTGCACAGGCCCTCCCGGCGCCGGCGGCTCCACGGGTCCTCGAACTCGCCGCAGCACATCTGACAGGTGCAGGCGAGCCCCAGCCACACCGCGCAGCCCGTGACGAGCCCGCGCGGCTCACGCGGCGGCCGCATACCCGGCCCGCCGGGCGGCGCGGACGGACCGGACGGCGAGTGCGCCGCCCCGTGGGCGCAGGAAGCGGTGCCGAAGGCCCGGTCGACGGAGGTGCGCAACTCGTGCACGAGCAGCCGGTGCACGAGCGCGCCGTCCGTGAACTCGGCCTCGCGCAACGCCAGCCGTATCCCGTGCAGCGCGTCGTCGGCCAGCCGCCGGGCCTCGGAGAGTGGCGTCCCGGTGGCGGTGAGCGGGTTCCACGCGCCCGAGGCGGCGTCGGCCTCCTGGTCCTCCACGGCGTCCAACAGGTGAGCGAGCCGCCCGAAGAGACGGCCGGCCTCGGCGAGCGGCTCGGCGTTGCCCGGCCGCCCGGCCAGCACCGCGGTATGGGCGAAGGCGGCGGCGGTCGCCGTCTCGGTGGGCTCGGTGACCGTCAGCACGGGAGTCCCGGGCCCGGCGAGCGCCTCGATGCCGGTCTGCCGGTCCACCGCGTCCAGCAGGACGGCGGTGTCGAACCCGACGGCGACACCGCCGCGGGCGCCCGCCGCACCCCAGCTCGCGGCGACCCGGCGCGCGGCGACCGCCACCGGCCGCCGGGCCAGCAGCCCGTCGCCGTCGGCGACATGGTCGCGCACCTTGGCCGAGGCGAGCACCAGCGAGACGGCGGCAGCGAGCCGCGCCCCCTCGCCACGGGCGACGGACGCGGTGCGCATGCCGCGCAGGGGGCACGGCCCCGCCGTGCGCCGCCGTCCGTCCTGTCTTTCCGCCTGAGCCTCCGTCAGCACCGATATGAGAAGGCCGTCATAGTTCGTCACGAATCGCGCGAACTGTCCGTGGTCCTTACGGAGAGCGAGACACAACCCGCAGAGATGGGCCATCCACTGGGCCCCCAGGCGCTCCCCCAGCCGGTGCCGGCAGGGTCTGACTATTCCGAACAAGACGATCCCCCGTGGCGTGCGTGACAACCGATACGGCGTTGAACTGGCGCATCGTACCCAGCTTCCCTTCACCCGTACGCGCCGCCCGTCACCCGTCCGCCAGCAAGAATCATATTTCACTCACAGTCAGCAGCCGTTTGGGCAAGAACCCTTGGGACATACGGACTCTCGACGGATTCGCTGTGCACCAGTACCGTCACAAACCCCCCGCGCGGCGTCTATCCACTTGGCGCGACGTCCGCATCATGGATGACCATAGGGATGCGGAAAGCACGAAAGACCGCTGTGAGAGGAGGCGTCCATGGGATCGGTACGCAAGGCGAGTGCCTGGCTTGGCCTCGTCGACGACAACGATGACGAGCGTTACTACGACGACGACTACTCCGAAGGGACCGACCCCGGGGATGCCTGGGTCACCGACCCCCGGGTCAGGGTGGCCACGGACGTCGCGGAGGACCGCGGCCGCCGCATCGGCACGATCACCCCGGACAGCTTCCGGGACGCGCGCGCCATCGGCGAGATGTTCCGCGAGGGCGTGCCGGTGATCATGAACCTCACGGCCATGGAGCCCGGCGACGCCAAGCGCGTCGTCGACTTCGCGGCCGGGCTCATCTTCGGCCTGCGCGGCTCCATCGACCGCGTGTCCAGCCGCGTGTTCCTGCTCAGCCCGGCCGACACCGAGATCGTGACCGGCGAGCCGGCCGCCCACCGGACGGACGGGTTCTTCAACCAGAGCTGAGGCAGGGCCGCTCACCGGCCCCGCACGCGGGGTTCACCGGAAGGCGTCGAGCCCGGTGAGCGCCTTGCCCAGCGTCCGCGCCGCACGGCAGATCCAGACGGCCACGCGGACATCGTTCAGTCTGCCGGAGCCGACCTGCTCGGGACGCGGGCAGCCGGCGTCCATACGCCGCCCCAGGTGGTGGGCGAGCGGAATCCCCTTGTACGGTCCGACCGCCACGTCGGCGAGCACGCCTCGCGCGGGGTCACACGGAGACCCGGGGCTGGGCGGCCTCCCGGGGCGCGGGCACCTCCACGGCCGGCGGCTCGGCGCACTGCATCGCCCGCGGCAGCCGCAGCGCCATCACCGCCCCCAGCAGCAGCAGCCCGGCGCTCACCAGCAGCGTCACGTGCAGCCCGTGCACGAAGGAGTCCCGCGCCGCCCGGTGCAGGGCCGCGCCCACCGGCCCGCCGAGCTTCCCGGCGACCTCGTAGGCCTCGCCCAGTGAATGCCCCGCCGAGGCGGACGCCGACGCCGGCACACCGGGGACGGCCGACAGCCCCGGCGCGTACGCCGCGTTCATCACGGTGCCGAGCAGCGCGATCCCGATGCCGGCGCCGAGCTGGTAGGAGGTCTCCCCGATCGCCGCCGCCCCGCCGGCCTGCGCGGTCGGGGCCTCGCTCAGCATCGACTCGTACGCCCCGAACAGGGTCGTCTCCAGGCCGAAGCCCAGCAGCACGAAACCGGACAGCAGCAGCGCGGGGTTGTCCGTCGCGCCCATCGCGGTCAGCAGCACCACGGCACCGGCGGTCAGACAGAACCCGAAACACACCATCCGGCGCGGTCCGAAGCGGCGCAGCATCCGCGCGCCCGCCAGCCCGGCCGCCATCGCCGCGAAGGTGAGCGGCAGCAGCCGCAGGCCCGTCTGCAGGGGGGACAGCCCGAGCACCAGCTGCAGGTACTGCGCGGCGATCAGCTCCAGGCCCACCAGGGCGAGCATCGCCAGCACGATGCACCCCACGGACGTGCTGAACGCCGGCCGCGCGAACATGCCGAGGTCGACCAGCGGATGCGTGCGGCGCCGCTGCCGGCGCACGAACAGCACCAGCAGCACCGCGCCCACCACCAGGGGCCCCAGCGTGAACACGCTTCCCGGCGCTTCGCCGCCGCCGAGCCGCTTCACGCCGAGCACCACGCCGAACAGTCCGGCCGCCGCCGTCAGCGCGCCGACCACGTCCCAGGGACCGTCGTTCGCGCCCCGCGACTCGGGCAGCAGGATGCGGCCCACCGGCAGGCTGACCAGCATCAGCGGGATGTTGACCAGGAAGACCGAACCCCACCAGAAGTGCTCCAGCAGAAACCCGCCGAGCAGTGGGCCGACGGCCGCGCCGACGGCGGCGACCGCGCTCCAGACGCCGATCGCGAGCGCCCGTTCACGCCGGTCGGGGAAGACCTGGCGCAGGATCGAGAGCGTGGCCGGCATGATCATCGCGCCGCCGACGCCGAGCAGCGCCCGCGCCATGATCAGAACCTGGGGATCGCGCGCCAGGGCGGCCAGCCCGGAGGCCACGCCGAACAGGGCGTACCCGAGGAGCAGGATCCGTCTGCGCCCGACCCGGTCGCCGAGCGTGCCGAAGAGGATCAGCAGCGAGGCGCAGACGAGCGGGTAGACGTCGACGATCCAGAGCAGTTCTATCGCGCCGGGCCTCAGGTCCTCGGTGACGGCCGGCACCGCCACGTGCAGCACGGTCGCGTCGACCGCCACCAGCAGCAGGCTGACGCACAGCACGACGAGGACGACCCAGCGGTTGGCACCGGCCCCGATCGCCCGACGGCGCAGCTGAGCGGCGGCCGTGGTCGTTAGGGACATGTACGTACCTCCCAGACTTTCCCTCGCGTCCGGCGGGCTCACGGGTGGGGGACTCCCCGTGACTCGGCCGAGAGGAGCAGTGCTCCCCGGCCCGCGCAAACGAAGGCGAGTGACACGTCAGAGTACGCGAGAATCGGACAGTACCGAGTGGCGGACCTCTCAGACTCCGCCCCGACCCGTGTGGCGTACGCCACTCTCCTTGCCCACGACAACGCCCCGCCCGGCCGTCCGGTTCCACCCGCGGCCGATAATCGGGGCCGTGACCGATCTCGCGACGCGCGCCGCCCCGTCCGGCACCGCGGCCCTGCGCCGGGCGGCCCCGGCCCTGCTCGGGTACGCGGCCGTGCGCGCCCTGGGCCTGGTGGTGCTGGCCCTGTGGAGCGCGGCGCGCGACAGGAGCGCGTACACCCTGCTGACCGCCCGCTGGGACTCGCTGTGGTACGCGAGGGTCGCCGGGCCCGGTTACGGCTACGAGGTGCGGCTGCCGAACGGGGACGTCCACTCGGACCTGGCGTTCTTCCCGCTGCTGCCCTGGCTGGAGCGGCTGCTGCATGCCGTGACGCCGCTGTCGTACGCCGGCGCGGGGTTCGCGGTCGCCCTGCTCTCCTCGCTCGCGGCGGCCTGGGGGATCTTCGCCGTCGCGGACCGGCTGCACGGCCCGCGGGCCGGGGTGTGCGCGGCGCTGCTGTGGGCGGCCCTGCCCGTCGGGATCGTGCAGTCGATGGCGTACAGCGAGTCGCTGTTCACGGCGCTGGCCGCCTGGTCGCTGTACGCGGTGCTGGCCGGCCGCTGGCCGACGGCCGGCTCGCTGGCGCTGCTGGCGGGGCTGACCCGGCCGGTGGGGCTCGCGGTGGCGGCGGCCGTGTGGGCGGCGGGCATCGCCTCGTTCGCGGGAAACGGGAGCGTCCCCGGCCCGCACGGCGCACTCGACCCCGCACGCGCCCCCCGCAGTCGGGCCGGACCACCCCAAGGGGGCGCGAGCGCCCGACGGCGCGCCCTCGGCATGCTGCTCGCGCCCCTCGGCACGGCCGGATACGTCCTGTGGGTCGGCCGGCACACCGGCAAGGGCCCCCTCGGCTACCTCGACGTCCAGGCGGGCTGGCGCAACGGCTTCGACGGCGGCTACGCGTTCGCCCGCTTCGTCGCCGGCAGGTTCACCTCCTTCCCGTCCGCCCTCGCGGGCGCCGGCCTGGTCGCCGGCGTCGTCCTCGTGGGCGTGCTGTACGGGGCGTGCGTGCGGCAGCGCCAGCCGCTCGCGCTCCTGGTGTACGCGGGCACGGTCACCGCACTCGCGTTGTGCGCGTCGGGCTACTTCGGTTCCAAACCGCGCCTGCTGATGCCCGCCTTCCCGCTGCTGCTGCCCCTCGCCGTGGCCCTCGCGCGGCTGCGCCCGTCCCGGTCGGCGCTGGTGCTGGGCGGCCTCGCGGCGGCGTCCGCCGTGTACGGAGCGTTCTGGCTGAACGGCTCCGGCCCGCCGTGAGCGACCGCGCTGCGTGATGAGCGCCCGGGTAAATCCGCACCAGCATTCGGTGAACGAATTCAAAAGCAGCTTTTAACCGTTCCATGGAATGATCAAAAGAATTGAAGGGGCAGGCGGCCCCGGCAATGCGGATTCGCTGGAAATAAAGCCCGCCTGAGAGCAATCCCACATCACATCGTCATCACAAAGACGCTGATTCGACGGAGAACTGAGCTCACTCGCTGTAACGTCGATTGGGTGCGTACCGAACGAATCCTCACCCGTCTGGACCGGGTGTTCACCAGGCTGGACCGGGAGCCGCAACGACCGGCCAACCTCGACGTGCCGAGGATGAGCCGGCACCGGGTGGCGCTGCTCGTCTCCACGTTCGCCTTCTACCTGGCGACCGTGTGGCTCGTGGTGACCACCTCGTGGCTGGTCCGCCTCGACTGGCAGGTCATGTTCTTCCGGCCGTACCAGCAGTGGTCCGGCATCCACTGGTTCGTCGACTACTACGTCGTCCTGGGCCAGCGCGGGCCCACCGCGGTGATGGTCGCGGCCTGGCTGGGCTGGCGCTCCTGGCGGCAGCACACGCTGCGCCCACTGCTGACCCTGGGCGCCTCGCTGCTGCTGCTGAACATCACGGTGGGCGCCGCCAAGCTCGGCATGGGCCGTCTCGGCCCGCACTACGCCACCACCATCGGCTCCAACGAGATGGGCCTGGGCGGCGACATATTTCCCAGCGGCCACACCGCCAACGCGGTGGTGACCTGGGGCATCCTGGCGTATCTGGCGTCCACCCCGAGAGCCCGCCGCTGGCTGTCCGCCCTGTCCGCGGTGACCGCGCTCGGCGTCGGGATGGCCACCGTGTACCTCGGTACGCACTGGCTGAGCGACGTGCTGCTCGGCTGGACCGCCGGTCTGCTCATCCTGCTCGCCCTGCCCTGGTGCGAGCCGCTGATCGCCGGCGCCGAGGTCGCCCTGTTCGACCTGCGCGACCGCTGGCGCGCCCGCGGCGGCGCCACCACCGCGGTGCCCGCCCCGGTCGCGGTGCCCGCGTTCACCGAACCGCGGGCCTCCTCCGCGCAGGACGAGGCGACCGCCCGCGAGACGGTCGCCGCCATGTCCCGTGCCGCCCGCGCGCCCGTCTACCTGGCCCCGGGGCCGCACACGACCCGCTCGGAGCGCACGCCGGTCACTCCGGCCGGCAGCCGCAGACCGCCGCACGCCGACCGCGTCCCGCGCGCCGCGACCACCTCGGCGGCCCGGCCGGTCACGGGCGGCTGACCGCCACCGGCACGGCGGGGCCGGTACGCACAGCCATCCCCGCGCGGGGGGGGGGGGGGGGGGGGTGTTGGGGGGGGGGGGGGGGGGGGGGGGGGGGTGGGGGAGGGGGGGGGGGGGGGGTGGGGGAGGGGGGGGGGGGGGTGGGGGGGGGGGGGGGGGGGGCGGGGGGGGAGGGGGGGGG
>NZ_JBVIIE010000080.1:0-34118 GCF_055569945.1 Streptomyces sp. NPDC031340
CGCCGAACTCGTACCCTCTTCCCCCTCCGGCCCCGCCGCCTACGAGAGCAGGACCGGACGTCCGACGGGCTACGACAAGTGGGGGCTCCCCGGCGCCGGGGAGCCCCCACTTGTCGTAGCGGACCTCCCGGCCACCAGAACCTGCCGGGAACCGCTAGTCCCACCAGAACGACCAGTGGGCGCGCCCCACAAGGTCCGCCGCGTACTCGGGGAACGGGGTGGGCGGGTCGTCGACGATGTTGTCCGCGGTCGACAGCACGTGTTCCAGCGCGAGCAGATTCGCCTGTTCCGCGTCGAGAGGAGGGCGCGCGACCGAGACGTGCAGTTCGCTGCCGAACACCGCCACGATCTCCGCGCCGAAGCGGTCCTCCCAGCTCCGCAGCAGCGCACACAGCAGCGGGAGCGGTACGTCCGCCGTCCAGCCGAGCGACGCCAGGGCGTCGCTGCCACGTGCGGCGGGCACGAGAACGAGGCGACACTCGCTCAGCTCGTAGGAGCCCTCCGCGACGAGTTCGGCGAGCGTCGTCGACGCGGCCGCCTCCGGGATGAGGCCCCCGGGCGGGACCGGCGTCCCCGGTGCCAGGCCCGGCCACCGCTCGAAGGGCGGCCCGGGGTCGTGCGGCCACGGCTCGATTCCTTCCGGTGCCGGAACGGGAGTCGGATCCGTCCACCACGGCAGCCTCTTGCGGCGGTATTCGGTGAAGTCCGCGGCCAGCCTCTCCTCCAGGCCGACACCATCGACCTGTTCGGGACTCAACGGCTTCCCGAGGACATCCGGCCGGCAGAGGAGCGGAACGAGACCATGGGCCTTCCGCCGGCTCAGCAGGCGGGCCCACAGCCGCTCGTCGTCGGGGAACTCGTCCGAGACCCACGCACGGACCGGACCGCGGGACAGGAACCGGCCGGCAGGCAGACCATCGGGCAACGCGGAGCACATGGACGCACCGTAGACCGCGCCACTGACATCGCCGTCACCGTGACCCCGCAGGACGCTTTCTCCCTGCCCTGGGTGAAGGCGGGTGACGGCCGGCGCGTAAGCGCGGCATATCGACGCTTGACCTCGACCAAGCTTGAGCTTCTAGGTTCCTTCCAGGGCCGCGGGAACCGTCCGGCGGTGCCTTTCGAGGAGGTTCGCTGTGACCGAGCAGGCAGCCCAGGTCGAGATTCCCGACCGCTACCGGTACGCCGTGATCCCGCACATCATGGTCGACGACGCCGCCGCGGCGATCGACTTCTACCGGCGGGCGTTCGGCGCCCGTGAGGACTTCAGGGTCGACGCCCCGGGCGGCGGGATCCTGCACGCCGAGATCTCCATCGGCCGGTCCGTCCTGATGCTGGGTGACGGCAGCGTGGAGGAGGCGGAGGCCGCCTCCTTCGCCGCGCCGGCCGCGCTCGGCGGAGGGACGTCCGTCACGCTGCATGTCTTCGTGCCGGACGTGGACGCCCTGGCGGAGCGCGCGGAAGCCGCCGGCGCCGAGATCGTCCAGCCGCCGAAGGACATGTTCCACGGCGACCGCACCGTCATCCTCAAGGATCCGTTCGGTCACCTGTGGGTGTTCCTGACCCACCTGGAGGACGTCCCGGAGGAGGAGCTTCGACGCCGCCTGGCCGCCGCCGGGTGACCGAGCGTCGTAGCCGCCCGCTTCCGGATACCCCTGCCCGGTAGGGGCTGGTCGGCCCGTCGGTATGGAACCGTACGGCCCCATACCGCCGCGGCGAGCAGGGGGATGATGGAGGTGAAGGCAAGAAGTCACTGGGTGCGTTCGCCGTACCCGGCCACGGTACGAAGCCGAAGCAGGTGAGTGGCGATGATGTTCTGGTACGGCCACGACGTCAGCGGCTGGGGCTGGTTCGCGATGTCGGCCGGCATGATCCTGTTCTGGGTGCTCATCATCACGGTCGCGGTGCTCCTCTTCCGCACCCTGAACAGCCCGCAGGAGCACACCCGCACCCCGTCCACGCCCTCCGCGGAGGACATCCTCAAGGAACGGCTGGCCCGCGGGGAGATCGACGAGGACGAGTACCGGCGCCGCCTCGACGCGCTGCACACCGGGCCCGCCGCCAAATCCTGAACCCGCTCGGCCGCACTGGTCCCACGGGGTCCGACGACCGCGCCCGCCCCGGACTCACCGGTCCGGCGCGAGACGACGGCGGGCGAGGGCGACGGCCGGGGCGAGGGCGAGCAGGGCGGCGAGGGCCGCGAAGCCGTGGGTGAGCGTGGTCGGTGCGGCGACGGCCGCCACCAGCAGCGGGCCGCCCGCGTCACCGAGTTCGCGGCCGAGTTCGGCGGCGCCCATGGTCTGGCCCAGGCGTTCCCGCGGGGTGTAGGCGGCCAGGACCGCGAAGCCCAGCGGGGTGATCAGACCGGTGCCGACGCCGATCAGCACGGCCGCCGACAGCACGCCGGCCAGGCCGGGCAGCATCGCGCAGCCCAGGCCGGCGGCGGTCAGCAGCAGGCCCGCCGTCATGCCGGTGCCGGCGGTGAGGCGCCCCTCGTCGAGAGCGCGCCCCGCTCTCGGCTGGACGACCGCCGCGCAGGCGGCCAGCACCGACACCGCGACACCGGTGGCCACCGTGCCGAGACCGGCCGCCCGGCCGGACACCGGCAGGAACCCCACCCCGACCGACAGGGCCGCGGTCGCCGCGGCCAGTGCGGACGTCGGGGCGAGGAACGCCGGCTCGGCCAGCCGCCGGGCCAGGTCCAGCACCGTCTGCCGGGCCTTCGGCAGCGGAGGTACGGCGGGGACGGCGACCGCGGCCCAGACAGCGACCGCCGCGCCCAGCACCGCCAGGACGGCGAACAGCAGCCGCAGTCCGCCAGCCCACACCAGGACCCCGCCGAGCAGCGGGCCCGACGTGTAGCCGACCGACTTGTAGAAGCCGTAACCGCCAAACGCCCGGCCCTGCTTGGCCGCCGGGTTGAGGCGGGCGACCAGGGCGGAGGCCGACGGCGAGAACGCCGAGGCCGCGGCCCCCTGACCGAGGCGGGCGGCCCACAGCCAGCCGGGGCTGCCGGCGACGGCGTAGAGCGCCGACGCGGCGGCGAAGGCGGCCAGTCCGCCGAGCAGTACCGGGCGGGCGCCGATCCGGTCGGCGAGGGTGCCGAACACCGGCTTGAGGACGACCTCGGCACCGTCGTAGAGGGCGAGCAGCCCGCCCAGGACCAGCAGCGAGGTCACCGCGCCGGTGGCGGCGCCGCCCAGGCTCGCGGCGACGCCGTGCGCGCCGAAGGCCGTGGTGAACCCGGCCGCGTACAGCGGCCACATCCGCCGACCCGGCACGGACCGCGCCTCGGCCGCCTGGTTCATCGCCCGTCCCGGTTCGTCGCTCGTCCTGCGCGGCGCCGTGCGGGGCCGCGAACACGTGTGGACTCGGCGCCGCGTCCACACGCGGCGAGGGTCATCGCCCGGCCGTCGGCCCGCCCGGCCGACTCACCGTTTCCGTATCGCGCACACCGGAGAATGTAGCCCGTGCCGCACCGGCGGGGAGCCGAGCGGAAGCCACCCCGAGAGGACGCGCAGGCGCGTCTCGCGCCAAGACCGAGTGAAGACCGCTGCCAGGGGCGTAAGAAGGCGCCAGGATTCCGGGGTCCGCCTGGCCGCGGTGTTGGCTGCTGAGCCATCCAGGCCCCGCCACCTCATCACCGAACCCGGCATCGGCTACCGCTTCAGCCCCGACTGACCCCGCGCCGGCCCCGTACCGGCCCCGCGCCGACTCGGCCCCCTGACCGCGAAGGCTGGCGTCCGCGCGTCATGGTGCATGATGACGCCCTGTCCCGCGACAGCGGACCTGTCGGCCGAGCCCGCGCCCCGGACGAGCCCGGCCAGGCCCGGGACCCGGCCGGAAGGAAACCCTCACCGTGAACAGCAAGGAACACGGCGCCGCGATCAGCCTGTCCAAGGTGCGGGACACGGCCCCTGACCTGGTGAACCTGTACAAGACGGCCGGCGACAGCGTACGTGAGCACGGTCTGTCCGGGGCGCGGGCCGCGGTCTACCTCGTCCTGGACCGCTCGAGGTCCATGAACCCGTTCTACAAGGACGGGACGGCACAGCACCTGGCGGAGCAGGTGCTGACGCTGGCCGCGCACTTCGACGACGACGGCCGGGTCCCCGTCGTGTTCTTCTCCACCGATGTCGACGGTGTCGCCGACCTGGAACTCGGCGGCCACCAGGGCCGGATCGACGAACTCCACCGGACGCTGGGCCACATGGGACGGACGAACTACCACTGGGCGATGGACGCCGTCGTCGACCACTACCTGGCCTCGGGCAGCCGCTGCCCCGCCCTGGTCGTCTTCCAGACCGACGGCGGGCCCACCAGCAGGTTCGCCGCCGAACGCTACCTGTGCAAGGCCGCCCGCCTGCCGATGTTCTGGCAGTTCGTCGGTTTCGGGGACCCGGAGGACAACGAGTTCGCCTTCCTCCGGCGTCTCGACGAACTGGCCGTCCCCGCCCGGCGCGTGGTCGACAACGCCGGTTTCTTCCACGCGGGGAAGGACCCCCGCGGCGTCAGCGACCGGCTCCTGTACGACCGGCTGCTGGGCGAGTTCCCCAGCTGGCTGTCGGCCGCCCGCGCCGCCTGGATCCTCCGGTGAACGCGCGCTGACGCCCGGCGGTCGGGGCCCGAAGGCGCCCTCAGCGGACGCCGTCGCGGTGGATCGGGCCGCCGGAGCCGGTCAGGGGGACGCCGGTCCCGCCGCGCCGGGCCGCGACGATCTCCGCCGCGATCGACAGGGCGGTCTCCTCGGGGGTGCGTCCTCCCAGGTCGAGGCCGATGGGTGAGCTCAGCCGGGCCAGGTCGGCCTCCGACAGGCCGGCTGCCCGCAGTCGCCGGTTCCGGTCTTCGTGGGTGCGGCGGGAGCCCATCGCGCCCACGAACGCGACCGGCAGCCGCAGCGCGATCTCCAGCAGCGGGATGTCGAACTTGGCGTCATGGGTGAGCACGCACAGGACGGTGCGCGCGTCGGTCGTGGTGTGCCGCAGATAGCGGTGCGGCCATTCCACGACGACGTCGTCGGCCTCGGGGAAGCGCTCCCGGGTGGTGAAGACGGGGCGCGCGTCGCACACGGTGACGCGATAGCCGAGGAACTTGCCCATGGCGACCAGCGCCGCGGCGAAGTCGACCGCGCCGAAGACGATCATCCGGGGCGGCGGCACGCTCGATTCGACGAGCAGGGTGAGGCCGCCGGGGCAGTGCGAGCCGTCCTCCGACAGTTCGACGGTGCCGGTGCGGCCCGCGTCGAGCGCGGCCAGGGCCTCGGCCGCGGCCGTGCGGTCCAGCTCCGGCCGGCCGCCGAACCCGCCGTCGAAGGAGCCGTCGGCGTGCACGAGCAGGGTGGCGCCGAGGAGCGCCGCCGGCCCTCGTACGACACGCGCCAGGGCCACCGGCTCGCCCTTGGCCGCGAGGTCCAGGGCGGTGCGCAGCACCTCCCGGCGGGGCCCGTCCCCGGGCAGCGGCGTGACCAGGATGTCGAGGACTCCGCCGCAGGTCAGCCCCACGGCGAAGGCGTCCTCGTCGCTGTAGCCGAACCGTTCGAGCACACTGTGGCCGCTGTCCAGTGCCTGGGCGCACAGGTCGTAGACCGCGGCCTCGACGCAGCCTCCGGACACCGAACCGATGACGGTTCCCTCGGTGTCGACGGCGAGGGCGGCGCCGGGCCCGCGCGGTGCGCTCCCGCCGACGTTCACGACGGTGGCGACGGCGGCCCGGCGGTCCTCCGCCAGCCAGCGGTTCAGCTCCGGTACGAGGTCAAGCACCGCGGCCTGCCGTCAGGACCCGGTCGGGGCGGATGGGCAGGCCGCGGTGGCGTACCCCGGTCGCGTGCCAGACGGCGTTGGCGACGGCGGCCGCGGCACCGACGATGCCGACCTCGCCGATGCCCTTGATGCCGACGGGGTCGTCGGGGTCGGGGTCGTCCACCCAGTCCGCCTCGATGTGCGGGACGTCGGCGTGCGTGGCCACGTGGTAGCCCGCCAGGTCGGCGCCGACCGGTCCGCCGAAGAACGGGTCGCGGGCCGCTTCCTCGTGCAGGGCCATGGAGATGCCCCAGATCATGCCGCCGGTGAGTTGGCCGCGCGCGGTCAGGGGGTTGACGATGCGGCCGGCCGCGAAGACGCCGAGCATGCGCCGCACGCGGACCTCGCCGGTCGCCGGGTCGACGGCCACCTCGGCGAACTGCGCGCCGAAGGAGTGGCGTTCCTTCTGGGCCAGCGCGGCGACGGCTTCGGTGGTGTCGGACCGTACGGTGATGCCCCGCGCGGGGATCTCCATGCCCGGGACCAGCCGTTCGCGCAGGTCACGGGCGGCGGCGGTGACGGCCCAGGCCCAGGAGCGGGTGCCCATGGAGCCGCCGGCGATCATCGCGGGGCCGAACGCGCTGTCGCCGATCCGCACCCGGATGCGGTCGGGCGGGACGTCGAGGGCGTCCGCAGCGACCAGGGTGAGGGCGGTGCGGGCTCCGGTGCCGATGTCGGCCGCGCCGATGCGCACGGTGAAACGGCCGTCGGCCTCGGCGGTGATCGTCGCGGTCGACGGGCCGGCGCCGGCCGGGAAGGACGCGGCGGCGGTGCCGGTGCCGAGCAGCCAGCGTCCGTCGCGCCGCACGCCGGGCCGCGGATCACGTCCGGCCCAGCCGAAGCGGCGGGCGCCTTCCTCGAAGCAGGCCCGCAGGTTGCGGCCGGCGAAGGGGAGGCCGGAGACCGGGCCCTTGTCCGGTTCGTTGCGCAGGCGCAGTTCGATGGGGTCGATGCCGCACCGCTCGGCGAGTTCGTCGAGCGCGGCCTCCAGGGCGAAGGAACCCGGCGCCTCGCCCGGTGCGCGCATCCACGTCGGGCTGGGGACGTCGAGCCGGACGACCCGGTTCTCGGTGTGGTGGGCGTCGGCGTCGTACATCGCCCGCGCGACCCCCGCGCTCGGTTCGACGAACTCGTACACGGTCGACGTCCGGCTGAGGGAGCGGTGGTCAAGGGCGCGCAGGCGTCCGTCGGCGTCGGCGCCGAGCCTGATCCGCTGGACGGTGGGGCTGCGGTGGCCGGCCAGCGTGAACATCTGACGGCGGGTCAGCACGACGCGTACCGGACGCTGGAGGGCGGTGGCGGCCATCACGGCGGCCACCTGGTGGGCGCGTACGCCCTTGCTGCCGAAGCCGCCGCCGACGTGTTCCGAGCGCACCCGCAGCGACGCCGGGTCGAGGGAGAAGAGGTTCGCGAGCTCGCTGACCACCCAGGTGGCGCCCTGGTTGGAGTCGGTCAGCTCCAGGACGCCGTCGGCCCAGCGGGCGGTGGCGGCGTGGGGCTCCATGGGGTGGTGGTGTTCTTCCGGCGTGGTGTACTCGGCGTCCAGCACGACCGCGGAGGCGGCGAGTTCGGCCTCCAGGTCGCCCTTGTCGGTGACGGCCGGCAGGTGGCCGTCCAGCGGGTAGGCGTCCGGGTGCCCGGCGGTGAAGTCGACGTCGTGGGGCTGGGGTTCGTAGTGGACGACGAGCGACTCGGCGGCCTCGCGCGCCTGTTCCGGGGTTTCCGCGACGACCAGTGCGACCGGCCAGCCCAGGTGGGGCACCCGGTCGTGCTGGAAGACGGCGCAGGTCGGGTCGGGCCGGGTGCCCAGCACGCCGACGTAGTCGGTCTCCAGGTGCGGGGCGTTGCCGTGGTGGAGGACGGTCAGGACGCCCGGCATCGCGAGGACGGCGTCGGTGTCGACGGCCCGGATGCGGCCGCGTGCGACGGTGGACAGCGCCAGCCAGCCGTGAGCGAGGCCGGCGAAGGGGACCTCTCCCGCGTAGCGGGCCGTTCCGGTGACTTTGTCGCGGCCTTCCACACGGACGTGTGCGGTACCGACGGCGCGGACCGCCGCGGTGGTGGTGCCGGTGTTGCCGGTGTCGGTGTCGGTGGTGGTCATCGGGTGGCGTCCTCCTCGAGCAGTCCGCTCAGCACGGCCACCGTCAGGTTGCGCATCAGGGTCACCTTGTATCCGTTGTGCGGCAGCGGCCGGGCTGCCGCGAGTTCGGCGTCCGCGGCGGCCGCGAAGGTCTCGGCGTCGGCGCTCGCGCCGGTCAGGACGCGTTCGGCCGCGCGGGCCCGCCAGGGGCGGGAGGCGACCGCGCCGAAGGCCAGGCGCACGTCGTGCACGACGCCGTCGCGGACGTCGAGCGCCGCGGCGATCGAGCCGGTGGCGAAGGCGTACGAGGCGCGCTCGCGCACCTTGCGGTAGCGGGAGCGGGCGGCGGCCGGGACCGGTGGCAGGCTGACGTGGGTGATCAGCGCGCCGGCCGGCAGGGCCGTCTCGCGGTGCGGGGTCCGTGCGACGGGCAGGTAGAACCAGCCGATCGGCAACTCGCCCGGCCCGTCGGCGGTTTCGTAGTGCACCACCGCGTCGAGGGCGGCCAGGGCGACGGCCATGTCGGAGGGGTGCACGGCCACGCAGTGGTCGGAGGCGCCCAGGACGGCGTGGTTGTGGTGTTCGCCCTGGACGGCGGGGCAGCCGCTGCCGGGAGCGCGTTTGTTGCACGGCTTGGTCAGGTCGGTGAAGTAGGCGCAGCGAGTGCGCTGCAGGAGGTTGCCGCCGACGGTGGCCATGTTGCGCAGTTGGCCGGAGGCGCCGGCGAGGACCGCCTGTGCCAGCACCGGGTACCGGCTGCGGACGTCCGGATGGGCG
Source organism: Streptomyces sp. NPDC031340 (assembly GCF_055569945.1). Taxonomy (NCBI): domain Bacteria; kingdom Bacillati; phylum Actinomycetota; class Actinomycetes; order Kitasatosporales; family Streptomycetaceae; genus Streptomyces; species Streptomyces sp. NPDC031340. The sequence goes on from NZ_JBVIIE010000080.1 coordinate 8,656, forward strand.
GCGAGGTCGCTGTTCGTGACGGTCGCGCCGATGCGCAGCCCGCCCTCCGGGGTCGGCTCGACGCGGTCCAGGGGGAGTTGCCGTACGTCCACGAGCCGGGCGGGCCGCTCGATGCCGCTCTTCATCAGGTCGACCAGGTTGGTCCCGCCGGCGAGGAAGCGCGCTTGCGGATCGGCGTCGAGCAGGGCGACGGCGTCCGACACGTCGGAAGCCTTGTGGTAGGCGAACTCCTTCATGCGGCAGCCTCCTCGGCGTTCGGTCCGGCGTTCGGTCCGGTGTCCGGCTCGGCGTCCGGCCGGGACGCGGTCCGCGCCCCGGCGGCCTGCGTGACGGCGTCGACGATCGAGGCGTACGCGGCGCACCGGCACAGGTTTCCGCTCATCCGCTCGCGGATCTCCTCGGTGCTCAGCGGGGGTGGGCCCGCCTCGGGCCGTACGTCGTCCGTGGCGGCGCTCGGCCACCCGGCGGCGTGTTCGGCCAGGACGCCGATCGCCGAGCAGATCTGTCCGGGGGTGCAGTAGCCGCACTGGTAGCCGTCCAGGTCGAGGAAGGCCTGCTGCACCGGGTGGAGCCGATCACCGTCCGCCACACCCTCGATGGTGGTGATGTCGCGGCCCTCGGCGGCGACCGCGAACTGCAGGCAGGCCACGGTCCGGCGGCCGTCGACCAGAACCGTGCAGGCACCGCACTGGCCCTGGTCGCAGCCCTTCTTGGTGCCGGTCAGTTCGAGACGCTCGCGCAGCGCGTCGAGGAGGGTGGTGCGGTGGTCGACGGGCAGCGTGTACTTCTCGCCGTTGACGTGCAGGGTGATGACGCTGGACGTCGATAAGGCCATGAGCGACTTCTTTCGATGTTTACAGATGCGTACAGATATGTACAGGTACATGCATATGTGTACGGGTGAATACGGATGCGTGATGGTGAGTGGTGCCACGCGGTGAGGCGTGCGCGGTCGGGCCGGACGGGACCGGCAGCGGGTCGTGCGGCTGCCGGGAGGTGCGTCGTGGGCGCGGTGGGGCGCCGAGGCTGAAGTGGGGTTGCCACCGCGGGTGATGCGCACCGGTGCGTACCGGTGGGCGGCGGCGTGCACGGACTGCCGTACGGTCGCGGCCACGGCTATGGTGAGCCCAACCGGACAACCGTCCGCTCGACAGAAACGTAACGGACAACTGTCCGGTTAGCAAGGACCGGGTTTGGTCACGAACCCGCGAGGAGTGACGAGTGCAGCACCACAACGACGCGCCCCTGCGCTCGGACGCGCAGCGCAACCGCGAGCGCATCCTCGATGTCGCCCTGGCCGAACTGACGCGACGTCCGGACGTACCCCTCAGCGCGATCGCCAAGAAGGCCGGCGTCGGCCAGGGGACGTTCTACCGCAACTTCCCCAACCGCGAGACCCTCGTCCTGGAGCTCTACCGCCACGAGATGCGGCAGGTCGCCGACAGCGCGGCCCCACTGCTCCAGGCGCTGCCCCCGCAGCAGGCTCTGCGCACCTGGATGGACCGGCTGGCCGAATTCGCCATGGCCAAGGCCGGCCTGGCCGACGCGATCCGCCTCGCCACCAGCACCCCGGGAGGCCCCGCCAAACCGGCTCCCACCCCCGTCACCGAGGCAGCCGAACTCCTCCTGCGCGCCAACGAGGAAGCCGGCACCATCCGCCCCGGCGTGACATCGGACGACTTCCTCCTCGCCATCGCCGGGCTGTGGCAGATCAGCCCCTCCGACGACTGGCGGCCACGCGCAGCCCGCCTCCTCGACCTCGTCATGGACGGCCTGCGCGCCGGAGCGCCGCGCCCCTGACCCCCCGCGGACGCGCGGAGTCCGGCGACCGGTGCGGCGCCGCGGTACGTTCCACGCACTGCGCCGGGTCATGCCAGTTCCGCCTGGAAGCCCGTCCGCCACGACGGATGACGCGGCTGCCAGCCGAGTTCGCGCTTGGCCTTGGCGTTGGAGAAGCTGCGTCCCTCGGTCGTCATCACCACCGCCTGGTCGCCGGCCAGCAGCCGGGCCAGCCACACCGGGACCCGCATCGGCCGCTTCGCCCCCGCGCACGCCGCCAGGTGGGGCAGCCACTCGCTCGCCGGGGCCGGTTCGTCGTCGACGACGTTGAACACGCCCCTGGCCTTCCGCTCCACCGCCAGGACCGTGGCGCTCGCCGCGTCGTCGAGGTGCACCCACGAGCTGTGGCCGGTGCCCCGCCCGACGAGCGGGTACTGCCGCTTGCGGATCAGTTCGACCTGGTCGTCGATGGCGCCCGGGCCGTAGAACGCGCCGTAGCGCAGGAACGCGCCTCCGGCCCGCAGGACCGCTTCCTCGGCGTACCGCAGCGCCTCCAGGCCCGCCTGGGCCGCGGTGCCCTCCAGCATGTCCAACGGGTTCTCCTCGGTCTTCACCCATCCGCCCTCGCGGATGCCGTTCCAGGAGGCGTAGCCCTGCGCGACGACGTGGGACACCCCGGCCGCCTCGGCCGCTGCCAGCAGGTGGTCGGTGCCCTCCCTGCGCAGCCGGTTGGTGCGCGCGAACCACCGGTCCGGGTGCTTGATGTCGGGCCTTCCGGCGTGCGTCCGGGAGATCGCGGTCATCTGGTGCACGATCACCTCCGGCCGGGCCTCGGCCACCGCTCCCCCCACCGACGCCGCGTCCAGCCCGTCCATCACCACCGCGTCCGCGCCCAGCCCCCGCAGCAGGCACAGCTTGTCCGCGGTCGTGGTGGTGGCCGTCACCCGGTGGCCGCGCGCCAGGAGCTGCGGCACCAGCCGCCGCCCCAGCACCCCGGTCCCGCCCGCCACGAAAACGCGATGATCATCACCTTCCCGACGTGAACGTCTCTGCCTTCCTCTCCTGGACGACACGGCCCGCCTGTCTGTGACACGCGGGCATGACTCGGCACGCACGGGGGATCGTGCCGTCCGTGCCCCAGGACGGGAGGGACTTGGTGTCGCCGCCCTCGGTCCACAGGTAGGTGACGGTCACCCAGCCGTTGTCGTCCAGGCCGACGTTGTAGAAGGTGCCGTCGGCCAGGTCGATGCCGGCCGGGTTGGCGACCCGGCGGCCGAACTCGTCCTCTCCGCCGTTGTAACCGTCCTGGTGGGCCGCCTGCGCCTCGGGCAGGCCGCGGGCCAGGTCGCTCCAGTGCTCGCGCTGCGCGGAGGGGTTCCAGTGGTCGTCGTGCGTGTTCCAGGGGCCGACGTCCCACACGGGCGCCGTCTCGCAGCGCGCCGGCCCGCACACCTGCACCGAGTACTGGCCGCTGCCCTTGGGCGACAGGGCGCGCCGTGAGGGCAGGGCGACGAAGTGGTCGTCGCTGGTGATGACGTGCCCGTTGGCGGTCGTGCGGCCGACCAGTCCCTCGCGGGTGGCGTAGACGCGGGCCGAGAAGGCGGAGGCCGCGGGCTCGGCGGGCGGGGCACCGGTGTCGTCCGCGGTCAGCGTCAGACGGCGGACGAGGGGCTCGGCGCCGGCCGCGGTGCTCCACAGCGTCAGCCGGGCCTGCACGTCGCCGACCCGGCGGGGCAGTCGGGCCGGGGTGCCCGCGGTCGTCTGCCGCCATTCGGACCAGACGCCGTCGACGCCCCGGCCGCGGACGTCGACCACCACGCTCGCGCCGGCCGGGACGGCGGCGTCCAGGTCCACCGTGACCCGGTTCACCGGGCGGTCGAGGTGATGCGCCCGCAGTACGGCGGAGGCGTATCCGCGGTCCCGGCCCAGCGACGCGGGACTGAGGGAACGGTCGCGCACGCCCAGCGCGCCGCCGCTGTAGCGGACGTTGAAGCCGTCGGCGTCGAGTGCCGAGAGGTCCACGCGCCAGGACTGCCGGGACGCGCCGGGGCCTGGCGGCGCACCGGTGCCGGGTCTGCCGGTGCGGGGGGCGGCGGTGGAGGGCGGGGCCGTGCTCAGCGCGGTGCCGGCGAGGGCGAGCAGGCAGACGGCGCCGCTCAGCGCGGGCCGGAGACGGGTTCTGCGGCGGGTCGCGGCACCTGGGTGTCTGGTGCGGGGGGTCGGCATGAAGGGACTCCTGGGTTGCGAGCGTCATCGACGTCGGGGAGGTACATACCCCCCGGCGGCATCTCCGGGCCGCGCGCGGGGCCAGGCGGGGGACGCGCCGGCGCCGCCCGCCACCCGTGCGGGTGGTCCGGCGGCGGCTCCGGTGGTGCCGGGTTCAGTCGCGGACCAAGAGGCCTGTCCGGCGGATCGAGCACGGCCGGCGGGCCGGCCGCGGCTCGTCAGGGCTGGGGCGCGGACGGCGACGCCGCGGGCGCAAGGGCGTACGTGCCGATCAGACCGGTGTCGGCCGTCAGCGGCTCAGCGGGTTCAGCGGCGAAGGGCCGACCCGGGTGACGCGGGTGGCCCGTCAACGGCATCCCCTTCTCGTTCGTGTGACCCGGGCCGCGGGAGCGTCGGCCATTGGGGTGACAGCCGGGTCGGAGGCAGCCGCCGCGTCGATAGATTCCCGCCGTGACCACAACCCCACGTGCGACGCCGTCCCTGCGCACCTCCGATCTCGGCAAGATCGTCGTCATGGCCTGGAACCGCCCGACCGAGCGAGGTGACCTGCCCTACCTCCTCGCCTGCTCCCTCGGGAAACACGGGGCCCGCCGGAGCCACGAGGGCGAGGAGAGCCACGGCGACGACACGGACGGCGCGGGCACCACGTCGGCCGCCGTCGAGCAGCTCCTGCTGAGCGCCGGACTCACCGTGGGCGGCGACGTCGTCGACGCGACCCGGCGATCGGACCTGCCGGTCAGCCTGCTCGTGGTGCCCGGGTCGGCCGTCTTCACCGTGCCGCACATCACCATCCAGTTCGTGCCGCCGGAGGGGTGGTCGGCCGCGGCCGAGAAGCACGGGATCGCCTGCCTGGTCTTCACCACGCGCCCGTGGACCGGCGGGGATCCGAGTGACTACCGGACCCTGGCGGCCTTCGCCAACGCCGAGGAGACCCTGAAGGCGTCGGCGCGGGTCATCCTGCCGGCGCGCGGCCTGCGCGGCTGACCGCCGGCCCGGGGGCGGTTCCGTTCGCTGCGGGCATCGGCCGGCCGTTGTTTACTGGCTATGAGCGGTGACCGGCAGGCACGCCCTGCCGGGGCGACCGGAGCGGTGCGGCCGGAGCCGGGTGACGACGGCCACCGGCTGCTCACACCCCGCACCCGCGCACGCACGGGCCGAGCGGCACGGGCGGAGCACGAGGGGCACCCGGCATCGAGCGACACCTCGCCGGGACCGGAAGAGGCCGGCACATGTGGCCGGCCGGCCACGATCGCCCCGCCGAGCGCCGACCGGGCCCGTCACCACCTCGAAAGGAAGAGCGAATGACTCAGAACCAGCCTGGAGAACCCAACGCCCCGCTCGGACCGGAGGCCCGGCTGAGCCGACTGGAAGCACAGGTCGCGACCCTGGCCGAGGCCGTACGGGTACTCGCCCGTGGCCTGGAGAACGTGCCCTCCCAGGAAGTGGCGCCCGAGGAAGCCGCACGCGGCGCCCGGTTCGCCCACGAACTCCTGCTCTCCCAGGGCCTGTAGCCGCCCCGACCTCAGGGACCGCAGCCGCCCCGGCCCCAGGGCCTGCGAGCCGCCGCCCCGAAGCGCCGGACCACCGGGAGTCGCAATGACGCACGCACCAGGACGTGAACCGATCGTGGCCGGCCTCGACCCCGATCCCGGCAGACGCGTCGCGCTCGCCTGGGCCGCCGACGAGGCGGCCCGACGGCACCTGCCCCTGCTGCTGGTCCTCGCGCAGAACGTACCGACCCCCGGGTACCGGCCGAGCGGCGGGCTGCCGTCCTGGGAGGAGTGGAACACGGCCCTGCACGCGACGGGGGACCGCGCGCTGCACGAGGCGGTGGCCTTCGCCGAGTCCCGGCATCCGCGACTGCGGGTGACCGGGCTGCTGGCGGAGGGACATCCCGCGTGGGTGCTGCGCGAGCAGGCCCAGCACGCCACCATGGTGGTACTGGGTTCCTGGCACCTGAGTGCCCTGCACGAGCTGTTCGCCTCCACCGCGGTCGCCCTGCCGCTCATCGCCCAGGCCCCCTGCCCCGTGGTGGTCGTGCCCGAGGGGGAGCACGTCACCCAGGAGCCGCCGTACTTCGTGGTCGGGGTCGACGGGAGTCCCCAGTCCGCGGCCGCCGTCGACTTCGCCTTCGAGGAGGCCGGCCTGCGCGGCGCGGTCCTGCGGGCCCTGTACGTGTGGCACCCGCCGCGGCTCGGTGTCCTGGACGAGGACGCGGCCGTAGAGGAGTGCCGTCGGCTGCTGTCGGAGACGGTGGCCGGGCGCACCGCCGCCCATCCCGAGGTGGAACTGCGTCACGAGCTCGTCCACGGCCACCCGGTGCAGGTCCTGGCCCAGGCGGCCGAGCACGCCCTCGGCCTGGTCGTGGGCACCCGCGGGCACGGTGGCTTCACCGGCATGCTGCTGGGCTCCGTAAGCCAGGGCGTGCTGCACCACGCGCGCTGCCCGGTCATCACCGTCCCCCACACACGGCAGCGGTGACCCCGCGGCTCCGGCCGGCGCCGCCCGTCACTCCGTCCGGGCGACGAGGAAGTCGGCGCTGCCGGACAGCGTGGCGAGCCGGGGCGTGTCCTCGTCCTCGATGCGCACGCCGGACCGCTCGCTGAGGACCTCGACGAAATTCAGGAAGTCCAGCGAGTCCATCTCCAGTACCTCGCGGAACCTGTCGTCAGGGCCCAGGGCGGCGACGTCGGCGTCGGGGATGACGCGGGAGATCGACTCCCTGACCATGTCCAGTGCATCGGTTCGGTTCATTTCACAGCTGCTCCGGGTTCTGCAGGAGGTGGGTGACCGACGTGAGGTAGTGGGCGCCGATGGCGCCGTCCGTCGCCCGGTGGTCGGCCGCGAGGGTGGCCGTGACCACGGGCCGCACGCCCAGCAGCCCGTCGACGGCGCACGGCCGGTCGACCACCCGCCCGAAACCGACCAGGGCCACCTGCGGCGGGTAGATCACGCCGAAGACCGTCTCCACGCCCTGATCGCCGAGGTTGGTGACGGTGATCGTGGCGTCGGACACCTCGGAACCGCGCAGCCTGCCCGTACGGGCCCGGGCCACCAGGTCCTTCAGGGCGGTCATCAGCTGCGGGAGCGCGAGAGTGTCGGCGTGGTGCAGAGCGGGGGCCACCAGTCCGCCGCCGCGCAGCGACACGGCCACGCCGAGGTGGACGTCCTCGCCCGCGGTGAAGTGGTCGTCGGTCCAGAAGCCGTTGAGCTCGGGCACCTCCCGGGCCGCCAGGGCGGCCGCCTTGAGCAGCAGGGCCGCGGGGAGCAGCCGTTCGCCGACCGGACGTAGCCGGTTGCGCTCGCGCAGCCAGTCCATCGCCGCGGCCATGTCCACGGTCGTGGAGAGGTAGTAGTGCGGGATGTCCCGGTTGGCGCGGCTCATCAGGCCGGCGATCACCTGCCGCATGGCCGCCGCCCGGTCTCCGGCGGGACGTGCGGAAGGGCGCGCGGCGGGGCGTACGGCTTCGGCGCCCGCGGGCGGGGCCGAGGGCGCCGGGCCGGGGGTTGCCGGGCCGGGAGCCGCTCGGCGTACGTCCGCGGCACGCACGGCCGACCCGCCGCCCGTGCCCGTCACCGTGGCCAGGTCGACGCCCAGTTCGGCGGCGAGCCGCCGGGCGAACGGGGTGGCCCGCACGCGCGGTGCCCGGGGAGCGGCCCGGGCGGCCGTCGCCCGCTCGACGTCGGTCCGGGTGACGCGCCCCCCGGGGCCGGAGCCGTGCAGGGTCTCCAGGTCGACGTCGCCGTGTTCCGCGAGATGCCGGAGCAGAGGGCCGGCCTCGAGGTGACCGGGCAGCCGATCGGCGGGCGGCACCGGCCCCGGTACCGGCATCGGCTCCGGCACGGGCGCCGGAACCGGCGCGGCGGGTCCGGGCGGCGGGGACGGGCGCTCGGCGGGCTCGGCGGGTGCTACGGGCTCGGAGGGCGCGGCGGGTTCGGAGGGCGCGGCGGGCGCGGCGCCCTCGGCGGGCTCGGCCTTCCTCGGCGCGTGACGGACCGGTCGTCGCTCCTCCGCCGTCCCGGCTTCCGCGGGGGCCTCGGGTCTCCCGGCCTTCGCCGCCTTCGCCGGTTTCCTGGGCTTGTGCGGCCTTCCCGCGCGCTCCGCTTCCGCGGGTTTCTCAGCCGTCGGCCCGATCAGCGCCAGCGGCGTGCCCACCGGCACCGTCGTGCCGGGCTCGACGAGCAGCTCCGTCATGGTCCCGGTCTCGAAGCACTCCACCTCGATGGTCGACTTGGCGGTTTCGACGACCGCGACCGGGTCGCCCCGGTGGACCGGGTCGCCGGGCGACACCAGCCATTCCAGGAGGGTGCCCTCGTCCATGTCCGCGCCGAGGGAGGGCATCGTGAACTCGGCCATGATCAGTCCACCGCCCGGTGGGCCGCCGCGACGATGTCGGCGGACTGCGGCAGGGCGGCCTCCTCCAGCCGCCGGGCGTACGGCATGGGCACCTCGGCGCTGCACACCCGCTCGACGGGCGCGTCCAGTTCGTAGAACGCCCCTTCCGTGATGCGGGCCGACACCTCGGCGGCGAGGCTTCCCGTCCGCCATGCCTCGTCGATGACCACCGCACGGTGGGTACGGGCCACCGAGGCGACGACGGCCGCGTCGTCGAGGGGGCGGAGCGTGCGCAGGTCGATCACTTCGGCGCTGATGCCCTCGGCGGCCAGTTCGTCCGCCGCCGCGAGGGTCTTGGGCAGGCAGCCGCCGTAGGTGATCAGGGAGATGTCGGTGCCGGGGCGGCGGACGGCGGCGTGGTCGAGGTCGACGGGCGCGGTGGGCGGGAGGAGTTCGCCGGAGACGTTGTAGAGGCTGCCGTGTTCGAAGATCAGTACCGGGTCGGGGTCGGCGAGCGCGGGGGCCAGCATGTGGCGGGCGTCCTCCAGGGTGGCGGGGGCGAGGACGCGGATGCCGGGGATGTGCGCGTACCAGCCCTCCAGGCTGTGCGAGTGCTGTGCGGCGAGCTGCCGTCCGGCGCCCGTGGTCATGCGGATGACCAGGGGCACCGGCAGCTGGCCGCCCGACATGTGCAGCAGGGTGGCGGCGTTGTTGAGGATCTGGTCGAGGGCGAGCAGGCTGAAGTTGACGGTCATGATCTCGACGACGGGCCGCATCCCGGCCAGCGCGGCACCGATGCCGGCGCCCACGAAAGCGGCCTCCGACAGCGGGGTGTCGCGGACGCGTTCGGGGCCGAACTCCTCCAGCAGGCCGAGGCTGACGCCGAAGCAGCCGCCGTACCGTCCCACGTCCTCGCCCATCAGGAAGACCCGGTCGTCGGTGCGCAGGGCCTCCCGGAGCGCCTCGCGCATCGCCTCCCGGTAGGTCGTCTTCGCCTCCCGCGTTCCGCCTCCGCCCATGGTCAGCCCGCCGTCTGTGCCGGGGCACTGGTGACGTGGCGGAGCAGGCTCTCCACCGGTTCCTCGGGGGCGTGTTCGGCCGCTTCCACGGCGTCGTCGATCTCGGCGGCGATCCGCTGTTCGATCCGGGAGAGTTCCATGTCGCCCGGCTCACCGGCCAGTTCGCCACTCTCCCGCATGCGGTCGGTGAGCAGACCGATCGGGTCCCGCTCCTTCCACCGCTCGACCTCCGCCTTGGCGCGGTAGCGGTCCGGGTCGTACATCGAGTGGGCGCGGAAGCGGTAGGTGCGCAACTCCAGGAAGTGCGGCCCGGTGCCGGCCCGGATGCCCTCGACGGCCCGGCGGGCGGCCTGCTCGACGGCCTCGACGTCCATGCCGTTCACCGCCCAGGCAGGCATTCCGTAGGAGGCGGCGCGCATCGCCAGGTCGGTCTGCGCGTGCTCCCGGGCCAGCGCCGTGCCCATGGCGTAGAGGTTGTTCTCGCAGACCAGCAGCAGCGGCAGCTTCCACAGGGCCGCCAGGTTCGCGGTCTCGTGGAACGCGCCCTCGGCGAAGGCGCCGTCGCCGAAGAAGCAGCAGGTGACGCCGGCCCGTCCCCGCATGCGGTCGGCGAGCGCGAGTCCCGCGGCGAGCGGAAGCCCGCCGGCGACGATCGCGCTGCCGCCGTAGAAGCGGCGGCTCGCGTCGAACAGGTGCATCGATCCGCCCCGGCCGCCGCTGCAGCCGGTCGTCCGGCCGTACATCTCCGCCATGAGGGCCTCGGCCGTGATCCCGCGCGCCAGGGCGTGACCGTGTTCCCGGTAGGTGGAGACGACCGCGTCCTCGGGGGTCAGCGCCTCGTTGACGCCGACGGCCACGGCCTCCTCGCCGATGTAGAGGTGGACGAAACCGCGGATCTTCGCGGCGCTGTAGAGCTCCACGCAGCGTTCCTCGAAGCGCCGGATGCGCAGCATCGCCTCCAGCAGGTCCCTGCGGTGTCCGGTCCTCGCCTTCTCCCGGTCCGCGGCGGACTTCACGGCGGATGTCGCGCCGGCGGACGTCGCGCCGGATTCCCCGACCGGCTTCGCGGCGGACCGCGCGGCGGGCTTCGGGTGCTCCGGGTCCGTCCGCGCACGGGTGCGGGCCACACTCATGAGGGTCCCTCCAAGGTCGACAAGTCGCCGGTGGGCAGTCCGAGTTCCCGGGCGCGCAGCAGGCGGCGCATCACCTTCCCGCTGCGGGTCTTGGGCAGGTTCTGGTCGAACGCGATCTCCCGGGGAGCCACGGCGGGGCCCAGCTTGCGGCGGCCGAAGGCGAGCAGGTCCCGTTCCAGGTCCGGGGTCGGCTCGACACCGGGGCGCAGCGACACGAACGCCTTGACGATGTTCCCGGCGACCGGGTCGGGCCGTCCGATCACCCCGGCCTCCGCCACCGCCGGGTGTTCCATCAGCGCGCTCTCCACCTCGAACGGGCCGATCAGATGCCCGGCCGACTTGATGACGTCGTCGGCCCGCCCCACGAACCAGTACCACCCGTCCGCGTCCCGGCGTACCAGGTCACCGGTCAGGTACCAGCCGTCGGCGAAGGCGGCGTCGTAGCGCTCCTTGTCGTGCAGGTAGCCGCGGAACATCGACGGCCAGCCCGGACGCAGCGCCAGCTCACCCTCGACATCGGGTTTCCGCACCTCTCTGACCCTGCCGTCGACGACCATCGCCCGGCCGTCCTCTCCCTGCTCCAGCACGGTCGCGTCGACGCCGGGCAGCGGCCGTCCCATCGAGCCGGGCCGTATCTCGCACGCCGCGAAGTTCGCGATCATGATGCAGCCGGTCTCGGTCTGCCACCAGTTGTCGTGCACCGGGAGGCCCAGCACGTCGCGGCCCCACACGACGGCCTCCGGGTTGAGCGGCTCGCCGACGGAGGCGATGAACCGCAGGGCCGACAGGTCGTAGGAACGCGGCAGGTCGTACGGGCCCTGGCGCGGAGTGGCGCGCATCAGCATGCGCAGCGCCGTGGGGGCCGTGTACCAGACGGTTACCCGCTCCTGGCCGAGGATCCGGTACCAGCGCCGGGCGTCGTAGTCGCCCTCGTCCACGACCACCGTCACGCCGTGGGCGAGCGGGGCGACGATCCCGTACGACATGCCGGTGACCCAGCCGGGGTCGGCGGTGCACCAGTACACGTCCTCGGGGTGCAGATCGAGCGCGTACGCGGCGGTGGCGTGATGGGCGACGACGGCCTCGTGGACGTGGACGGCGCCCTTGGGGGTGCCGGTGGTACCGCTCGTGAAGTGCAGCAGGGCCATGTCGTCGGGCGAGGTCGGCGGGACGGTGAAGGTGTCCGGGGCGGCGGACAGCAGGTCGTCGAAGGACGTGGTGCCGGGCAGGTCCTCGGCGCCCGGGCCGGTGATCAGGACGTGTTCGAGTCGGGGAAGCGACGCCCGGCGCTCGGCGACCTTGCGCCGGTAGAGGGCCGCGGTGGTGACCAGGACCCGCGCGTCACCGAGCCTGAGGCGCTGTTCCACCGGGTCGGGGCCGAAGGCCGAGAAGAGCGGACACAGCACGCTGGTGTTCTTCAGCGTGCCCAGCACCGCGGTGTAGAGCTCGGGGCAGCGGCCGAGCAGGGTGAACACCCGGTCGCCGTGGCCGACGCCGAGCGAGCGCAGGACGTTCGCGAAGCGGGCCGTACGGCGGGCCAGTTCCGCGTAGGTGACGGTGGTGACGGTGTCGTCCCGGGCGACGCACCGCAGCGCGGCCTTGTCCGAGAGGTCCGAGGCCGCGTGCCGGTCGACCGCCTCGTGGGCCATGTTGAGCCCGCCGCCGGGCAGTCCGGCCAGTGCGGTGCGCGCCTGCGACCAGGTGAACGCGGAGCGTGTCCGGTCGTAGTCGGTGAGACGCGGAGCGACGACCGGTGCGGTGTCCTTGTGGATCGTTTCCCAGTGCATGGGCGCTCCTCCCGCCACTGCCCCCGGTCTCCAGAGTCGCCGAGCCCGGCCCCGGCTGCACCTCGGCCGGAGGGATCGGTCACCGGGCCACGCCGGCGTCCGGCCCGGCAAGGCCGGACGCCGGCCCCCGCGGGGACCTTCGGCCCTGTACCGGGCCGCTCCGCCGTTCGATGGTGGGACAGAGCGGTCGGGGAACGGCCGGAGGCCGGCTTCGGTGGGCGGGCTTGCTCCTGTGGTGCCGGACCGGAGAAGGCACGCGCGCGGGGACGCCGGAAGAGCCGGAAGAGACCGAGAAGGCACGCGCGCGGGGACGCCGAGAGAGACCTGGTGGAGCCCTTGTGGTCCGCGTGCTTCCGCCGGTGACGGACGGCGCGGCCGGGCGAAGGCCGAGGAGGTGCCGACCATGTCCGATGCGACCACCACCGACCTGTACGAAGTGACGATGGCCATGTCCTATCTGCGGGAGGGCATGACCGGCCCGGCGACCTTCAGCCTCTTCGTCCGCGAGCTGCCTCCCGAACGGGGCTTCCTGGTCGCCGCGGGGCTGGAGTCGGCCCTGGACTACCTGTCCGGCCTGCGGGTCGGCCCCGAGGACGTCGACGCCTTCGCCTCCGCGCTGCACCGGCCGCCACGGGATCTGGAGCCGCTGCTCGGCCTGGAGTTCACCGGCAGCGTGCGGGCGGTGCCGGAGGGGCGGATCGTGCTCGCCGGAGAGCCCCTGCTGGAGGTGACGGCGCCGCTTCCGCAGGCGCAACTGGCCGAGACGTACGTGCTCAACCAGCTCAGCCACCAGACCACGATCGCCTCGAAGGCGGCGCGCTGCGTGCTCGCCGCGGCCGGGCATCCGGTCGTGGACTTCTCGCTGCGGCGCACCCACGGCACGCGGTCCGGGTTCCAGGCGGCCCGTCTCGGTGGGCTGGTCGGCTTCGCCGGGACGAGCAACGTGGCCGCGGCGACCGCCGTGGGCATGCCCGCGGTCGGCACCATGGCCCACTCCTACGTGGAGGCGTTCGCCACGGAGGAGGACGCGTTCCGCGCCTTCGCACGCTGCCACGCCGGTCCGGTGACCTTCCTGGTGGACACCTACGACACCGAGGAGGGCGTGCGCGTCGCGGCGCGCGTCCTGCGGGACCTGGACCGCGGCCCGGGCTCGGCCGTACGACTGGACAGCGGCGACCTCGGGGCCCTGGCGGTGCGCGCACGGGCCATCCTCGACGGCGAGGGCCTGCCCGACGTACGGATCACCGCCAGCGGCGGCCTCGACGAGTACGCCGTGGACGACCTGGTCCGCCGCGGCGCGCCGATCGACGTCTACGCCGTCGGCACCCGCGTCGGGGTCTCGGCCGACGCGCCCTTCCTGGACTCCGCCTACAAGATGGTGGAGTACGACGGCCGGCCGGTGATGAAGCTCTCCTCGGCCAAGGTGACGGCACCGGCCCCGAAACAGGTGTTCCGCCGCCCCGGGTACACCGACGTGATCGCCCTCGCCGACGAGCGGCCGCCCGACGACGGCAGACCGTTGCTGGAGACGGTGATGCGGGACGGGCGACGCACCGGCCACCGGTCCACGCTCGACGAGTGCCGGCGGAGATTCGCCGCGGACCTGGGTGAACTGCCGGCGGCGGCCCGCCGCGTCCGGGCGCCGGCCGCGCCGCGCGCGACGGCCTCCGAACGGCTGGACGCACTCACCGTCCGCGTCCGGCGCGCCATCGAGGAGCGGGTGTCGGCCGGCTCCGCACACCCCCGGCCGTCAGGACGCTGATCCCGGCCTCCCCTCCGCGTGGCGGCGATGAACCGGTACGCGCGTGCCCCGCATCGCGACCCGCCTCGCGCCCCGCGAAGACCAACCCCCGGAGCGGGCCGGCCCCTTGGGCCGAAGACACCGACCCGACGATCACTGGCCGAACCGGGGAAGATCGTGATTTCGTTTTCCGCGCTGCCGGGCGAACCGTCGCCCGGCAGGCGTGTGCGCCCGGGGGGGGCAGTGGCCGGGCGGTGTCGGGTGTCGAGGCGGGGAGTGGGCGTGGAGAGCATCACGAAGAACCGGCAGTCGCCGGAGGTCCTGCGGGCCATGGTCGAGCGGGCCTACGGCCCGGACCGTACGCCCGTGGGCGAGGGGTGGGTGAGCGAACTGGGTCACGGCATGTTCAACGTCGCCTACCGCGTACGGCTGCGGGACGGCTACCAGGCCGTCCTGAAGATCGCGCCTCCGCCCGAGGTGGAGGTGCTGACCTACGAGCGCGGCGCGATGGGGATCGAGCTGGCGACGCTGGACCTGCTCGCCGAGCACACGTCCGTGCCGGTCCCCCGCGTCGACTTCGCCGACCGGAGCCGCGAACTGTGCGGCGTGGACTGGTTCTTCATGCCGTTCGTCGACGGCGACAACCTCGGCGTCGTCGGCCCGGAACTGTCGGCCGGGGAACTGGCCGCCTACAAGGAGCAGGTGGGCGCGGCCAACCGCGAGATCAACTCCGTGCGCGGCACGGCGTTCGGACCGCTGGCCGGCCCGGGGGACGCCTCCTGGCGCCGGGTGTTCACCGGCATCGTCGAGGACGTGCTGGCTGACGGCGAACGCCGCCGGGTCGATCTGGGCTGGGACTACGACACCGTGCGCGAGGTGCTGGCCGAGCACGCCGCGAGCCTGGACGAGGTGAGCGAGCCGCGGCTGGTGGAGTGGGACCTGTGGGACGGCAACGTCATGGTCCGCGACGGGAGGATCGCCTGCCTCATCGACCATGAGCGGGCCTTCTTCGGCGACCCGCTCATCGAGGTCGGGTTCGCCGGCACCCAGCTGGCCGGCTTCGGCGACCCCACCCACTTCATGCGCGGCTACGGGCACCCCCCGCTGACCGAGACCGAGAAGGTGCGCCGCCGCCTGTACTGCCTGCACCTGATGCTCGTCATGGTGATCGAGACCGTCTACCGGGGCCACACCGACCCCGCCCCGTACGAGTGGGCGCGCGGACAACTGGCCGAGATCATGGCGCAGCTGGGCCGCACCGGCCGGTGAGAGCACCCCTCGCTCAAGGACATGTCCGGCGGAGCGGGGTGCGGTCCGGCTCTTGCCGAGCGCCCCTCCGCTGCCCCATGCTCTGCGCGACCCCAAGCCCGCACCTACGACCGTCCGGGACACCGATGCAGCAGCAGAGCCCCGCCCCCGACCCCCGCGGCCCGGGCCGTACCGCGGCGCGGTCCGGCGCCGAGAGCGACGGGCCCGCCGGAGCCGGGACGGCGCTGCCCCGCGCCGTGCGGATCGGGTACGGGCTGGGCTCCCTGGCCACCGGCGCCTTCGGCACCGTCCCCGGACTGATCCTGCTGTACTACCTGACCGACGTGCTGGCCGTACCGGCGGCGGTCGCCGGCGCCGCGGTCTTCCTGCCGAAGGCGTGGGACGTGCTGATCAACCCGCTGGTCGGTGCCGCCGCCGACCGCAGCCGCGCCCACAGCGGCTCGCGCCGTCCGTTCCTGCTGGCGGGTGCCCTGACCCTGCCGCCGCTGTTCGCGCTGATCTTCGCCGCTCCCCCGCTGCACGGCACGGTCGCCGCCGGTTACGTGTCCGTGCTGTTCCTGCTCGCGGCGACCGCGTACGCCGTGTTCCAGGTGCCGTACGTGACGATGCCGGCCGAGATGACGGAGGATCCCGGCGAACGCGGCCGCGTGCTGGGCTGGCGGGTCGGCTTCCTCGGTGTGGCCATCCTGCTGTCCGGGGCGCTGGCGCCCGCCGTCGCCCACGCCGACGGGGACACCCCGGCCGGCTACCGGGCGATGGGGGTGCTGGTCGCCGGCTTCCTGGCGGCGGGGATGCTCGGGGCCTGGCGCGCCACCCGGCACGCGCCGGTCGTCGCGCGCAGTGCGGCGGAGGGGTCGCTGCGCGCACAGCTCGCGGCGGCCCGGGACAACCGCGCCTTCGCGCACCTGGCCGGGATGTGGACGGTCCAGGCGCTCGCAGTGGGCGTGATGCTCGCCGGGGCCCAGTACTTCGCCACGTACGTCCTCGGCTCGGCGAGCGCCGTCACGCCGTTGTTCGCCTGCATGATCGGCCCGCTGATCCTGGTGACGCCGCTGTGGAACCGGCTCGCCCGCGCCCGCGGCGCCGAGTACGCCCAGTGGTGCGCCTCGGTGCTGTTCACCGCCGCCGCCGTGCTGCTGTTCGCGACGCGGTACACGCACCTCGCGGTCGGGTACGCGGCCGTGGCATTGGTGGGGGTGGCCTACGCGGGGCTCCAGCTGCTGCCGTTGACGCTGCTGGCGCAGACGCAGTCGGCGGACACGGCGCGGACCGGGCGGCGCCGTGCCGCGACCTTCACCGGAGTGTGGACGGCGGCGGAGACACTCGCGATGGCCACCGGGCCCGCGGTGTTCGCTCTCGTCCTGGCGGCCACGGGGTTCCGTTCCTCCGACGCCGACCAGGAGGTGGCGCAGCCGGCCGCGGCCCTCACCGGCATCGCCACCGGGATGAGCCTGCTGCCGGCGCTCCTCTCCCTGGCCGCGCTCTGGCTGTTGCGCCGCTACGGGCAGGAGTCCGCCCGGCTCGCCCGCGAGGCGCCGCGGGGCGAGCCGGACGATTCCGCGCCGTCCGCGGACGCCGCGGACGTCGCAGCCGTCACCTCCGTCACCTCCGGCACCTCCGGCACCTCCGTCATGGAGTCCCGCACGCCGGACCCCGCCCGCACACAGGAAGAGAGACACCGTGCCCCCTGAGTCCGCAGCCGATCGCGTCGCGCAGACCGCTCCGCGGGCTGCCGCGCCGACCGCTGGGCAGACCACCGAGCGGCCGGCCGAACAGCCTGCCGGGCAGACCACCGCGCAGTCTGCCGGGCCGACCGCCTCCGCGCTGCCCACCGGCCGCCCGGCCGAGGCGCTGCTGGCCGAGCTGCGCGAGTTGCGTGCGGGCGACGCCCCGACCCGGGGCGGCCGGACGTTCGCCTACGTCTACGACGCCGGGCTGCCGGAGGCCGACGAGCTGGCCGCCACCGCGTACGGCGTCTTCGCCACGGTCAACGGCCTCGACCCCACGGTCTTCCCGAGCGTCGCCCGGCTGGAGAACGACGTGGTCGGCGCGGTGAACGCGGTGCTGGGAGCACCGGGCGCGCAGGGCAGTTTCACCAGCGGCGGCACCGAGTCCATCCTGCTGGCCGTGAAGACGGCCCGCGATCACGCGCGGGCCGTCCGCGGGGTGACCCGGCCTCAGCTGGTGCTGCCGTCCACCGCGCACGCGGCCTTCCACAAGGCCGCCCACTATCTGGGGCTGGAGACGGTGGTGGTGCCCGTCGACCCGGTGACGTTCCGCGCCGACGCGGCGGCCGTCGCGGACTCGCTGACCGACCGTACGGTGCTGGTGGTCGCGTCGGCGCCGTCGTACGCGCACGGCGTGACGGATCCGGTGACCGAGATCGCGGCGGCCGCCGCGGCGCGGGGTGTGCTGTGCCACGTCGACGCGTGCATCGGCGGCTGGTTCCTGCCGTTCCTGGCGCGCACGGGCCGTACGGTCGAACCGTTCGGTCTCTCGGTACCCGGAGTGACCTCGGTCTCGGTGGACCTGCACAAGTACGGCTACGCCGACAAGGGGGCGTCCGTGGTCCTGTACCGGGACGCCGAGCTGCGGCGCCACCAGTACTTCGCGCACGCGGGGTGGCCGGGCTACCCGGTGGTGAATCCGACCGTGCAGGGCACCAAGTCCGGCGGGCTGCTGGCACAGGCGTGGGCGGTCCTGCACCACCTCGGCCACGACGGCTACACCGAGCTGGCCCGGCAGGTGGCGCGGGCGGCCGACCGGGTGCTGGCCGGACTGCGTGCCACGGACGGGGTCCGGGTGCTGGGCGAACCGGCGGGCAGTCTGGTCTCCTTCACGGTGACCGGCGCCGACGGCACCGGCGATCTGGGACGGACGCTGCAGGTGGCCGACGAGATGCGCGAACGCGGCTGGTACCTCCAGCCGCAGCTCTCCCACGACGGCCTGCCCCCGAACCTGCACCTGACGCTGACCCCGGCGACCGGCGGCCAGGTCGAGACGCTGCTCGCGGATCTGTCCGAGTCGGTCGCGGCGGCGCGTGCGGGCGAACCGGTGACCGTAGACCCGGCGCTGGCGGAACTGGCCGCCACGCTCGACCCCGACGCGCTCACCCCCGAAGAGGTGGCGGGCGTCCTGGCGTTCGCGGGCCTGGGCGGCGGGGAAGGGCTGCCGTCGCGGACGGCACCGGTGCTGGTGCTGCTGGACGCGCTGCCGTCCCGGCTGAAGGAGCGGCTGCTGACGGAGTACATCGGTTCGCTCTTCCGCGTCTGAGCGTGAGCGGCACGAGTGCCCCCGTCCGATGGACGGGGGCACTCGTCGAACGCGCCTTTTCCGTGTTGTGCGTTCAGCCGGGCCGATCCGGCAGCTCACACCTGCTACGCGTGGACGTGATGACGTCCGCGGCCGTTCCCGCGGCCGGTGATCAGCCGGTACAGCGCGAGCAGGATGACGGAGCCGACAATGGCCGCGATCCAGGTGGAAAGATCGAAGAAACCGTCGATCGAGTCGACGCCGAATATCACCTTGCCGAGGAATCCGCCGAGCAGTCCGCCGGCGATACCGATGAGCATGGTGATGATGATTCCGCCCGGGTCCTTGCCCGGCATGAGCGCCTTGGCGATGGCGCCCGCGAGCAGGCCGATGACTATCCACGCGATAATGCCCATAGCAGAATGTCTCCTTGCTGTCGGTTCGCCGAACGTGTTTCCCGGCAACACACGGCCAAACCGGCGGAGTAGGAAACCGATAAGAACTCCGGCCGCGTCGACGCGTCGGCAGCAGGCTGCTTCGCGAGCGGGTTGACGGGCAGTCAGCGCGTCGCCGGTGACGCCGGTACGTGGACTTCACCCGCGACAAGCGTCTGTCCCGCCTGCCCGTGCCCACTCTGGTCCTTGGGGCGCCGAAGCCAAGGTCAACAGGCGCGGGCGTCCGGGACTGCTGATCGCGTCCTCCGACGCCGGCGGCTCCGGTACCTCGCGACACGGTCGCGATACACCCTTTCGGAGTACGTTCCGTTGCGGCGAGGGTGCCGGGTGGGCGCATGGTGGGAGCAACGCCGGGTGGCACACCCGGGGAACACATGCTCGGGGGCACACACGCAGCGCGAACGACGAGGTGAGCAACATGGCCGCACCCACGACAGTCCGCGAGTCACTGGTGCTGAGCGAGAGGGACAACGACGGGCACTTCCCGGTGCCGCCGGAAGGGCAGATCACGGTGGCGCTCGAGGAGAACGGCAGCACGGGCTACTTCTGGGACTACTCGACGTCCGTCGAGATGGAGAAGGTGTTCGACGAAACCGCGGTCCGCTTCCCCGGACGCGTCGGATCACCCGGCGTCCGCGTCTTCTCCTTCCGGGCGCCCACCGCGGGCGAGGTGGACCTGAAGTTCATCAAGCACCGGCAGGGTCAGTCTCCGACCGAGACCGAGACGTTCCACATCCGGGTCGTCCGGTAGCGCGCGAATCCCGCGTTACGGCGGACGCCCCGCCGTGTCCGAGGCAGTCAGGCACCGCCTGGCTGCCTCGATCCACGTGACGAACGGCCGTCCGGAGCAGGGGAAGCGGCGCCGACCTCCCCAGGCGTTGCGCCGCACTCCCCTGCCGCTCGCTGCGTGTACCCGTCCGCGACGCCTGTACACACGGCCGGCCCGAACGGGATGAGGGCGTTCGCGCGCACGGCGTTCGCGGACGCCCGTCAGGCGTCGTCGTCCGGCCAGCCCAGGAGCCGGGCGCCGATCACCGCCGTCTGCAGGGTGTAGCGGTGCACGGGGTCGGCCGGGTCGGCGCCGGTGAGCTTGTGGATGCGGGCCAGGCGGTAGGTGAGGGCGCGCACGCTCAGACTGAGACGGCGGGCCGCCTCCGCCGCGACGCAGCCCGCGTCGAAGTAGGCGGTCAGCGTGTCGACGAGCGGCCCGGCGCCGCCGCGTGCCGTCCGCAGCGGGCCGAGGGTGTTGTCGACGAGGTCGACCATGGCCTGCCGGTCACGGGTCAGCACCGGGTAGACGAGCAGATCGGCATGGCGCAGCACCGGTTCCCGCAGGTGCAGCCTGTCGGCCAACTCCAGGGCGTTGAGCGCCTCTTCGTAAGAGTGCACGACTCCTCCGGCGCCCGGGTGGGCGCGCCCGATGGCGACCCGGCCGCCCCCGGTGGCCGCGTGGGCCTGCTCGGCGAAGAAGGTCAGGACGTCGTCCTGGTCCCCGGGGGCGATGCAGACCAGCCGGCCGTCCTTCGTGGTGAGCAGGATGCGCCGTTCGCCGAAGCGGCCGATCACGGCGCTCTCGACCTGCCGGGTGGCCGGGTGGGTGTCCTCGACCGGATCCCCGCCCTGGGCGACGGCGACGGCGTGGGCGCGCGCGAGGAGCAGCCCGAAGCGTTCGGCGCGTTCGGCCAGGCGGCCGAGATCGCTGCGGCCGTAGAGCAGGTCGTCGACGAACTCCCGGCGCATGGCCTCCTCCTGCCGCACGGCGAGCCGCTGAGCCCTCTCGTGGCCTTCGGCGAGGGCGTCGATCGCCTGCTCGACGGCGGCGAGCACCACGTGCCCGTTCGCGGCGGACAGGGCGGGCCACCGCTCACGGGTCACGGACAGGTGCCGGCGGACCAGGGCCCGCAGTCCGAAGCCCGCCTCGGCGGCGGCCTCCCCGCGCGTGCGCAGCGCCTCCAGTTCGTCCCGTGTGAGGCGGCGTCCCGTCGCGGACGCGTCGGCCACCGTCCGGTCGTAGTCCTCCACATACTCGTCCGGGATCTCCCGCCCTGTCACCGGTCCTCCTGTGTCCTCGGCGCGTGTCCTGACGTCTGTCCTACGCCTGTCCTGACGCCTTTCCTGACGCGTGTTTCCGGCGCGAGTCCTCGGCCGCGCCGCCGGCGTGTGTCCGGCACGGGCCGGGCAAGCCTGACAGACCTGCCGCGACCGCCCGAAGCGCCGCTGCGGGAGATCATCGCAGGCCGCCCTCGCCGTTCCGGCACCGCGGTCCCCGGCGGCAGGTGAGTCGTCGTCCGGCATCGACGAGCCGCGAAGACTGCCGGAACACGGCAATGCGCTGTGAGCATGCCACGTCGAAGATGGTGGTCGGCAGAAACAGGGGGAGATTGCGGTGGGGGGGGGGGGGGGGGGGGGGGGGGGGAGGGGGGGGGGGGGGGGGGAGGGGGGGGGGGGGGGCCGCCCGCCCCCCCCCCCCCCCCCCCCCCCCCGGCACCGGCTACCAGAACGCGGCCCGGGGCCCCCGGCACACCCCGCGGCCCGGTCCACAGGAGCAGTCGATGGTCTTCTTCCTCACGCCTCTCGCCGTCGCCGTCATGATCGTCGCGAGCGGTACGGCGGTGCTGGTCCGCCGGGACCGGCGGCTGATGGGGCCCGGTCGTGACACCGTACGCCGGGCCCGTGCCCACCAGCGGCGGTTCCTGCGCGCGGGCGACTGAACCGGGCCGCCCGGCGCGGCTACAGCGTCCGCTCCAACCGCTCCGCCACCGCCTTCACGAACCGGGCCGGCTCCTTCGGCTGGCCGCCCTCCGCGAGCACCGCCAGGTCGCGCAACAGGGCGGCCGTCTCGACGAGTTCGGCACGGTCGTCGCGTTCCTGGTAGGCCTTGTTCAGGTGTTGCACGAGCGGATGGCCGGGGTTGAGTTCGAGGATGCGCTTGGTGGGCGGGACCTCCTGGCCCATCGCCCGGTACATGTTCTCCAGCGCCGGGGTGAGGTCGTGGGTGTCGGAGACGACGCAGGCCGGGGAGACGGTGAGCCGGGTCGACAGGCGGACGTCCTTCAGGTCCTCCGCCAGCTGCTCCTTCATCCAGCCGAGCAGACCGGCGTACTCCTCGGCCCGCTTCTCCTTCTCGCCGCCGTCCGCCTCTTCGCCCGGCGCGGCGTCGAGGCCGGTCTCGCCCTTGGCGACGGACCGCAGCCGCTTGCCCTCGAACTCGCCCACGGCGTCCACCCACACCTCGTCCACGGGGTCGGTGAGCAGCAGGACCTCGATGCCGCGGGCGTGGAACGCCTCCATGTGCGGCGAGTTCTCGATGCTCTGCCGGGACTCGCCGGTCATGTAGTAGATGTCGTCCTGGCCGTCCTTCATCCGCTCCAGGTAACTCTGCAGCGTGGTCGGCTCGTCCTCGGAGCGCGTGCTGGCGAAGGACGCGACGGCGAGCAGGGCGTCGCGGTTGTCGGGGTCGCTGAGCAGGCCCTCCTTCAGCACCGCGCCGAACTCCCGCCAGAACGTGGCGTACTTCTCCGGGGACTTGGCCCGCATCTCCTTGACCGCGGAGAGGACCTTCTTGGTCAGCCGGCGCTGGATCATCCGGATGTGCCGGTCCTGCTGGAGGATCTCGCGGGAGACGTTGAGCGAGAGGTCCTGCGCGTCCACGACGCCCTTGACGAAGCGGAGGTACGGCGGCAGCAGCGCCTCGCAGTCGTCCATGATCAGCACGCGCTTGACGTACAGCTGGAGGCCGCGCCGGAAGTCCCGGGTGAACAGGTCGGCGGGGGCGTGCTCGGGGAGGAACAGCAGGGCCTGGTACTCGAAGGTGCCCTCGGCCTGGAGGCGGATCGTCTCCAGGGGGTCCCGCCAGTCGTGGCTGACGTGCTTGTACAGGACGTGGTACTCGTCGTCGGAGACCTCTTCGCGCGGGCGCGCCCACAGGGCCTTCATCGAGTTCAGCGTCTCGGGCTCGGGCGTGTCCTCGCCGTCGCCCGGCTTGGGCACGAGCCGGATCGGCCAGGTGATGAAGTCGGAGTACCGCTTGACGATCTCCTTGATCGTCCAGACGGAGGTGTAGTCGTGCAGGTTGTTCTCGGGGTCGGCGGGCTTGAGGTGCAGCGTGACGGCGGTCCCCTGCGGCGCGTCGGCGACCGTCTCCAGGGTGTACGTCCCCTCGCCGCGCGACGACCAGCGGGTGCCGTCGCTCTCCCCCGCCCGCCGGGTCACCAGGGTCATCTCGTCGGCCACCATGAAGCCGGAGTAGAAGCCGACGCCGAACTGGCCGATGAGCCCCTCGGCCCCGGCCGGGTCCTGCGCCTCCTTCAGCTCCTCGAGGAAGGCGGCCGTGCCGGAGTTGGCGATGGTGCCGATCAGCTTGCCGACCTCGTCGTACGACATCCCGATGCCGTTGTCCCGCACGGTGAGGGTGCGGGCGTCGTCGTCGATCTCGATGTCGATGTGCGGGTCGGACGTGTCGGCTTCGAGGCTGTCGTCGCGCAGTGCGGCCAGGCGCAGCTTGTCGAGCGCGTCTGATGCGTTGGAGACGAGCTCCCGCAGGAAGACGTCCTTGTTCGAGTAGACCGAGTGGATCATCAGCTGGAGCAGCTGACGGGCCTCTACCTGGAACTCCAACGTTTCGGTCGGCATGGTTCGCGTGTCCCCCACAGGTCACTTGGTCGCCGGAACAGGTCAAGTGAAGTCACTGTAAAACACCGGGTCAGGCACGCAGGGGCATTGTCCCGGGTACGACGGCGGCGCCACTCCGGCCAGGCTCCGCCGCCGGCCCGCGTCACGTCTCCCGCACCGGCGCGTACTGGGCGGCCGGCACGCCGAAGGTCCAGGCGACGCCCGCCCTGGCGGTCGGGGTCGAGGGGGGTACCCGGAGCCAGTAGGTGCGCCGGGTGCCGTCGGGTTCCGGCGTGGAGTTGAGCACCTCGACCATCACCACGGGCTCGTCGCCGGCCAGGTCGATCCGCCACAGGGTGCCCGTCTCGTCCTGGTGCACCGGCCGGGCCCCCGAGTCCGCGAGGTAGCGGTCGTATCCGTAGTACTCCAGCATCACCCGTCGCAGCTCCGCGTTCTCCTCGGAGCGGATGCGTTCCGGTGTCAGCGAGGGCAGTTCCGCGACGAAGGCGGGCGGCACGGGCATGCCGCGCCAGGCGTGCAGGGCGAAGCCGTCGGGGTAGGCGAGTGCCGGGCCGGTCCCGCAGTCGAGCCGGCCGGCTTCGTCGCGGTGCAGGGCCACGGGCCGTTCGGACACCACCGCCACCCGGCCGTACGGCCACCACCAGCCGGCGCTGCGGCTCACCTCGGCCAGCGCGCCGAGCGGGCCGCCGTCGGCGGGGAACGCGGCGAGCCACGGCGCGTCGTGCTGTCCGAGCACGGCGTCCAGGAGGAGCAGCCGGACCTCCGCGGCCTCCCTGCCCCTGTCCCGGCCCACGAGTTCGTCGAGCAGCCCGGCGGTGATCCGGTCCACGAGGGCCTGGACGGACGCCCACAGCCGTTCCCCCGTCGCCGCCCAGTGCGCCGACCAGCCCGCCGTTCCGAGTTCGGCGTGCAACCGGCGTCGCTCCCGAGCCCAGGGAGCGGTGCGCACCGCCTCGCGCACGCTGGGTCCGCGGTCCGGGAGCTGTCGTATCAGCGCGATGGCCTCGCGCGGGGACCCCGCCCAGACCACCTCCTCCGGTTCCGCGAGCCCCGCCCGCCGGTACGCCCGCCGGACGCCCGCCTCGGCGGCCGCCCGGTCGGCGGGGACGGTCGCCCACGCGCACGCCCGCCACGCGTCGAGACCGTCGGCGACGGCGTCAGGCGCCGCCGCCCCGTCGACACCCGTCCCGTCGATGCCCGTCACGTCGACGCCCGTCACGTCGACGCCCGCCCCGTCGGCACCCGTCCCGTCGGCACCCGTCCCGTCGATGCCCGTCACGTCCGTCCCCGTCCCGTTCATGTGCCCCTCCACGAAGTTCCCGTCCGTCATTTCGCCTTCCCTCACGCGTTGTTCAGTCGGCGACGATCCGGACGGACCCGGGCACGTACTCCCGCTGCCTGATCACCCGGTACCAGCCCTTCGGCAGCGGGATCACCGCGTGCTCCTCGTGCACCACCCGGCCGCCCTGGGGAAGGTGGAGCAGCAGCGGCCCGAGCGGCCCCGGCTCACGCACCAGCTCGCCCGGCCCGACGACCGCGTGGGCGTGGCCGGTGACCTCGCCCAGCGCCAGCACCAGCCGGCCCCGCCCGTCCCGCCGCTCCCGCGGCGCGTGCGCCACGTGTGCCGGCACCGCTTCCTCCGCCACGGGCACGATCAGCACGTCTCCCTGCCGGTACATGGCTCTCCCCTCACCGCCGGGTGCACAGCGCACCGGCCTCATGACCAAGACCGTAGAGGCCGGCACTGACATTGATAGTGGTACGCAGGTTCCGGTGGTCGTGGCTCGGGCACTGACTGACGCCCTGCTGGGTTGTCCTCCCGTTGTTCTGTCCG
>NZ_JBVIIE010000081.1:0-33677 GCF_055569945.1 Streptomyces sp. NPDC031340
CGGCACAAGCCCCCCCTCCCGCCGCGGGGTGTTTTGCTTGTGGGGGGGACGGTCGTGGGGGGGGGGGGGGGGACGGAGGCTGTGCTTGGTGTGTCCCCCCCCCCCCCCCCCCCCCCCCCCCCAGGGTCGCCGGCGGCGGCTCCGCCGCGTCGGATCGTTCGTCCATAGGCCGTGCATCGCCCGTCGCCCCCCTCACAGTCTCAAGTCCGTCCCCGGCGCCGAACGGTGCGCGGCGCAGCCCCTGTCGGGACGATACACCAGGATCGTCACTCAGGGACATAGCTCCTCTACGCTCCGTGACGACCTGCGGTGATGCGGGCACGCACCGCTTCCGGGGGATTGCGGAGGGTACCGGAAGCGGATCGCACGCCTGTTGCGCCGGTGGCGCGCGGCGCTCGGGCCGCCCGCGTCACGCCTCGTTCGCGCCTGTCGTAAGGATCACGTTGCGCAGTGGCTCCCGGTTCACGAACCGGGTCAACTGGTCGGCCAGCAGGCGCTTGGCGCGCGGCAGGTAGGCGGAGCTGGGTCCGCCGACGTGCGGGCTGATCAGCACGCCCGGAGCGCGCCACAGGGGGTGGTCGCGGGGCAGCGGCTCGGGGTCGGTGACGTCGAGGGCCGCGGTGATCCGGCCGCTCTCCAACTCCGTGAGCAGCGCCTTGGTGTCGACGACCGGGCCGCGGGCGACGTTGACGAGGAGCGAGCCGTCCTTCATCCGGGCCAGGAAGCCGGCGTCGACCAGGTGGCGGGTGGTCTCGGTGAGGGGCGTGGACAGGACTACGACGTCCGCCTCGGGCAGCAGGGCGGGCAGGTCGGTGAGCGGATGCACCGGACCGCGCTCCGTGGTGCGTGCGGAGCGCGCGACGCGCACCACCCGCGCGACCTCGAAGGGAACGAGCCGGTCCTCGAGCGCGGATCCGATCGAGCCGTAACCCACGATGAGGACGGTCCGGTCGGCCAGCGCGGGCCGGAACCCGCCCAGCCACTCCCCCCGTTCCTGCGCCCGCACGAAGTCGGGGATGCCGCGCAGCGACGCGAGGATCAGCGCGAGCGTGAGCTCGCCGGTGCTCGCCTCGTGCACCCCCTGCGCATTGCACAGTCGTACGCCTGGACGCAGGTGCCCGAGCCCGGGCACCACGTGGTCGATGCCGGCCGTCAGCGTCTGTACGACCCGCACACCCCTCATCGCGGGCAGCGGACGCACTCCGATCGCACTGGGCTTCATGTAGGGGACGACGTAGAAGGCGCAGTCGGCGGGGTCCGCGGGGAACTCCTCGCCGCCGTCCCAGAAGCGGTAGTCCGGCCCTTCGGGGAGCCCTTCGATGTCGTCCGGCGGGATGGGGAGCCACACGTCAGCAGTCATGCCAGGAGGCTATGTCAGGTTCCTGGCGGCGCAGAGGTTAGGTTGGGGGCCGGGAAAGGGAGGGTCACGAGCAGGTGGAGCGCAGGACGATCGGCGCGGGGGCACTCGCGGTGGGGGCCGTCGGCCTCGGGTGCATGCCGATGAGCTGGGCGTACAGCGGGTCGCGGCAGCGGGGCGACGAGTCGCTCAGGGCGGTGCACCGGGCGCTGGACCTGGGCTCGACCCTCCTGGACACCGCCGACATGTACGGCCCCTTCACCAACGAGCTGCTGCTGGGGCGGGTGTTGAAGGAGCGCCGCCGGGACGCCTTCGTCTCCACGAAGGTCGGTCTGCTGGTGGGCGAGCAGCACATCGTGGCCAACGGCCGCCCCGGCTATGTGAAGCGGGCCTGCGACGCCTCCCTCAGACGCCTGCAGACGGACGTCATCGACCTCTACCAACTGCACCGCGCGGATCCCGAGGTCCCGGTCGAGGAGACGTGGGGCGCGATGGCGGATCTCGTCCGGGCCGGGAAGGTGCGGGCGCTGGGGCTGTGCGCGGTGGGCGCGCGCGGCGGCCGACGGTCCGGCGGCGGGCTGTACGACGCCACGCTGCGGCAGTTGCGGCGGGTGCAGCAGGTCTTCCCGGTGAGCGCGGTCGAGGCCGAGTTGTCGGTGTGGTCGCGGGAGGCGCTGGAGTCGCTGCTGCCGTGGTGCGAGGCGCGCGGTGTCGGCTTCCTGGCGGCGATGCCGCTCGGCAACGGTTTCCTGTCCGGAACGCTCACCCCCGGCGAGGGCTTCGAACCGGACGACATCCGCGCCCGTCACCCGCGCTTCACCGCGGAGATGATGGCGGCGAACCAGCCGATCGTGGTCGGCCTGCGCCGGATCGCGGCACGGCACGGCGCCGGTGTGACGCCCGCCCAGGTGGCGCTGGCGTGGGTGCTGGCGCAGGGCCGGCACGTGGTCCCGGTGCCGGGGACGAAGCAGGAGCGGTGGGCGGCCGAGAACGCGGCGGCGGCCGCCCTCCGGCTCACGGCCGGGGACCTCGCGGACGTGGCACGGCTGCCGCCGGCGCAGGGGTCCTGGGACTGAACGGGGGTCCCCGCGGGGGCCGAACAAGGGCCGCCCGCGGGGGCGGGCCTGGCGGGCGGCCGGGGCGGCGGGCGGTACGGGTTCGCCCGACCGGGAACCCGTGCGGCGCGAACGGTGTAAGACAAGTAGGACAAGAGGACGCGGAACCTGCCGCTGCACGCCGCCTCGAAGGGACCAAGATCGTGCGACGACGAGCTGTGCCGGCCATATGGGCCGCGACCGCGCTGCTGCTCACGGCCGGCTGCTCCTCCGGGTCGGGCGGCCTGCCGCCGGGCGCCGGCGGCACGGCCTCGACCGCGACGACCGCGCCGTCCTCGACCTCGCGGCAGACGGCCGGCCAGATCCCGCCCGCCAAGGGCTCGGTCAAGGTGCTGCGCACGGTCGCCGAGGGCCTGGACACCCCGTGGGGCCTGGCGCCCCTCCCCGGGGGCGGCCTCCTCGTCTCCTCGCGCGACCAGGGGACCATCACCCGGGTCGACACCCGGACGGGCAGGAAGACCGAGCTGGGCAAGGTGTCCGGGGTCTCCCCGGCCGGAGAGGGCGGCCTCCTGGGCATCGCCCTGTCCCCCGACTACGCCTCCGACCACATGATCTACGCCTACTTCACCTCGGCCTCCGACAACCGCATCGTGCGCATGCTGTACGACGAGAAGAAGCCGGCCGGCGAGCAACTGGGCGCCCCCGACACGGTCTTCAGGGGCATCCCCAAGGGCGTGATCCACAACGGCGGCCGGATCGCCTTCGGCCCGGACGGGATGCTGTACGCGGGCACGGGCGAGACCGGCGAGCGGGGACTGGCCCAGGACACCAGGTCGCTGGCCGGCAAGATCCTGCGCCTGACGCCGGAGGGCGAGCCGGCGCCGGGCGACCCGTTCCCGGACTCGCCGGTGTACTCCTACGGCCACCGCAACGTGCAGGGTCTCGCCTGGGACTCGAAGCAGCGCCTGTTCGCCTCGGAGTTCGGCCAGGACACCTGGGACGAGCTGAACGCGATCAAGCCGGGCGGCAACTACGGCTGGCCGAAGGCCGAGGGACGGTCCTCCGACCCGAAGTACCACAACCCGGTCGCGCAGTGGCACACCGACGACGCCTCCCCCAGCGGCATCGCCTACGTCGACGGCGTGATCTGGATGGCGTCCCTGCGGGGCGAACGCCTGTGGCGCGTCCCCCTGAACGGCACCGCGGTGTCGGCGAAGCCGCAGGCGTTCCTCAAGGGCGAGTACGGCCGGCTGCGCACGGTCGCCCCGGCGGGCGACGGCAGGCTGTGGCTGGTGACGAGCGAGACGGACGGGCGCGGCACCCCCAAGAGCGGCGACGACCGGATCCTGGAGCTGAAGGTGACGTAGGCCCTCAGGGCCGTTCCGAAGGGGGCTGTTCCGAACGGGGCCGTTCCGAAGGGGGCTGTTCCGAGCGGGGCTCTTCCGAAGGGGGCTGTTCCGAGGGTTCCCGCTTCCCGCCCGGGTCAGCCTGGGCGGTCCGCTCCGCCACGGGCGGCCGGACGACGACCTTCCCGGAGGCGAGGTCTATCGGGCCGCGGCCGGGATCCTGGTCGCCCACGTCCTCCCGGGTCAGCTCCAGCCGCTTCTGCTCGTCCCGGGTGTGTTTGCGGCCGGGCGCGAACAGTTCCTCGAACATGTTGAACACGGGGCCTCCCCCTGCCGGTCCTGACAGCGTACGCCCGGCCGGTCACGGCGGGGCGCCGAGCGGTTCGGCGGGGAACAGTCCCAGCCGGTGGGCCACGGCCGCCGCCTCCCCCCTTCCCGAGACGCCGAGCTTGGCCAGGATGTTCGAGACGTGGACGCTGGCGGTCTTCGGGGAGATGAAGAGTTCCTCCGCTATCTGGCGGTTGGTGCGGCCGGCGGAGACCAGGCGCAGCACGTCCCGTTCCCGGCTGGTGAGGCCGAGGGCCCGGGTGGGGTCGGCGGGGGCGGGACGCGGGTCCGGGACGTGGGTGAGGGGAAGCCGGGCGCGCTGGGCGAGCAGGGTGACGGCGTCGGCGAGCGGGCGGGCGCCGACGTGGCCGGCGACGGCGTGGGCGAGCCGGAGCAGTTCCGCGGCGCGCTCGCGCTCGTCGTCGCCGCCCGTCGCGAGCAGGGCCGCGGCCAGACGGTGGCGGACGAGGGCCAGCTCGTAGGGGCGCTCCAGGCGTTCGAAGGCGGTGACGACGTCCGACCAGGCGTCGGCGGTGTCGCGGCCCTCGGCCCGCTGGAGTTCGGCGCGGACCCACTGCTCGTGGGCGACCCAGAGCGGGGCGTCGGCGGGGGTCTGCCTGGCGGCGTCGGCGATGCGCCCGAGGGCCTCGGCACGGCCCTGCCGGGCGGCGGGCAGGGAGCGGGCGTCCGCTTCGGCGGTGGCCGCGCCGCGCAGCAGGGACCAGATGTGGCGCTGGGTGCCGGGCGGGATGCCGTCGGCGAGGGCGCGGCGCAGTGCGACGCGGACGTCGAGGAGGCGGCCCTCGGCCGCGGCGACGCCGGCGGTGAGCCCGGTGAGCGGCAGGGACTGCTGGGGCATGGGGTCGTGGGTGCCGAAGTAGCCGTCGGCGGCGGCGAGTCGGCGGGCCGCCTCGGCCGTGTCGCCGCGGGCCAGCGCGACCTGGGCCAGGGTGAGGGCGCCCGCGCCCTGGGGCTTGGAGTTCTGTCCGCGCCGCAGCGCGTTGTTCGCCGCCTCGACGGCCTCGTCCCAACGGCCCAGCGAGTACAGCGAGTCGGAGAGGTTGGCCCACACCCACGCCTCGGAGTTCAGCAGCCCGAAGCGGCGGGTGTGGGCGACGCCCTCCTCCAGCAGGGCGACGGCCTCCGCGGAGCGTCCCACCGACTCCAGTTCCGAGGGCAGGTTGACGTACGCGCGGCCCGCGACCCGGGTGACGCGGTCCGCGACGGCCCGTTCCTTGACCTCGTACATCACGGCGAGGCCCGCCTCGGTGTCGCCCGCGTCGACCATCAGGCCGCCCAGCGTCAGACGCGCGTTGATCTCGGTCTCCCGCGCGCCCACCATGCGCGCGTACTGCACCGCGCGTTCCGCCGCGGCGAAGGCCTGCGGGCCGGGCGCTCGCAGCATCGACCAGCCCGCCACCTGGGCCAGCACCTCGGCGTGCACCTCGGAGGGCGGCAGGCCGCGCACCAGTTCCTGGGCGGAGCCAGTTCCTTCCAGCCGTCGCCGCGCCCCTGGCTCTGCACCAGGATCGCGCGCTGCGTCCAGAACCAGGCCGCGCGCAGCGGGTCGTGCTCGTTCTCCAGCAGGTGCAGCGCCCGCTTGGTGATCTTCAGGGCGCGTTCGCGTTCCCCGCACAGCCGTCCGGCGGCGGCGGCCTCGGCCATGAGGTCGAGGTAGTGCAGCGGTGTGTCGGCCGGGTCGCAGCCGCAGGGGGCGTAGACCTCGGTGTAGTCGCTCAGCGGCAGCGCCGCCCGGACGTCCTCGGGGGCGGTGTCCCACAGCTCCATGGCCCGCTCCAGCAGGCGCAGTTGCTCGCTGTAGGCGTGACGGCAGCGGGCGGCGACGGAGGCGTCCAGGACGGCGGGGAGGGCCTTGGCCGGGTCGTGGGCGTGGTACCAGTAGCTGGCCAGGCGCGTGACGCGTTCGTCGGCGGGCACCAGCGTCGGATCGGCCTGGAGGGCTTCGGCGTAGCGGCGGTTGAGACGGGAGCGCTCGCCGGGCAGCAGGTCGTCGCCGACGGCCTCGCGGACCAGGGAGTGGCGGAAGCGGTAGCCGTCGCCTGCCGGTACGGCGAGCAGGATGCTGGCGTTCACGGCGGCCCGCAGCGCCTCGATGAGGTCGTCCTCGGCGAGCCGGGCAACCGCGGCCAGCAGCCGGTACTCGACGGTGGAGCCGCCCTCGGCGACGATCCGGACGACCCGCTGGGCGGTCTCGGGCAGGCCCTCGACGCGGACCAGGAGCAGGTCGCGGAGGGAGTCGGTGAGGCCGGTGCGGCAGCCTTCGTGGGCGGCGACGGCGAGTTCCTCGACGAAGAAGGCGTTGCCGTCGGAGCGTTCGAAGATGGCGTCGACCCTCGCGGGGTCGGGTTCCCGGGCCAGGATGCCGGCGATCTGACGGCCGACCTCGTCGCGGTTGAACCGGCGGAGTTCGATGCGGCGGACCGTGCGCAGCCGGTCGAGTTCGGCGAGCAGGGGGCGCAGCGGGTGGCGGCGGTGGATGTCGTCGGCGCGGTAGGTGGCGAGGACGACGAGGCGGCCGCTGCGCAGGGTGCGGAAGAGGTAGGCCAGCAGGTGGCGGGTGGAGGCGTCGGCCCAGTGGAGGTCCTCCAGGGCTACGACGACGGTGTGGTCGGCCGCGACGCGTTCCAGCAGCCGGGCGGTGAGCTCGAAGAGGCGCGCCATGCCCTCCTCGTCGTGGCGTCCCGGGCTCGCCTCGCAGACCTCGGGGAGGAGCCTGGCGAGTTCCTCCTCCTGGCCGGCGGCCGCGGCGGCGACCTCGTCGGGCAGTTCCCGGCGCAGGGCGCGCAGGGCGCTGGAGAAGGGCGCGAAGGGCAGGCCGTCGGCGCCGATCTCGACGCAGCCGCCGAGCGCGACGACGGCGCCCTGCTGGCCGGCGGCGGTGGCGAACTCCTCGACCAGCCTGGTCTTGCCGACCCCGGCCTCGCCGCCGATCAGCAGCGCCTGCGGCTCGCCCGCGGACGCCCGGGCGAGCGCGTCGTTCAGCGCGCCCAGTTCTTCGGCGCGGCCGACGAACACCGGACTGACGGACCAGTTCTCCACGAGCCCGAGCATCGCACGGGCATCCGACGACGCGTCACCGGTTTTCCGGGCGCCGGCGCCCGCCCCGGAAGCCCCGGCCGCAGGCCCACCTGCGCCGACGCCCTCTCCAGAGGCTCCGGCAGCGCGCCCACCTGCGCCGACGCCCGCCGCGCCAGGCTGCCGCGCGGCCACGCGGTCGACGGCCCCGGCCTCCGCCCCGGCCGTGCGCTCCCGCACGGCCCCCGTGCCGCGGTCGCCTGCGCCGTCCCTCACGGCGCCGGGTTCCCGCGCGGCCGGGGTGCCGGGCTCCCGTCCGGCCACGCGGTCGACGGCCCCGACACTCACCACGGGGGCGGGCTCCCTCACGACACCTGTGTCACGGTCACCGACGCCGTCCGCCGCAGCGCCGGGTTCCCGTCCGGCCTGGGTGTCGGTGGCCCGGGCGGTCGGGTTCGGTCGCGTCGCTGCGGCCGTGGGCCGGGGCTTCCCGGGTGCGGTCGGGCGGTCGTCCCCGGTGCGGCCGCCCGGCCGGGCCCGCGTGGTCATGTGGTGGCGCGGGCGGAGCGGAGCCGGCGGGGGCGGCGACTATGCGCCTCGCTCCCGGCGGCCTCGCTGCGGGCGGCGCGGCGGTGGCGGACGGCCTCGCGGGCCAGCCGCTCGTTCTCGGCCCGCCGGATCAGCTCGGCGGAACGGATCTGCTGGAGTTCGTACTCGTACATGGCGTGTCCCTCGGACGATGTCGGTTCTCGGCTTCGCTCGGTGCGATGCCTCAACCTTCGTCTCCCAGGGGGGTGCGCCACATCGGGAGAGTTCCGCATCTTCGCGTCCGGCCGGGGCCCCGGACACGAGTAAGGGGCCTCAGGGCATCCGTAAGGCGCTGACGGATGACCTAAGACCCCTCAGGATCTGCGGTGACTAGCTCGCGGACGGCAGTCCGAGCAGGACGTCGGTGTACTTCAGGACGGCCAGCAGCAGGCCGATGACTCCGAGCGAGACACCCGCCCAGGCGACCGACTTGATCCACGGCGCCTGCGGCTTCCCGGGGGCCCCGAAGGCCGGCCGGGCGAGGACGAAGACGCCGACGAGCAGCGCGGCCAGGGCGAAGAGGCCGCCCCACAGCGCGGTGGTCTGCCAGGCGTCGCCGTAGACCTCCTTGATCTGCTTGGCGACGCTCGCGTTCGACGCGGTCCCCAGCTGGCCGACCAGCGTCTCGCGCGCCGAGGCGACGGTTCCCACCCAGCTGCCGGTCAGCGAGACGACGCCCAGCGCGGCGGAGACGACGGCGCCCGCGCCCTGGCCGACGCCCGTGGGGCCGGCCTCCTGGCCGGCGGTGTCGCCCGCGCCGGTCGTGTCATCGGCGCCGGGGGCCTCGGTGAGGTCCTCCGTCTCCTCGCCGGGCTTCACTTCGTTGGCCTCGGGCCCGGTCTCGTCCAATGTCTTCGTTCCCATGCCTCGCACCGTACGGACGCTCTCTGAGAGCTACCTTAATGATCGTTGTGGTCGGCACGCGCGCGTGCCGTGCGCCATTCGGGGGCCAGGATCGACCACACCTCGAGATCGTGCCGCACCCCACGATAGGGGTGGGCCTCCCGGCGCACTCCGTCGCGGGTCATCCCCAGGCGCCGGGCGACGTTCAGGCTGGCCTCGTTGCCGGAGGCGGCGACCCACTCGACGCGGTGGATGCCGCGCTGCTCGACGGCGTGGTCGATGAGCACCCGCATCGCGCGGGTGACGAGGCCGCGCCCGGTGCCCGCGGGCTCCAGCCAGCAGCCGACCTCGCAGTTGCCGCCTGCGGCGTCGAAGTTGAGGAAGAGCACTCCGCCGACCAGCTTGCCCTCCAGCCACAGGCCGTGCAGCGAGGCGCTGTCGGCGGCGCGCAGGTCGGCGTACCGCTGGAGCATGGCCCGCGCGGAGGCCAGGTCGGTCTCTCTGGAGCCGAAGGAGATGAACTGCCCGATGAAGTCCCGGCCCCGGTCCAGGTGCGCCAGGAACTCCTCGGCGTGCCACGGCTCCAGGGGCCGCAGTTCGGCTCCGTCGTCACCCAGCGACATCGTGTACATCGCGCTCCCGCTCCTTCGCCAGTGCCTCGGCCGCCTCGACGTCCGTGCCCTTGCCCGCGCCCGGGCCGGTCGCGGCCAGCCTCTCATGGGCGGCGCGGCACTCGGGCGGCTCGATGCTGATACGGGGCAGCCGGGCGTCGAGCCGGCGCGGCAGCCACCAGTTGGCGCTGCCGAGCAGGTGCATCAGGGCGGGGACGAGGAGGGTGCGCAGCACGAACGCGTCCAGGGCGACGGCGGAGGCGAGCGCGATGCCGAACATCGCGATCACGCGGTCGCCGCTGAGCACGAAGGCGAGGAAGACGGAGATCATGATGATCGCGGCGGAGTTGATCACGCGGCCGGTCTCGGCGAGCCCGACGCGGACGGCGCGCCGGTTGTCCCCGGTCTCCAGCCACTCCTCGTACATCCGGCTGAGCAGGAAGACCTGGTAGTCCATGGACAGTCCGAACAGGACGGACACCATGATCACGGGGAGGAACGGCTCGACGGGGCCGGCGCGGCCCAGTCCCAGCAGGTCGCTCCCCCAGCCCCACTGGAAGATCACCACGACGACGCCGAAGGCGGCGGCGACCGCGGCGACGTTCATGACGGCGGCCTTGGCCGGTATGGCGACGGACCGGAAGGCGAGCAGCAGGAGCAGGCAGCCCAGGCCGATGACCACGCCGACGAAGAGCGGCAGCTTGCCGACGATGACGCCGGCGAAGTCGTCGTAGCTCGCCGTGACGCCGCCGACGTGCAGGTCGAGCGAGGTGCCGGTCTCGGCGCGCGGCAGCACCTCGGTGCGCAGCCGGTGGACGAGGTCGCTGGTGCGCTGCGACTGCGGCGCCGAATCCGGGACGACGACGACGTAGGCGGTGGTGCCGCCGGCGTCGTAGGTCACCGGGGTCACCGACGCGACGCCCTCGGTGGCGCGCAGGGTGGCGTCGAGGCTGTCGAGGGCGAGCTTGTCCTCGGCGCCGCCGACGCGCGTGACGAGGGTCAGCGGGCCGTTGACGCCGGGGCCGAAGCCGGCGGCGAGCAGGTCGTAGGCCTGGCGGGTGGTGGACGTCTTCGGGTCGTTGCCCTGGTCGGAGGTGCCGAGGCGGAGGGAGAGCGTCGGCAGGGCGAGGACGGTGATCACGGCCAGCGCGAGCGCGCCGAGCAGCTTGGGGCGGCGCTCGACCAACGCCGACCAGCGGGCGGCGAGCCCGGTCGGCAGTTCGGGTTCGGGTCCGTACCGGTCGAGCCGCCGTCGTTCGCGCCGGCCGAGGGCGCGCATGCCGATGAGGGACAGCAGGGCGGGCAGCAGGGTGACGGAGGCGGCGACGGTGAGGACGACGGTCAGCGAGGCGGCGATCGCGACGCCGTTGAGGAAGTTCAGCCTGAGGATCAGCATGCCCAGCAGGGCTATGCAAACCGTGGCACCCGCGAAGACCACGGCCCGTCCGGTGGTGGCCACGGCGTCCGTGGCCGCCTCGGTGACGGTCAGCCCGCGTTTGAGTCCGCGCCGGTGCCGGGTGACGATGAACAGCGCGTAGTCGATGCCGACGCCGAGTCCGATCAGCACGCCGAGCATGGGCGCGAAGTCGGCCACCGTCATGAGGTGCCCGAGCAGCACGATTCCCGCGTACGCGGTGCCGACGCCGACCAGCGCGGTGGCGACGGGCAGCACGGAGGCGGCGAGCGAGCCGAAGGCGAGGAACAGCACGACGGCGGCGACGAGCACGCCGACGGCCTCGGCGAGGTGCCCGCCCGAGGGCTCGGTGAGCGCGACGGCGCTGCCGCCGAGCTCGACCTGGAGCCCGTCGGTCCGGGCGGCCTCGGCCGCGGCGACGACGGCCCGCGCCCGGCCGGCGTCGATGTCCTCGACGCGGTCGGCGAAGGTGATCGTGGCGTACGCCGTGTGTCCGTCGGCGCTGATGCGGCCCGCGCCCTGCTCGCCGTAGGGGCTGGTCACGGAGGCGATGCCGGGCAGGGCGCCGATCCGGTCGAGGGTCCTGGTCATCGTCTGCACGACGGCGGCGGCGCGGACGGTGCCGGACGTGGTGTGCCAGACGACGGTGTCGCTGTCGCCGGCGAGGCCGCCGAAGCCCTGCTCGAGCAGCCGGGTGGCGCGGCCCGACTCGGTGCCGGAGACGTCGTAGTCGTTGGAGTACGCCGAGCCGGTGACGGCGGCGGCCGCGGCCGTGCCGCCGAGGGCGAGGAGCCAGATCAGCACCGCGACCAGGCGGTGCCGGACACACCAGCGTGCAAGGGCTGCCACGACGTGCTCCCAGGGTTACTGTTTGATCTTTGGCCGGGAACAGACGTTCATGGCATGAACAGCCCGCAAAGAACGCATGAGCAATGTGTTAAGCACTCTTGCAGGCGAAACTGATCGTTTGCGCCGCTCGTGGGGCGAATCACAGGACCGGGAGGAAGGTCACAGGACGGCAACGGCTGCTCTGTGGCCTCAGTCGAACTGGTCCCCCAGCGCCATCACCATCGTCCCGGCGATCAGCAGCCACAGCGCCCGCCGGGTGCGTCCCCGGGAGCCGAGGACCGCGGCGGCGGCGCAGCCGACGGCTCCGAGGGCGTAGGCGGCCGGTACCAGGGCCGGTGCGGCGCCGGTGAGCCGGAGCAGCGACGCGGCCAGCCCGGCGAGGGCCAGCAGCGTCCCGGTCCCGGCCGCCGTCCAGCGGGCCCGGCGCGCCATCTGCGCGGGGTCCGCGACGTCCGGGGTCTCGGAATCACCGCGTCCACTCATGGCGGGCGAGCGTACCTCGTACGGGTGAGAAAGCCGGATGCGGGGCAACGGTTTGAGGAATCGGCCTGGCTCCGACGTATCCCTGTGCGCTGCGATGGACCCCCCGGACGCAAGGAGCCCGTTCAACGATGTCGGACACCGCACTCGAGACCCCGGCCGAGGACCTCGCCGGCCGGCTGGCCCACCCCCGATTCCCGCGCAGCAACCACTACGACGTCCGCTGGACCATCGACAACCAGATGGGCCCGCACGCCCTGTGGCTGCTGGAATGGCTGGCTCCCGCGCTCGGCCTGGACGCCCTGCGCCCCGGCGCCCGCGTGCTGGACCTGGGCTGCGGCCGCGCCATGACCTCCGTCTTCCTCGCCCGGGAGTACGACCTCCAGGTCACCGCGGCCGATCTGCGGGTGGCCCCCGACGACAACGCGCGCCGGGTCGCCGAGGCGGGCTTCGCCGACCGGGTGCTGCCGGTGCGCGCCGAGGCGCACGAGCTGCCGTTCAGCGAGGGCGCCTTCGACGCGATCGTGAGCATCGACGCCTACCAGTACTTCGGCACCGACGACCTCTACCTGCCCACCCTGACCCGGCTGCTGAAGCCGGGCGGGCGGATCGGCGTCGTGGTGCCGGGGCTGCGGGAGGAGATCGAGGGGGCCGAGCCGCCCGCGCATCTGGCGCCGCACTGGGATCCGGGGTTCTGGGCGTTCCATTCGCCCGCCTGGTGGCGCCGGAACTGGACGCGCACGGGCGCGGTGACCGTGGAGACGGCCGACTGGCTGGCGGACGGCTGGCGCGACTGGCTGCTGTGGAGCGAGGTGTGCGCCGAGGAGAGCACCGACGAGGTCATGGCACGGACGGCGCGGGACTCGGTGGACCTGCTGAGCGCCGACGCGGGACGCCTGCTCGGCTTCGCCCGCGTCGTGGGACGCCGCGACTGAGTGGACGGGAACGGCCCCGGAGGACCTCAGTGGTCCTCCGGGGCCGTGTGCGGCTGTCTCCCGCCGC
Source organism: Streptomyces sp. NPDC031340 (assembly GCF_055569945.1). Classification (NCBI taxonomy): domain Bacteria; kingdom Bacillati; phylum Actinomycetota; class Actinomycetes; order Kitasatosporales; family Streptomycetaceae; genus Streptomyces; species Streptomyces sp. NPDC031340. Next base: position 12,909 of record NZ_JBVIIE010000081.1, read on the forward strand.
GGGGCCGCTCAGCCTTCCGCGACGCCCAGCTTCTCCAGGATCAGTTCCTTGACGCGGGCCGCGTCGGCCTGACCGCGCGTGGCCTTCATGACGGCGCCGACCAGGGCGCCGGCCGCGGCCACCTTGCCGCCGCGGATCTTGTCCGCGACGCCCGGGTTGCCGGCGATGGCCTCGTCGACGGCGGCGGTGAGCGCGCCCTCGTCGGAGACGACCTTCAGGCCGCGCTTGTCGACGACCTCGTCCGGGGTGCCCTCGCCCGCGAGGACGCCCTCGATGACCTGGCGGGCCAGCTTGTCGTTCAGATCGCCGGACGCCACCAGCTCGCTGACGCGGGCCACCTGCTCGGGCGTGATCGCCAGTTCGTCCAGCGTCTTGCCGGACTCGTTGGCGCTGCGCGCCAGCTCACCCATCCACCACTTGCGCGCGGAGGCCGCGTCGGCTCCGGCGTCGATCGTGGCGACGATCGGGTCCAGGGCGCCGGCGTTGAGGATGGCCTGCATGTCGGTGGCGCTGACGCCCCACTCCTCGCGCAGCCGGTTGCGGCGCACCAGCGGCAGCTCCGGCAGCGCGGCGCGGATCTCCTCGACCCACTCGCGCGACGGCGCCACCGGCACCAGGTCCGGCTCCGGGAAGTACCGGTAGTCCTCGGCCTCTTCCTTCACCCGGCCCGACGTCGTGGACCCGGTGTCCTCGTGGAAGTGCCGGGTCTCCTGGACGATCGTGCCGCCGGAGGACAGCACGGCCGCGTGCCGCTGGATCTCGTAACGCGCCGCCCGCTCCACGGAGCGCAGGGAGTTGACGTTCTTCGTCTCCGAGCGCGTGCCGAACTTCTCGGAGCCCTTCGGCATCAGCGAGAGGTTCACGTCGCAGCGCATCTGGCCCATCTCCATGCGCGCCTCGGAGACGCCCAGCGCCTTGATCAGCTCGCGCAGCTCACGGACGTAGGCCTTGGCCACCTCGGGAGCGCGGTCGCCGGCGCCGACGATCGGCTTGGTGACGATCTCGATGAGCGGGATGCCGGCGCGGTTGTAGTCGAGGAGCGAGTGCGAGGCGCCGTGGATACGGCCGGTGGCGCCGCCGACGTGCGTCGACTTGCCGGTGTCCTCCTCCATGTGGGCGCGCTCGATCTGCACGCGGAAGGTCTCGCCGTCCTCCAGCTGCACGTCGAGGTAGCCGTCGAAGGCGATCGGCTCGTCGTACTGGGAGGTCTGGAAGTTCTTCGGCATGTCCGGATAGAAGTAGTTCTTCCGGGCGAAGCGGCACCACTCGGCGATCTCGCAGTTCAGCGCGAGACCGATCTTGATCGCGGACTCGACGCCGGTCGCGTTGACGACCGGGAGCGAGCCGGGCAGGCCGAGGCAGGTCGGGCAGGTCTGCGAGTTGGGCTCGGCGCCCAGTTCGGTGGCACACCCGCAGAACATCTTGGTCTTGGTGCCGAGTTCGACATGGACCTCGAGGCCCATGACGGGGTCGTACGACGCCAGCGCGTCCTCGTACGACACCAGGTCGGTCGTGGTGGTCACGGTGAAACTTCCCTCTCAGCCCAGCAGGACGTCGTCGTCGCCCAGCCGCTTCAGTTCGCGGTACAGGATGGCGAGGCCGGTGACGATCGCGACCGCGGACACGGTGGCGTCGATCAGCCGGAGCGTGTCCTGCTCGGCGCGGGCCTTCTTGATCTGCTTGGCGACACCGAACGCGCCGAACGCGGTGGTGGCAATCGACAGGTAGGTGCCGGACTTGGACTTCTTGAAGTCCTTGGCCTTGGACAGCTTGCTCACAGCGACGGAGCCTCCTCCAGCAGCGGGTGGCCCCACCTTTCCACGAACGCGGCCTCGACGGCGGCGCCGACCTTGTACAGGCGGTCGTCCTTGAGCGCGGGGGCGATGATCTGCAGGCCCACCGGGAGGTTGTCCTCCGGGGCGAGACCGCAGGGCAGGGACATGGCCGCGTTGCCCGCCAGGTTGGTCGGGATGGTGCACAGGTCGGCCAGGTACATCGCCATCGGATCGTCGGCGCGCTCGCCGATGGGGAAGGCGGTGGTGGGGGTGGTCGGCGAGACGATCACGTCGACCTGCTCGAACGCCTTCTCGAAGTCGCGCGTGATGAGCGTGCGCACCTTCTGGGCGCTGCCGTAGTAGGCGTCGTAGTAGCCGGAGCTCAGGGCGTACGTACCGAGCATGATGCGGCGCTTCACCTCGGGTCCGAAGCCCGCCTCACGGGTGAGGGAGGTGACCTCCTCGGCGGAGTGCCCGCCGTCGTCGCCGACGCGCAGGCCGTAGCGCAGGCCGTCGAAGCGGGCGAGGTTGGAGGAGCACTCGGACGGCGCGATCAGGTAGTACGCCGACAGCGCGAGGTCGAAGGACGGGCAGTCCAGCTCGACGATCTCGGCGCCCAGCTCCTTCAGCAGCGCGACCGACTCGTCGAAGCGCTGGATGACGCCGGCCTGGTAGCCCTCGCCGCGGAACTGCTTCACGACGCCGACGCGCATGCCCGCCACGCTGCCGCTCAGGGCGGCCTCGACGACCGGCGGGACCGGGGCGTCGATGGAGGTGGAGTCGAGCGGGTCGTGTCCGGCGATGACCTCGTGCAGCAGGGCCGCGTCGAGGACGGTGCGGGCACAGGGGCCGCCCTGGTCGAGGGAGGACGAGAAGGCGACCATGCCGTAGCGGGACACCGCGCCGTACGTCGGCTTCACGCCGACCGTGCCGGTGACGGCGGCGGGCTGGCGGATGGAGCCGCCGGTGTCGGTGCCGATGGCGAGCGGCGCCTGGAAGGAGGCGAGCGCGGCGGAGGAGCCGCCGCCGGAGCCGCCGGGGATCCTGGTGAGGTCCCAGGGGTTGCCGGTGGGCCCGAAGGCGCTGTTCTCCGTCGAGGACCCCATGGCGAACTCGTCCATGTTGGTCTTGCCGAGGATGACGACGTCGGCGGCCTTCAGCCTCTTGGTGAGGGTCGCGTCGTACGGCGGGATCCAGCCCTCGAGGATCTTCGAGCCGACGGTCGTGGGCACGCCCTCGGTGGTGAAGATGTCCTTGAGCGCGAGGGGGACGCCGGCCAGCGGGCCGAGCTTCTCCCCGTTGGCCCGCTTCTCGTCGACGGCGCGGGCCTGGGCCAGCGCGCCCTCGCGGTCGACGTGCAGGAAGGCGTGCACCTTCTCGTCGACGGCCTCGATGCGGGCCAGGTGCGCCTCGGTGACCTCGACGGCCGTGAGCTCGCCGGAGGCGATCTTCGCGGCGGTCTCGGCGGCCGTGAGCTTGATGATGTCCGTCATGGGATCAGTCCTCCCCCAGGATCTGCGGCACCTTGAAACGCTGCTGCTCCTGGGCCGGGGCGCCGGAGAGCGCCTGCTCGGGGGTGAGCGAGGGACGGACCTCGTCCGGCCGCATGACGTTCGTCAGCGGGAGCGGGTGCGAGGTCGGCGGTACGTCTTGGTCGGCGACCTCGCTGACGCGGGCCACCGCGCCGATGATGTCGTCCAGCTGTCCCGCGAAGTGGTCGAGCTCTTCGGGCTTCAGCTCCAGACGCGCCAGCCGGGCGAGGTGGGCGACCTCCTCGCGCGTGATGCCAGGCATGCAGCGTTCCTCTGGGGTGAGTGTGTGTGGTTTGGCCCAATCCTATGGGTCGGGGGCGGGTGACCGTGAAACGGTTTGCCTCCACCGCCCCGGCTCGGCGCCGACGACGGTCCCGGCTCAGCCCCGGCGACCGTCCCGGGCCCCGCTGTCCGGGCGGCCGGGCGGGCGCTGCGTGCGGGCGGAACGCGTGGGCGGAATGGGTGGGCGGGCCGTACCGGCGGAACGCGCGGGCGGGATGTTCACTCGGCGGCGGGCAGGGCGGCCTTCGGGCGCTGCCAGCCCCGGGAGCCGCGCGCCCGCAGCCAGGACGTGGTCTCCTCGGCCGGCATGGCGGCGGCCACCAGCCAGCCCTGTACGGCGTCGCAGCCGAGGTCGCGCAGGCGCTCCCAGGTCTCGTCGTCCTCGACGCCCTCGGCGACGACGAGCAGCCCGAGGGAGTGCGCGAGGTCGACGGTGCAGCGGACGATCTCCGCGTCCTCGGTGTCCACCGCGAGCCGCGCCACGAAGGAACGGTCGATCTTCAGCTCGCTGACCGGCAGCCGCCGCAGATGCACCAGCGAGGAGTAGCCGGTGCCGAAGTCGTCCAGGGACATCTTCACGCCGTGCCCGGTCAGCGCGGCGAGCGTGTCGGCGGCGCGCTGCGGGTCCTCCAGCAGTACGTGTTCGGTGATCTCCAGCTGCAGTGCGCCCGCCGGGACGCCGTGCCGGGCCAGTCGCGCCGCCACGGACCCCGCGAACCCGGGGATGTGGACGTCGCGCGGCGACACGTTCACCGCGACCGGCACGAACAGCCCCTGCGACCGCCACCGGGCGACCTGGCCGAGCGCCGTCTCCAGCACGTACTCGGTGAGGTGCGGCATCAGCCCGGAGGACTCGGCGATCGCTATGAACTCGTCCGGCGGCACCTTGCCCCGCTCGGGGTGGACCCACCGCACCAGCGCCTCGAGCCCGGCGACCTGACCGTCGAAGCGGACCTTGGGCTGGTAGTGCAGCTGCACCTCGTGCGCGTCCAGGGCGCGGCGCAGGTCGCCCAGCAGTCCGAGCCGGTCCGGCGTGTTCGAGTCCCGCTTGGACTCGTACACCTCGACGCCGGAGCGGTCCCGCTTCGCCTGGTACATCGCCACGTCCGCCCGCCGCAGCATCCCCTCGGCGTCCAGGGCGTGGTCGGGGAAGACGGCGACGCCCGCGCTGGCCTCCAGGACGAGGGTGAGCCCGTCGAGGTCGAGCGGGGAGCTGAGCGCGCCGACGAGGCCGCGGGCCACCCGGGTCGCGGACGTCGTGGAGTCGGCGACGGGCAGTAAGACGGCGAACTCGTCGCCGCCGAGCCGCGCGGCCTCCGCCCCGCGCGGCAGCGCCAGCCGCAGCCGGTCGGCGATCTGCAGCAGCAGCCGGTCGCCGGCGAGGTGGCCGAGTGTGTCGTTGACCGACCGGAAGCGGTCGAGGTCGATGAGCATCAGGGCGGAGCGGGCGCCGATGCGTTCGGCGTCGTCCAGCGCGGTCCAGATGCGTTCCAGCAGCCACTGCCGGTTGGGCAGCCCGGTCAGCGGGTCGCGCAACTGCTCCTCCGCCCGGGCGCGGGCGATCCACAGGGTGGAGTCGAGGGCGATCAGCGGGATCGCGAACAGCGGCAGCAGCAGCGGCTGGGCGGCGGCCACCACGCAGACCAGCGGGGCGATGCCGAGCAGCGCGACCGCGACCAGGCCATGCCTGACCAGGGCGGTGCGGGCGACGGTGGGCACGCCGCCGCGGGGGCTGTACAGGTACCACAGCAGGGTGCGGGTGACCGCGAGGTAGGCGACGGCGACCAGCACCACCGCGGGGGCGGCGTACAGGGTCCAGGTGTCCGGGTCCCAGGGCGTCTCCACCGACGGCACCCGTCCGAAGGCGCCCAGCACCAGGGCTCCGGCTCCGATGCCGAGGATGTCCACGGAGCCGTGCAGCACGCCCTGCCGCCAGCGGCCCCGCCGGGCGGCGCCGACCAGGGCGACGACGCTGAGGCTGACCATGCCGGCGGGCACCCAGCCGTACAGCATCAGGACGGCGAGGGTCAGCGCGGCGCCGGAGCCGGTGCCGCCCCACCAGCGGGAGCGGCCGAGCATGACCAGGTGACCGACGATGACGCCGGTCAGGACCGCCAGGGACCAGCCGACGGTGCCGGCCGGGAAGAGCGCGTGGGTGCCGGTGAACGCCCGGTAGAAGCCGGCGCCGAGGACGAACCCGGCGACCGTGACGATCGCGGCGGGCAACGGGGGCCAGGACAGGTTCCGTTCGGTGTCGGCGTCCGGCATTCCGGACGCGGGCACCACGGGGAACGGCCGGACGTTCCGGCCGTCCGCCACGGTGTACTGCCCGGTGGCGCCCGCCCGGGCGCCCGGACGCTCCGAAGGCCGCACGCCCCGCCGGCCCGCCCACCGGACGCCGGTCGCCCGGCCCCGGCGCAGCCATGATTCGGGGGCGGCGCTCTCGGTCGGTTCCATTCCCGTCCCTCTCACAGCCGGCGGTGCCCACGCCCCGCGGCCCGATGCCCGACAACCGCCAACGGCACCGCGTCGGAAAACCCTTGCCCCGTCCTCACGGACCCGTCGAGGACAGCGGGGATGCCCCGACCGCGGCTGGGCGCGGCGGGCGCACCTCTCAACAGTAGGCCGCAGAAGGCTTCCACGGGCAGCGGTCGCCAACGGTCGCCCGAATGCGCCCCCGCCACCCGTATGCATCTGATATGCGCCGATCGGGTGGCCTTCAACCGCTATTCCTCAGCCGAAAGCGCGACTTCGGCAGCCGCTTCCGGCCCTTCTTCCAGCAGGACGCCGAACCCTTCCTCGTTCAGGACGGGAACCTTCAGCTGCATCGCCTTGTCGTACTTCGAACCGGGGTTGTCACCCACGACGACGAACGACGTCTTCTTCGAGACCGAACCGGTGACCTTCGCCCCGCAGCTCTGCAGCGCCTCCTTGGCGCCGTCGCGGGTGAAGTCCTCCAGGGTGCCGGTCACGACGACGGTCAGGCCCTCCAGCGGGCGGGGGCCCTGGTCCTCGCCGGCGCCCTCGTCCTCCAGCCGCACTCCGGCGGCCTTCCACTTGCGGATGATCTCCCGGTGCCAGTCCTCGGCGAACCACTCCTTGACGGCCTTGGCGACGATGTCGCCCACGCCGTCCACGGCGACGAGCTCCTCCTCGCTCGCCTGCTCGATGCGGTCGATGGAGCGGAACTCGCGGGCCAGCGCCTCGGCCGCGACCGGGCCGACGTGACGGATCGACAGGCCGGTGAGGACGCGGGCGAGCGGGCGTTCCTTGGCGGCCTCGATGTTCTCCAGCATGGCGAGCGCGTTCTTGCGGGGGGCGCCCTCCTTGTTGGCGAAGACGGTGGCGACCTTCTCCTCGCCGGTCTCCGGGTCACGCTTGGGCAGGCCGCTGTCCTGGTCGAGGACGTAGGCCGTGATGGGCAGCAGTTGTTCGACGGTGAGGCCGAACAGGTCGCCCTCGTCCTTCAGCGGCGGGTCCTTCGGCTCCAGCGGCTGGGTGAGGGCGGCCGCGGCGACGTACCCGAAGTGCTCGATGTCCAGGGCCTTGCGGCCCGCGAGGTAGAACAGGCGCTCGCGCAGCTGGGCGCGGCAGCCGCGGGCGTTGGGGCAGCGCAGGTCGACGTCGCCCTCCTTCATCGGCCGCAGCGGCGTGCCGCACTCGGGGCACTCGGCCGGCATCACGAACTCCCGCTCGGTGCCGTCCCGCAGGTCGACGACCGGTCCGAGGATCTCGGGGATGACGTCACCGGCCTTGCGCAGCACCACGGTGTCGCCGATGAGGACGCCCTTGGCCTTGACGACGTCCTGGTTGTGCAGGGTCGCGAACTCGACCTCGGAACCGGCCACGGTGACCGGCTCGACCTGGGCGTACGGTGTGACCCGGCCCGTGCGGCCCACGCCGACGCGGATGTTGACGAGCTTGGTGTTGACCTCTTCCGGCGCGTACTTGTAGGCGATGGCCCAGCGCGGCGCGCGCGAGGTGGAGCCGAGCCGCCCCTGCAGCGGGATCTCGTCGAGCTTGACGACCACGCCGTCGATCTCGTGCGCCACGGAGTGCCGGTGCTCGCCGTAGTAGGTGATGAACTCCCGTACGCCGTCGAGGTCGTCGACCACCCGGTTGTGCGGGGAGGTGGGCAGGCCCCACGTCTTGAGCAGGTCGTACACCCCGGACAGGCGGGAGGGGCCGTCGAAGCCCTCCAGGACGCCGACGCCGTGGACGACCATGTGCAGCGGGAGCGTCGCCGTGACCTTGGGGTCCTTCTGGCGCAGCGAACCGGAGGCGGAGTTGCGGGGGTTGGCGTACGGCTTCTCGCCGGCCGCCACCCGGCGCGCGTTGAGCTCCTGGAAGGCCTCCATGGGGAAGTAGACCTCGCCGCGGATCTCGACGAGCCGCGGGACCCGCTCACCCTTCAGCCGGTGCGGGATCTCCCCGATCGTCATCACGTTGGGCGTGATGTCCTCGCCGATCCGGCCGGTGCCCCGGGTGGCGGCGCGCACCAGGCGGCCGTCCTCGTAGGTCAGGTTCACCGCGAGGCCGTCGACCTTGAGCTCGCACAGGAAGTGGTGGTCGGAGGTGCCGACGTCCCGCTGCACGCGCTCGGCCCACGCGGCGAGCCCGGCGTCGTCGAAGACGTTGTCGAGGGAGAGCATGCGCGAGCGGTGTTCGACCTCGGCGAGGTCGGTCTCGAACTCGACCGCGACCTTCTGCGTCGGCGAGTCCGGGGTGCGCAGCTCCGGATACTCCTCCTCCAGGGCCTCCAGGGAGCGCATGAGTTCGTCGAACTCCGCGTCGCTGATGACCGGAGCGTCCTTCACGTAGTACCGGAAGCGGTGCTCCTCGATCTGCTCAGCGAGCTGGGCGTGCTTCTCCCGCGCCTCGGCGGGCACCGTCGTCTCCGCTTGCTTGTCGCCGGCCACCGTGTTGTCCTCCCGTTACTCTGGGTTGTCCGCGAGGGATCTCGCCGCCCGGACGCAGTGGGCGAGCGCCGCCCGCGCGTACCCGGGTGAGGCGCCCGCGAGTCCGCACGCCGGGGTGAGGGTGACCGTCTCCGCGAGAAGTCCCGGTCGCAGCCCCAGCCTGCGCCACAGCGTCCTGACCCCCATGACGCTACCGGCCGGGTCTGACAATGCGGTGTCCGTCCCGGGCACGATCCCGGCGAACAGCCGGGTGCCCCCTTCCACCGCTTCCCCGATCACGTCGTCGTCACGCTCGGTGAGCAGCGAGAAGTCGAAGGAGACCGCCGCCGCGCCCGCCCGGCGCAGCAGGGCGAACGGGACGTCCGGTGCGCACGAGTGGACCACCACGGGGCCGCCGCCGTGCACCCCGATCAGGTCCCGGAGCGTGGCCTCGACGACCTGCCGGTCGAAGGCCCGGTGGGTGCGGTACCCGCTGGCGGTCCTGACCTGCCCGCGCAGCACGGCGGTCAGGGACGGCTCGTCGAGCTGGAGCACGAGGTGCGCGCCGGGCACCCGGCGTCGTACCTCCTGAAGGTGCAGCCGCAGGCCCTCGGCCAGGGAGGCGGCCAGGTCGCGGCAGGCGCCCGGGTCGGAGAGCGCGGCCTCGCCGTTCCTCAGCTCCAGCGCGGCGGCCAGCGTCCAGGGGCCGACGGCCTGCACCTTCAGCGGTCCCTGGTAGCCCTGGGTGAACTCCTCCAGCGCGTCGAGGTCCTGGCCGAGCCAGGACCGGGCCCGTTTGGTGTCCCGGCCGGGCCGGTCGCCGAGGCGCCATCCGCTGGGTTCCACCCGCGCGTACAGCTCGACGAGCATCCCGGCGGTCCGGCCGATCATGTCGGCGCCGGGCCCGCGGGCGGGCAGCTCGGGCAGGAACGGGAAGTCCTCGAAGGTCCCGGTCGCGGTCTTGGCGGCCTCGCGGGCGTCTCCACCCGGCAGGGAGCCGACGCCGGTGGCCGCGCCGAAGGTGACCTTGCTGTTTTCGCTCACCCGGGAAGCCTACGGAACATTCCCGCCGGTTCACCGCCCCGGGCGCACCGTCAGGTCGTTGACCTCCGCGTCGCCGGGCAGGTCGACGGCCATCAGGATCGCCGTCGCGACCGACTCCGGGTCGATCCACTTCGACGGGTCGTACTCCTTGCCCTCCTGCTGGTGGACCCTGGCCTGCATGGGGCTGGCGGTGCGGCCGGGGTAGACCGAGGTGACGCGGACGCCGTTGGCGTGCTCCTCGTGGCGCAGCGCGTCGGCGAGCGCCTTCAGGCCGTGCTTGGAGGCGGCGTACGCGGACCAGTCGGCGTGGGCGGTCAGTCCGGCGCCGGAGTTGACGAAGACGACGTGGCCGCGTGCGGCGCGCAACTGGGGGAGGAAATGGCGGGTCAGCTCGGCGGGGGCGATCAGGTTGACGTTGAGCTGGTGGCGCCACGTCTTCGGGGTCAGTTCGCCGACCGGGCCGAGGTCGACGACGCCCGCGATGTGCAGCAGGCTGTCCACGCGGTCCGGGAGCGACTGGTGGGAGAAGGCCCAGGACAGCCTGTCCGGGTCGGCCAGGTCGCCGACGAGCGTCCGCGCGCCGGGGAAGTGCGCCGCCAGTTCCTTCGCGCGGCCGGCGTCGCGCGCGTGCAGCACGAGGTCGTCCCCGCGCGCGTGCAGGCGGCGGGCGACGGCCGCGCCGATGCCGGAGCCCGCCCCGGTGATCACATGTGTAGCCATGCCCGCATCATCGCAGCCCGCCGCTCTCCTCCAGGTAGGCCAGTGCCCCGACCGGCTCCTCGGCGAAGAACACCAGGTCGGCCAGCGGGCGCGGCAGGAATCCCTCGTCCTCCATGCGCCGGAACTGCTCCTTCAGACCGTCGTAGAAGCCGGCCGTGTTGAGCAGGACGACCGGCTTCTCCGTGTGGCCGTGCTTCTTCAGTTCCAGGATCTCGGTGGCCTCGTCGAGGGTTCCGGTGCCCCCGACCATGATCACCACGGCGTCCGACTTCTCCAGCAGCAGTCTCTTACGCTCGGAGAGGTCCGCGGCGATGACCATCTCGTCGGCGCCGGTGCGCGCCTTCGCCGCCAGGAAGCCCACGGAGACGCCGCAGAGCCTGCCGCCCGCCTCCTGCACGCCGTCGGCGACCACCTTCATCAGGCCGACGTCCGAACCGCCCCACACCAGCGTGTGCCCGCCCTTGCCCAGCAGGACGGCGAACTCGCGGGCGGGGCGGGTGTAACGGTCGTGGAGGTCGGCGGCGGAGAGAAAGACGCAGATTCGCATGGGGGTCACCGTACGCGGGAAGATCCGGGCGTCCGCGAGCGCTTTTCCGGTATGGCCGAAGGACACAAGATCACCATCGAGCAAGCCGACCAGCGCGTGCGCGCGGTGCACGGCGACCAGGTCCTCGCGGAGACCTCACGGGCCCTGGTCCTGAGTGAGACGGGCTGTCCGCCGCGGTACTACATCCCCGCCGAGGACGTCCGCCTCGACCTGCTGACCCCGTCCGGCACCCACACCCACTGCCCGTTCAAGGGAACGGCCTCCTACTGGTCGCTGCCCGGCGCGGCGGACCTGGTGTGGGCCTATCCGGACCCCAAGCCGGAGGTGAGCGAGATCAAGGACCACCTCTGCTTCTACGAAGTGGAGGTGTCGTGAGCGGTTGACCGCGAGGATTCGCCCGCGGTGCGGCAGTCTCGTCAGACATGGACAAGAAGACCATTTCAGGAGACGGCACCCCTATCGCGTACCGGCGGACCGGACGGGGCCCCGCGGTGATCCTGGTGAGCGGTGCGATGTCGACGGGCGCCACCGTGGCGCCCCTCGCCCCGTTCCTGGAGGACCGCTTCAGCGTGGTCGTCTACGACCGCCGGGGCCGCGGTGAGAGCGGCGACACGGAGCCCTACGCGGTGGCCCGGGAGGTGGAGGACCTCGCGGCGCTGATCGAGGCGGTCGGCGGGCAGGCCGCGCTGTACGGCATCTCCTCGGGCGGCGCCCTGGTCCTGCGGGCGGCGGCGAGCGGGCTGCCGGTGCGCGCGGCGGCGGTGTACGAGGTGCCGTTCGCCGTGTACGAGGGCGGGGCCGAGGAACGCGCCGAGTACACCGAACGCCTCACCGAGGCGCTGGCCGAGGGCCGCCGCGGGGACGCGGTCGAGCTGTTCCTCAGGGCCACCGGCCTGGCCGAGGCCATGATCCAGGGCGCCCGCCGGTCCCCCATGTGGCCGGGCATGGAGACGCTCGCCCCCAGCCTGGCCTACGACGACGCGGTGATGGGCGACGGGCTGGTCCCCGAGGAACTGCTGGCCTCGGTCCCGGTCCCGGTGCTCTCCATCGCGGGCGACGCGAGCCCGGACTGGATGCGCCGGGCCGCCCGGGCGGTCACCGACAACGTGCCGCAGGGCGTGTACCGGGAACTGGCGGGCCAGACCCACATGGTGGACCCGCACGAACTGGGCCCGGTGCTGGCGGAGTTCTTCACTACGGCCGCGCCCGCCGACCGCGGGTAGGGGCGCGACGGCGGAGCCGGCCGCACCGGGCGGGAACGCCCGGCACGGCCGGCTCACGGGTGCCGGGACTCCGGCCGGAAGGCGCCTACTTCAGGTAGCCGCCCTTGAAGCCGCTCTGGTCGGCCCACACGCGCTGGCGACCGTCCCAGGCGATGCCCTTCCACTCGCCTTCCCAGATGGTCTCGGCGGTGGCGTTGTTCGCCGGGTCAGCGGAGATCCACTCCTTGACCGGGCTGTGGGAGTACGAGAGGAACGGCACGCGGTTGATGTGCGAGGCGTACCCGTTGTAGACCTTGACCACGCGGGACGAGGTCGTGCGGTAGTTGACCCCGATCTTCACCGTCGTGACCGTGACGCCGAGGATCTTGTCGGTGACCCTGTACCAGGCGTTCCAGTCGTAGTACCGGGCCGTCGGGTCGGAGAGCTCCTCGTCGGTCGTGGGGGCGCTCTCGACCTGGTCGATCCCGGTCTCCGCCTCCAGGACGACGTCGCCGTTCTCGCTCGTCTTGGTCAGTTCGGTCTCGTACGCCTCCTCGTTGATGGAGTCGACGTCGGTGACGTCCGAGAGGAAGTCGCCGAGTTCCTGGCCGCGCTGCGAGTCGTTCAGGTAGGTGATGAACTGTTCCTGCTCGCTGTCGGAGAGTCCCTGGAACTCGTCCAGCGTCTGCTGGGCGTCCGTGTCGCCCAGCTCCACCTGCTCCACGAGGTACGCCTCGTACGACGCCGGAGTGGAGCCGACCTCGTCCGCAGCGGACGCCGTCGCCGGCAGAGCCGCCATGGTGATCGCCGCCGCCGTGACGGCAGCCATCCCGACGAGTTTCGTACGGGTCGTCTTCACGGTCTTACGCATGTCTACTGCCTCCGTTACGTGAATGAGAAACACGAAGCGAAAAGAGCAGCAGGGAAAGCGCGCGGTGCGATGAATGGAGACATTGTTCTGATCGACAGACAATGCCTGCGCCCCCCTACAAGCGTTCTACGCCATTCCCCTTTCGGCGTTTCCGCTCACCTGTGATCTTTCCATAAGGAAGACCACCAGGAAAGCCCTTACTCTTTTATTTGAGCTTTTATTGAGCTTTAATCCGGCGTGACCCGGCGAGATGATCCGGAAAAGCGGGAAGCCCCCGCACCGGTCAGGCGCAGGGGCTATTACCAGCCATTTCCAGGGGTCAGAACCGGACGACGAAGTTGTCGACCGTGCCGGTGTCGCCGGCGCCGACGTCGTCGACGCGCAACTTCCACCAGCCGTTGACCGGCAGGTCGGTCGCGTCGACCGTGTAGACCTTCTTGAGGGTGCCGCCGGGCTCCTCGCCGTTGTCCTTCAGGGCGTGCATGGAGCCGTCGGGCGCGATCAGATCGATCTTGAGGTCTCCCAGGTACTCGTGCTCGACGTGCACGTACACCTGGAGCTTGGCGGAGCCGACGCCGGACAGCCCGGCGGTCTTGGTCCAGATCTCCACGTAGTCCTTGTCCGGAATGGCCTTCACGGTCTGGTTCTCGTACGACGGGAACCCGAGCGACCAGCCCGCGAGGGTCCCCGTGGAACCGGCGGCCGAGTCCGTGACCTTCAGCGTCCACGTGCCGTTCGCGACCGTGTCGGTGGCGTCCACGCCGTACGTCGTCCGGAGCGTGCCGCCCGCCTCGGAGCCGTACGGCTTGAGCGTGTACGACTTGCCGTCCGGGCTGGTCAGCACGAGCCGGAGGTCGCCGATCCTGGTGTGGGTGAGGTCGGCGTACACCTGGAGCGGGCCGGCGGCGTTGCCGTCGATCCCGGAGACGCCGATGGTGGAGGTCAGCGTGCCGGTGTCGGGGACCACCTGACTCTCCGTCGACTCGAACGGAGTCGGGAAGATCAGCGACCAGGTGGTCAGTGTGCCGGCGTCCCCGTCGTCGGTGTCGGTCATCCGCAGCGTCCACTCGCCGTCGGCCGGTGAGCCGGAGGCGTCGACCGTGTACGTCTCGACGATGTCGTCCGCGCCGTCGGAGGCGGCGGCGCTCTTGAGCGGGTACGTCGTGCCGGTGGGCGAGACGAGTTCCAGCTTGACGTCGCCGCGGTACGGGTGGGTGATGTTGACGAACGCCTTGAGGTTCTTCGGTGCGTCGCCCGGGTATTCGCGGACGGTCACCGAGGAGGTGGCCGGGGTGCCGGCCGACGAGCCGGTGGGCGCGTCGGGGATGGCCACGTCCTTGTCGTTGTCGACCTGGAAGGCGCGGGGCTTCTTGTCGCCCTCGGGCTTCTCGTCGACCGCGGCGGCGGCCCTGGCGACGTTGATCCGGGGGATGCTGACGCCCGCGTCGTCGGTGATGGGCGTGCCGGTGGTGGCGAGCAGCGACAGCAGGCCGGCGAGACTCTCGGCGGGGTAGGCCTGGCGCAGGACGGCGAGCGAGCCGGTGACGTGGGGAGCGGCCATGGAGGTGCCGCTCTTGGAGTCGTAACCGCCGCCGGGCACCGAGGAGACGATGCCGTTGCCGGGCGCGAACAGGTCCAGGAGCGGACCGTGGTTGGAGAACGAGGCGATCTCGTCGTCGTCGGTGGTGGCGCCGACGGAGACCGCGTCGGGGACGCAGGCGGGGGCGTTGACGGCGGTGCCCAGGCCGTTGTTGCCGGCGGCGACGACGGTGGCGATGCCGGCCTCGTAGAGCTTGTCGATGACCGCCTTGCGGGCGTCCTTGGTGCACGCGGAGGTGTAACTCGCTGATCCCAGGCTGAGGTTGGCGGCGACGATCGGCACGCCGTCCTGCTGGAGCTGCCACACCTTCTCCAGGGCCGCGACCTGGGCGCTGGTGAAGCTGCGCACGCACGGCGTGGCGGCGGCCGTACCGCAGTACTTGGTGGAGTCGAACTTGCTGAAGACCTGCATGGCGACGATGTCGGCGTCGGGTGCGACGCCGGTGGCGGGCGCGTCGCTGAGCCCGGTGCCGTCGCCGGCGGCGATGCCTGCGACGTGGGTGCCGTGGTCGCAGCCTTCCAGGGTGGCGCAGGGTCCGGCGGCGGAGTCGGCGGCGCCGGTGCCCTCCTGGGTGGCGGCGCCGTTGCCGCAGAGGCTGGTGGAGCCGTAGGTGGTGTCGACGGGCGAGAAGCAGGCCTCGGCGACGACCCGGCCCTTCAGGAACGGATGGTGGGTGGCGACGCCGGTGTCGATGACGGCGACCGCGCTGCCCTTGCCGGTCTTGCCTGCCTTGTGGGCGTCGTCGGCGCCGATGATCGGGATGCTCTCGTCCAGCGTCGGCGCGGACAGTTCGTCCTCGGTGACGCTGACGACGCCCTCCTGGGCGGCCAGGGCATCGAGCCCGCTCCGGTCGACCCTGAGGGTGACCATCGGCAGGGTCTGGTACGACATCAGCGTCTCACCGGCGGACGCGGCGCTGGAGAGGTCGTCGCGGCTGTCGGTGACGACGATGACGCGGACGGTGTCGCCGTCGGCCGTCTCGTCGTACAGCGGCGGGTCGATCGGGTCGTCCGCCGTGGTCGTCACGGCGGTGCCCGCCGACGCGGCGGCGTGGGCCGGGATCGCGCCGAGGGTCACGGCCATCACCGTGGTGATGACCGTCGTCCATATCCGTCTCTTCATATCACTCTCGAAATGTGAACGGGCATGACTGAGCCCGCATGCGGTGAATGGAGAATTCGGCCCGGGAAGACCGGGAGGTGAAGGCCTTGCCGAGAATCAGATGGCGCCGGCGGCCGGAATCCCTGTCGTACGCATATCCACTGCCTCCGTTGCGTGAATGAGAACACGTACCGAACCAAGACAGCAGGGAAAGCGCTTCATGCGCGATATGAAGGCATCGCGGTCAGCTCTGCCTGCGCCCCCCTACAAGCGGTCTCGCCTTCCCCTTCGGCGACCCCGCGCATCGATGATCCTTCCATGCGGGCGGGGATCGGGCGAGCATTCCGGATTCATTTGAGCTTCAATTGAGGGTGGCGCGGCGGCATGCCCGAAAAGACCGCAAGTTCTCGGTGGCGCCTGGGGCACGGCGCCACCGTGCCCCGTCCGCACCGACGGCAGGGCCCGTCCTCGGAGTGGTCCGGGACGGGCCCTGCGAGACGCCTGCGCCCGCGGCGCCGGCGTCCTGGGACGGGTGGGGGGAGGAGCTAGCCGACGGGGGCCGTCGCGCGGGTGGTGGTGGCGATGGTCGCCGAGCCGACCACGCGGGTGCCGTCGTAGAGGACGATCGCCTGGCCGGGGGCCACGCCGCGGACCGGCTCGGTGAAGGTGACCTCCAGGCGGCCGTCGACCGGCTCCGCCCGCACCTCGGTCTCGCCGCCGTGGGCGCGCAGCTGGGCGGTGTAGGTGCCGGGGCCGGTGGGGGCCGCTCCGCACCAGCGGGGCCTGATCGCGGTGAGCGCGGAGACGTCCAGGGCCTCGGCCGGGCCGACGGTGACGGTGTTGTTCACGGGCGAGATGTCCAGCACGTAGCGCGGCTTGCCGTCGGGCGCCGGGGTGCCGATGCGCAGGCCCTTGCGCTGGCCGATGGTGAAGCCGTACGCGCCCTCGTGCGTGCCGAGCTTCGCGCCGGACTCGTCGACGATGTCGCCCTCGGCCCTGCCCAGCCGCCCAGCCAGGAAGCCCTGGGTGTCGCCGTCGGCGATGAAGCAGATGTCGTGCGAGTCGGGCTTCTTGGCGACGGCGAGGCCGCGCCGCTCGGCCTCGGCGCGGATCTCGTCCTTGGTGGTGACCGTGTCGCCGAGCGGGAACAGGGCGTGGGCGAGCTGCCGGTCGTCGAGCACGCCGAGCACGTACGACTGGTCCTTGGCCAGGTCGGAGGCGCGGTGCAGCTCGCGCGTGCCGTCCGCGTTGCGGATCACCTTGGCGTAGTGGCCGGTGCACACCGCGTCGAAGCCCAGCGCCAGCGCCTTGTCGAGCAGGGCGGCGAACTTGATCTTCTCGTTGCAGCGCAGGCACGGGTTGGGGGTGCGGCCGGCCTCGTACTCGGCGACGAAGTCCTCGACCACGTCCTCGCGGAACCGGTCGGCGAGGTCCCAGACGTAGAACGGGATGCCGATGACGTCGGCGGCGCGGCGGGCGTCGCGCGAGTCCTCGATGGTGCAGCAGCCCCGCGCGCCGGTGCGGAACGACTGCGGGTTCGCGGAGAGCGCGAGGTGGACGCCGGTCACGTCGTGGCCGGCCTCCGCGGCGCGGGCGGCGGCGACGGCGGAGTCCACTCCGCCGGACATGGCGGCGAGGACGCGGAGGGGGCGCTGCGGGGTGTCAGTCATAGCCCCTCAAGGGTAAGGGCCCGCGGGAACCGGAGCCCGCGAGTATCCGTTGTGGATCACATGGGGGCAGAGGCGGGGACGGGGAAGAGCGACGGGGACCGGCGGATCGGCCGGCGGGCCCTGCTCGTGGGCGGGGCGGCGGCCGCCGTGGGCACGGTCGCGCTGGCGCGCGAGGAGCTGGCGCACCTGTGGTGGCGGCTGCCGGGGGTGCGCAGGCCTCGGGTCGAGGGCGCGGTGGATTTCCGGGGCGCGCGCTGGGTGGCGGCCTCCCCGGCGAACTTCCGGTGGGCGGACCGGCCGGACGACTACCGGATCGACCGCGTGGTCATCCATGTCACCCAGGGCAGCTACGGCAGCGCGGTGAAGGTCTTCCAGGATCCCGGCCACCAGGCCGCGGCCCACTACATCGTGCGCCGGGACGGCCGGATCACGCAGATGATCCGCGAACTGGACGTGGCGTTCCACGCGGGCAACCGGGCGTACAACGAACGCAGCGTCGGCATCGAGCACGAGGGCTTCGTGGCGGACGCGTCCTCGTTCACGGACGCGATGTACGCCGCCTCGGCCCGCCTGACGGCGGGGATATGCGGGCGGTACGGCATACCGGCGGACCGGGAGCACGTCATCGGGCACGTGGAGGTGCCCGGCACGGACCACACCGACCCGGGCCCGCACTGGGACTGGGAGCGCTACATGCGGCTCGTACGGCGCGCGCGGGCCTGACCCGGGGTCACCGTGCCCGGGGCGGGGGTGGCGCCCTGAAGGGGCGCCCGGAGCCGCGCGACCGGCCACGAAACGGTGCCGCGGACGGCTGCGGCACAACCACCCGGCACCCGCCGCGGAGCGTTCAGGTCAGGCCCGCCGCGCGGGCGCGTTCCACCGCCGGCCCGATCGCCTTCGCGACGGCCTCGATGTCGGCCTCCGTGGAGGTGTGGCCGAGGGAGAAGCGCAGGGTGCCGCGGGCGAGGGCCGGATCGGCTCCGGTGGCCAGCAGGACGTGGCTGGGCTGGGCGACGCCCGCGGTGCAGGCGGAGCCCGTGGAGCACTCGATGCCCTGGGCGTCCAGAAGCAGCAGCAGGGAGTCGCCCTCGCAGCCCGGGAAGGTGAAGTGGGCGTTCGCCGGGAGCCGGTCGACCGGGTCGCCGCCGAGGATGGCGTCCGGGACGGCGCCGCGGACGGCCTCGATCAGGCTGTCGCGCAGGGCGCCGATCTCGCGTTCGAACCATTCGCGCTGCTCGGCGGCGAGCCGTCCGGCGACCGCGAAGGAGGCGATCGCGGGGACGTCCAGGGTGCCGGAGCGCACGTGCCGCTCCTGTCCGCCGCCGTGCAGCACGGGCACGGGGCTGTGCTCGCGGCCGAGGAGCAGCGCGCCGATGCCGTACGGGCCGCCGATCTTGTGGCCCGAGACCGTCATCGCGGCGAGCCCCGAGGCGGCGAAGTCGACCGGTACCTGGCCGACGGCCTGGACCGCGTCGGCGTGCAGCGGGATGCCGAACTCGCCGGCGACATCGGCGAGTTCACGGACCGGCAGGACCGTGCCGATCTCGTTGTTCGCCCACATCACGGTGGCCAGGGCCACGTCGGCCGGATCGCGGGCGATCGCCTCGCGCAGGGCCTCGGGGTGGACCCGGCCGTAGGAGTCGACCGGCAGGTACTCGACCGTGGCGCCCTCGTGCTCGCCGAGCCAGTGGACGGCGTCCAGGACGGCGTGGTGCTCGACGGGGCTGCTCAGGATGCGGGTGCGGGCCGGGTCGGCGGCGCGGCGCGACCAGTACAGGCCCTTGACGGCGAGATTGTCGGCCTCGGTGCCGCCGGAGGTGAAGACGACCTCGCTGGGGCGGGCGCCGAGCGCTTCCGCGAGGGTCTCACGGGCCTCCTCGACCGTGCGGCGGGCCCTGCGCCCGGAGGCGTGCAGGGAGGAGGCGTTGCCCGTGACGCTCAGGTGCGCGGCGAGTGCCTCGACTGCCTCGGGCAGCATCGGCGTGGTCGCGGCGTGGTCGAGGTAAGCCATGATGCCCCGATTCTACGGGGCCCTCCGCGCGGGCCGTCGGTCGCGGCAGGTCTGGCAGGCGCGGCAGGGCGGCGGTGCCTTCGGCCGTGCCCCGTCGTCCTCGGGGCGTCGGCCGTGTGCCGTGCCGGGCTCACCCGGGCTCACAGGCTCCAGGAGACGGTGTCGGACATCTCCATGGCGATCAGCAGGACGGCCAGGTCGGCCACGCCGAGGGTCATGCCCAGGTACGCGCGTCCGCGGCGGGTGGTGCCGCGCCAGAGGGCGACGCCCGCGAGCACGATGGCGACGGGGCCGAGGAAGACGTTCAGCACGAGCAGGCCGAGCAGGCCGAGGATGAAGGACGCGACGGCCATGCCGTCGGCGTCGCGGGCGGGCGAGCGGGGCTCGGTGCGGCGTGCGGTGGCCGGGGCGGTGAGGTGCATGGTGCTCAGCTCCTGTGGGTCGGTGCGGACGGTCGTCGGTGCTGACGTCAGTGGGCCGAGGTCCGGCGGCGGTTGTGGCGCTCACGGACGGCGAAGACGCCGAGCCAGACGGCGATGCCGACGGCCGCGGCGGCGCTGACGGTCAGCGGCGCGTGGGCGACGGTGCCCAGCACGACGCCGAGCAGCATGAACGCGGCGACGAGGAACAGCATGAGATTCGATCCCCCTCCGGGGCGTCCAGGGGACGCCACTCGATGACATCTCGGTGAACGGTTGTAGTAACACTTGTTCACTGACTACCGAGTCTAGCGTGTTCCATGCCTTTCAAATTCCGGAGAACAGTTGTTAACTGCATGGCATGAGTCACACCCTCGGCATCCGGCAGGCCCAGAAGCAGAAGACCCGGCAGGCACTCCTGGACGCGGCGCTCGCCCTGCTGGAGGAGCAGAGCCTGAGCAGCCTGGGCCTGCGTGAGGTCACGCGCGCCGTCGGCGTCGCCCCGACGGCCTTCTACCGCCACTTCCGCTCGACGGCGGATCTGGGCGTGGCCCTGGTCGAGGAGGCTCTGGGCAGCCTGCACCCGATGATCCGGGCGACGGTGTCCGCGGACGACGACATCGACCAGCGCATCGCGCGCGCCGTCGAGTTGATCACCCGTCATGTCGACGCGTACCCCGCTCACGTCCGTTTCATCGCCCGCGAGCGGCATGGCGGGGTCCAGCCGGTGCGGGAGGCGATCCGCGAGCAACTGGAGCGGTTCGCCGAGGAGGTGAAGGCCGAACTGGCCAAGGACCCGCAGTCCGCGGGCTGGAGCGACGACGACCTGCTCATGCTGGCCCATCTGTACGTCGACCAGATGCTGATCACGGCCTCGCTGTTCCTCCAGGCGCTGGAGGCCCCGGCGGAGGAGCGCGACCGCGTGACCCGGCGCGCCACCCGGCAGCTGCGGCTGATCACGGTGGGCCGGGACCACTGGCTGGACTGAGCCCGGACAGCGGGCGGGGGGGGGGGGGGGGGGGGGGGGGGGGGGGCCCCCCCGCCCCCCACCCCCCCCCCCCCCCCCCCCCCCCCCCCCCCCCCCCCCCCCCCCCCCC
>NZ_JBVIIE010000082.1:0-31180 GCF_055569945.1 Streptomyces sp. NPDC031340
GGCGCCTGCGGCGGTCGTCACGGTGCGGGGCCGATGGTGGCCGTTGCGGACCACCAGGCGACGTCCGGCCCCGTCCGTCTCGGCCGCCAACTCGGGGTTTGACGACAGATAGGGTCCGATCCTCCGCACGGAAAGGGGGTTCTCGGTGGCGAACCTGGTCTACAAGCGGGTCTCGACCGACCAGCAATCCACCGCCCGGCAGAACCTCGTCCTGGACGAGGCCGGGATCGAAGACCCGGTCGTCTTCGAGGAGGACGGCGGCACCTCCAGCCGCCTCCACCCTCTCCAGCGCCCAAAGTTCCGCGAACTGCTCACCTACGCGCGGCCCGGCGACACCGTCCACATCTCCGAGATGTTCCGCCTCGTACGCGGCACCGGGCACATCCTCGACGTCCTCGACGTCCTCCACCGCGACCAGGTGGCGCTGCGCATCCACGACGGCGCATTCTCCGCGATGGACCTCACCGCCCGTCACCCCCGCACCGGCGAGCTGCTGTCCACCGTGAAGTTCATGGTGCAGACCCTCGCCGCCGCCGGCGAACTCCAACGCGACCTCCAGCGAGAGCTGACCTACGACGGACTGCGAGCCGCCGAAGCCAAGGGCAGCAAGGGCGGGCGCCGCCCCGCCGTGGCGGCCGACAAGACCGGCGACGTCCGCACCGCGTACCTGGAGGGCCGCTCGATCGCTGCCCTCGCCCGCGACCACGGTGTCAGCCGCGGCGCGATCCGCACGGCCATCGCCGACCTCATCCCCCACCACACTGCCATCGAGGAGGACGCCCCAGTCCCGGAGCTGCCGGTCACCCTCGACATGCCAGGCAAGGTCGCCGACTTCCTCCGCGCGGGCGACCTGGAGCCCGCCGAGCGGGCCGCGCTCGACCAAGGGGTGGCCGTACGGCGCGGCCAGGGCTACACCCTGCGCGTCACGGCCGTGCCCGCGATCCACCGCCAGCTCCTCGCCCGCTGCCAACCGCTCGACGGGGGCCAGGGGGTCCCCGCCGTCCCTGTCCAGCGCAAGGCCCGACGCGAGTACGAAAACCGCGTCACCCGCCTCGGAGCCCCGGCCTGACCAAGATCAATGACTTAGCGTTAACCGCTGTACCGATGTTCCCCGAGGTCGGACTACGTGATCGTAGAACCCGACGAGCTGGACGAGATCGCCCCGAGCAAGTCCCAGGTCATCGAGATCACCGGTTTCGTCGACCCGGAGAAGGAGAGCAAGACCGGCATCGCCACCTTCGTGATGCGGGGCAAGCAGTACCTCGTCGCGCTGCGTGCCCAGGAAGAGGTGCTGGTTCTCCACACCTTCCGGTGCTGCCCGGCCGTGGCGACGCCCGGGGCAGGGAGCTTGACACCGCCAGCCGGCTGATCGGCGCGCTGTCCGTCCACTGGAACCCGAAGGACTGCCACGACACCTATGAGGAACGGGTAAGGAACTGGTCGACGCCAAGGCCGAGGGCAAGGAGATCGTCAGTGAGGAAGCCCCACCGCAGGCCACCAACGTCCTCGACTTGATGGAGGCCTTCCAGCGCAGCGTCGAACAGACCCGCAGCTCCAGAGGCAAGGCACCTGACGACCGGCAGGACAGGAGGACTGCGGCCCGAAGGCCGGTGAGGAAGGCCTCGGCGAAGCCGGCGAAGAAGACCACCCCCAAGACGGCCCCGCGCAAGCAGGCGAGCACATCGACCACGGCACACGATCGCGGCGCGGGGAAGCGCGAGCTACGGCAGCTGAGCAAGACGGAGCTGTATCAGCGGGCCAGCGACGAAGGCATCCCCGGCCGGTCGAAGATGAACCATGACGAACTGGTGGATGCCCTGGCCCGGGCCGGGCGCCGCCGGAAGAAGACGGCCGCATAGCAGGCCGGGACCCGGACTCGCCCCCGCACAGCCACTCGCCTGATCAGCGCCTCGTGCGCGAGGCCGACGGTGTCCTCATCGAGGGTAAGCAGTCGAGCACCGGCCAGGCGATTCAGGACCAGGGCAACGTCGTCCCCGGAGCTGGTGCCGAGGTCGAGTTCGCTCCGGTCGACCGGGCGGCGAGTGTCCTGGGAGCCCTCGCCGGGGGCGATCAGTCGCAGCATGATCAGCCGGGCCAGCTTCGCATGGCCGGGGGAGAAGCGGGTGTAGACCTCCTCCGCTGTCTGCGCGATCGCGCCGTGCACGCCGCCCGCCGCCCGCCGCTCCGTATGCCTCCATGGTGAGCGCCCGTCCGCGACGCCGACGCCAAGTCTCCCGCAGGGCGTGGGAGAGCAGCGGCAGGCCGCCCAGCTCGCCGTCCACCTCATCCACCAGGCGGGCGGTCAGCTCGCGCTCGACAACCAGCCCGGCGGTCTGTGCCGGCTTGACCACGGCCTCGCGTAACTCGGCCCGGCTCATGGGGCCCACCAGCAGGCTGGCCTCGCGCGGGGCGTCGGCGAGCTCGCGGTGCTCGGCGCAGCGGCCGTAGAAATCGGCGCGCACGGCGATCACGACGCGCAGTCTGCTGTCCGGGTGCCGGGCGGCGAGCAGCCGATCGATGAGCTCGGCGCGTTCCCGCGGGTTCCGGCACAGGGTGAAGACCTCCTCGAACTGGTCCACCACCAGGACGGTGTCACCGTCCGCCTCCCTTGGACTCAGCTCCTTCGCATGGGTGCGCAGCGGGCGCTCACCGGGGGTGAGGATGCGGATCGCCGCCAAAGATGCGCCCTCGGCCCGCAGCACGGGGATCAGCCCGGCCCGCAGCAGGGAGGACTTGCCGCTGCCGGAAGGGCCGAAAACGGCCGCGAAGCGACGCGCCAGCACCAGCCGGCGCACGTCCACGAGTGCGCTGCGGCCGAAGAATCGCTCATGGTCACGGGTTCGAACCGGGCCACCCCCTGATACGGCGACTGCCTTCCGTCGTCCTCCTCGCGGCCGCGGGCCGCCGACTCCTCTGCCGCCTCATGCCAGCGCAGCTCTCACTCCGCGGCACCCACGGAGGAAGCACAGGCCGCGGAGTCCGTCGCCCCCGGCCGCCGCAGGCTGCCACGTAGGCCAGGGTGACTGCCAGGGACGGCATCTGCTCCCCGGCCGCGGCCTGGGAGAGCGTGGTCACCGAGTAGCGGGCCCGCCGCGCCGTCTCCCGGTACGTGAGACCGCCCGCCTCTTGGCGCAGCTTGCGCAACTCGTACGCGAATCCCTGCGCCGGCCCCGTGTTCGGGTCCAGCGGTGCCTCACGACGCCCCATCGCGCTCGTCCCCCTCACGTCCCCCGCAGCCCGTGTCATGGCCACGGTAAGAACCGGCGCGTGCACCGGCAAGGGCCCGCCCATTCCTCCCAACCCGACGCTCGTGTTTGTTCGGTGTGGCGAAAGGGGCCTGCTGAACAACGGTGCCGGCTGGCTGACTGGTCGTCGTCGGCCCGATCCGCCGGGCCGGCGCGGCACTGCCCCGCAGCGCCGCCGTTCCGACGCCGCGGACCGTTCCCGCGTCGTCTCACCACCACAGGAGGAACCCGACCATGAATCTCCGGAAGACCCTCACGCTCTCGACCGCCGCCCTGATACTCGGTTCCGGCATGGCCGTCGCGAACCCCGCGGCAGCCGCTCCCGAGACGCACGTCTCGGCACAGGCCGGTTGGCACACCATCTGGGGCAACTCCTGGGTCCCCGCGCAGAGCAACGGCAAGTGGAAGTCCAAGGCCTACAAGTCGCCGAGCAGGGCGACGCGCGCTGTCCTGCGGTGCTACAACACGCATGCCTCGATGAAGGTACGCATCTTCGAGGACCTGGGCGGGGGTCACCTGCGGAAGGTCGCGGACAGCGGCTGGAAGCGGTGCAACCCCAACGGGCACATCATCGCCAAGGGCACGGTCAACAACACCCGCCACGCCCTCAAGGTCCGCCTCGACGGTTACCAGGGCTCCTACGTCCGCGCGGAGAAGTGGTCCTGAGATCGGCCGGCCCGGGCCGCCGGACACCTGCGGGGACTCCGTACCACCCGTGAACGGGCCCGGGCAGGCATCACAGCGCCACGGCCCGGTGGGCCGGCTGAGTCGGACTGAATGCAGCGGGCCGTGGCACTCGTCACTTCTCGTCAGGCGGGCATGGCTGAAGCCTGACGCTGGGGTCCGATGCTCCGGGGTTCTCGAGTAACGGCGGTCAGGGACGAATTCGCACGTCAGCGAATCAGTGCACCTCCGGTGCACGCCGGGGTGCGGTAAATGCCACGGTGTGCACCGAAGGTGCTTCTGTCTTCTTGAGGCATCCGAGGGAGCGGTCCGGCATTACGCAGGTCGTACTCGACTACGCCGGACTGGTCGACGGTGGAGGTGGAGCGCAGGGCCGCGCCGACCGGCGATCAGCCGGACCGCATTGCTCAATGTGGTGGCTCACGCTCCAGCACCGCGAACAATACGCCGCCCGCACCATGCCCCATGCCCTGCGCATCCTCGGCCCGACCGACGAGGTCACCGCCGAGCTGACCATGCTGGGTCAGCCATTCCTTGATCATTTCGAGTGTTGATAGCGAGGCGAGGACGCAAGCGCAGGCTGGAGCTCGAGGCCGAGTACTGGCGCCTTCTTGCGGCCGATCCCAAGGCGCCTGCACGCCTCGACACTGAGCCTTTTCCAACCTGACTGAGTGATGCGGCAGTTGGCCGGGCGCGGGTGGGGCGGCGGGATAAGGCCCTCAACCGAACCAGCGAACCAGCGAGGCCCCGCAGGCGACGGAGCCATTCCCGGCGTCTTCTGCGGACTGCTGGACTGCTGGACTGCTGGACTGCTGGACGCTCGGGCGGGAGAGTTCGCTCTCGGTTGCGGGCCGGGGAGGCCATCGCCCATGTGGTGGCCGACCACGGGCTGTGCGCGGACTTCATCATCCTCAGCGTCTTCCGCCCCGGCGTACCGACGGGGTGTCGCGGCCGCCGTGCGAGGGCAGAACCCGTTCCGGGCGTGAGGTGAAACGCGTACCTAACTTCACCTATCTAGTTGGTTGATAAATCGCTAGCATGAGTGCGAGTCCTTCCCTGGTCGGGCAACCGCTTGGCGGCCGGGCTCCTGCACGTGACGATCGGGGACTCCATCTTGCGGCTGTACTCACCCCGGTCGGCGACGCGGGCACGGCCAGGTGGCGGACTCGGTCATGGGACGACCGGTATCTCGCGGCAGACGGACACATCACCGCCGTCCAGGCCGGCCGGTGTCCGAGCAGCGGGACTCGACGAACGAAGGGGAACATCATGGGGAACACACTGGACGGCGCCGTCACCGTGGTCACCGGTGGGGGCACCGGCGTGGGGCAGGCGCTGGCATGGGAGGCTGCCCGGCGCGGTGCGAAGCTGGTCATCGCGTCCCCCGAGCCGGCGGACGAGACGGTCGAGAGGATCGTGGCCGAGGGCGGTGAGGCGATGTGGGTCGAGGTCGACATCGCGGACTACGACATGGTCGCCGCAGCGGTGCCCCGCGTGATCGAGACGTTCGGCAGCGTCGACGTCCTGGTCAACAATGCGGCCGGGTCCACGGCCTTCGGCATGCTGCAGGACACCGACCCGGCTACCGTGCGACGGCAGTTCGAGATCAACATCCTCGGTACCTATCACTGTCTGCGGGCGTTGGCCGAACCGCTCGCCGCCTCGGCGGCCCAGGGTCGCTTCGCGCACGTGCTGAACGTCGGCTCCGAGCACTCGCTCGGCGTGCCGCCCTACGTGCCCCCACTGAGCACCTACACCATCAGCAAGTACACCTCGCTCGCGTTCACCGACGTCCTCCGCCGTGACTTCGCCGCCGCCGGTGTCGGCGTGACCCTGCTGGCACCCGGCTGGGTACTCACCGAAGGGGTGAAGCAGGCCATGGCGCACGCGTCCGCGGTCGCCGAGTCCGTCGAGGGGCGCGGCCAGAGCCCGGACCTCGTGGCTCGCCTCGCCTGGGACGCCGTGCTGAAGGGGACGTACGTCGCGGTGACCAACGACGCGTCGCGGCCCTTCGCCGAGGCGCATGCTCAGGAACTCCTCGACGCCGTCCGCGGCGCCTGAGCCGTCCTGGAACAGAGGCCGCGTCAACCGTTTTCACACCGGACATCACGCAAGACCGAGGAACGTCATGCCCCGTATCGCCTTCGTCCAGGACTCGGGCGCCGAAGTCACGGTCGACGCCCCCGGCGGCGTCACGGTCATGAAGGCCGCACTGTCCCACATGGTGCCGGGAATCATCGGCGAGTGCGGTGGCGGCCTGGTCTGTGCCACCTGCCACGTCTTCGTCCGCCCGGAATGAGCCAACGGGCTTCCCCCGATCAGCGCCGAGGAGGCCGACATGCTGGAGGTGACGTCGGAGGAGCCCGACGGCCGCAGCCGGCTGGCCTGCCAGATCGAGGTCACGGACGCGCTGGACGGCCTGACCTTGGACGTGCCCCGTACGCAAAGATAGCCGGGAGCCGGATACCGGGCGCGCGACTGGGGCCCTTCCGGCCGATCCGGTGTCAGAGAGGGAATGTCATGTCGGGCAAGCAGACCGCCAAGCGGACCAAGGCCAAGGACGAACTGCCGCGCATGGAGCGCATCCTGGCCGCGGCCGCGGAAGAGATCGCCGCCAAGGGGTTCGCCGCGGTGCGTATCGACGAGATCGCCCGCAAGGCGGGCTGCAA
Organism: Streptomyces sp. NPDC031340; assembly: GCF_055569945.1. Lineage (NCBI taxonomy): Bacteria > Bacillati > Actinomycetota > Actinomycetes > Kitasatosporales > Streptomycetaceae > Streptomyces > Streptomyces sp. NPDC031340. Next base: position 6,599 of record NZ_JBVIIE010000082.1, read on the forward strand.
CAAGCAGCTCATCTACTACTACTTCGGCAGCAAGGCGGGCCTGCGCAACGCCGTGCTGAGCCGGATGGTCGACCACGTCGCACCGCTGTGGCAGGAGGTCTCGACGGCAGATCTGAAGGACGGCCTCCACAAGATCTTCCACCGGCCCAGCGACACCTTCAACTGGTCCCGACTGCTGGCGTGGGAGGGCGTCGAGTACGGTGACCCCGAGGCCGAGACGGACATCCTGCTGGAAGAACGCCGGACAGCCGCCTACCAGGTCCAAACGGACCTGCTGCGCCGGGCGCAGGCCGCCGGGCAGGTCCCGGAAGACCTGGATCCCGAGATGCTCAGCATCCTGATCTCCCTGCTCGGGATGAGCGGGAGCCTCATTCCGCAGGTCATCAAGCTGACCACCGGACTCGACGCCAACAGCTCGGAGTACGCGCAGCGTATGTGGGATTTCGTGAGCCGCCTCTTCGCCGTGCTGGCCGGAGAGCGGAATCAAGCAGACGAAAGGACGGAGTCGCATGACTGAAACCCCGGTCGGGGGAGCACGGGAGCTGGCCGGTGACCAGGTCGCGGTCCCCGCAGTCTGGTATCGAGGCGGTACGAGCAACGCGCTGCTCGTACGGAACGAGGCCTTGCCCACCCAGGACCCCGAAGAACTGGCCGACTGGTTGTGGGCGGCCTACGGCACTCCGGACGTCCGGCAGGTCGACGGGCTGGGCGCGGGCGACTCACTGCGGAGCAAGTTCGCCATCGTCGGTCCGTCCGACCGCGCCGACGCCGACGTCGACTACACCTTCGTCCAGCTCGGTGTCACCGAGCGGATGATCGACTGGTCGATGCTGTGCGGCAACATCTCGTCCGCCGTCGGCCCGTACGCCATCGACGAGGGGATCGTGCCCGTCACCGGCCCCGAGACCGTGGTGCGGATCTACAACACCAACACCGGCAAGGTCATCTACTCGACCGTCCGTACGGCCGGCGGGCGGGCGGCGACGACGGGTGACTACGCCATGGCCGGCGTCCCCGGCACCGGCAGTCCGATCGATCTGGACTTCAGGGAGAGCGCCGGGACCCAGACCGGGCTGGTCCTCCCCACGGGCCACCGGCGCGACGTCATCGACGTGGAGGGACTCGGCGAGATCGAGCTCTCGGTCGTCGACGTCTCCATCCCGCTCGCGTTCGTCCCGGCCGCCAGTATCGGAGCGACCGGCGCCGAGAGCCACCGGGAACTGCTCGCCGACACCGAGCTCAGGGAGCGTGCCGCGGCGATCCGTCGCGCCGTCGCCGTGCGGTTGGGCTGGGCCGGCGACGTCTCACGGGCCGATGAGGAGGCACGTATCCGGCCGGCCCTCGTCCTGGTGGGGCCGCCGGCCGATTGGGTGGATCTGCGGGGCAGGACGCTGCCGGCCGCCGACGGCGACGTGCACGTGCGCGCGGTGTCCCACTGGGACGTCCACAAGGCGTTCATGGGCACCGGTTCGGTGTGCGCCGGCGTCGCGGCACGCCTCAAGGGCACCGTCGTCCACGATGTCACGCGGGAGTCGGCGCACGAGAGCGGCGAATACCGCCTGGCCCATCCCAGCGGGGTGACAGCGGTCTCCATCGGCCTCGAACAGTCCCAGGAGGAACCTGTGGTCGAGCGGGCCTCCTTCCAGCGCACCGCGCGACGGATGTTCGAGGGCAGGGTCCTCGTTCCCACGGCGCGCCTGCCCTGGTGGAAAGGGTGACACACACCCTGCGGACCCTCTCCGACCAGCGCCGGAAGCATCACGCGGTGTTTCAACCAACTGTATGGTTGACACTTGGATGTCGCGAGATTAGCCTCGTCGACAGCCTCTGAAGCCGGCCCCCCGGCCGTCGCCGCCACGGCTGCGGCGGGGGCACATTTACGGAAGGCACCCCATGGCACAGACCAAAGCCGCCGTCATCGGCGTCGCCACCACCGACTTCTCGGCGATCTACCGCCAGAAGGACCCCTACCGCACCGAATACGCCCTCGGCCTTGAGGCTCTCGACCTTGCCATCGCCGACGCGGGCATCTCCAAGGACGACATCGACGGCGTCCTTCTCAGCCGCATCGACGGCTACGAGAAGTTCTGCACGATGGCGGGCCTTCGCTACCCCAAGGTGGTCAACACCTACGAGGGTGCCGGTCGCATGGCCGGCGTCGTGATCCAGCACGCGGCCGCCCTCATCGAGGCCGGCCTGGCCACCACCGTCGCCTGCGTCTACGGCAACAACGGCCGCTCGGCCGGCGCGACCTACGGCGGGGACGGCGGAAGCGGCGGCTACAACGCCCGCTCCAACGACATGAAGTTCGACATGGCCTACGGCATGACCTCGCCGGGTGCCTACGTGTCGATGATGTACCGCCGGTACGCGCACGAGTACAACGTGCCGGACGGCGCCCTCGCGCCCATCGCGCTGAGCAACCGGGCCAACGCGCAGAAGAACCCGGTCGCGGTGATGAAGTCCGACCTGACCGAGGAGGACTACCTGTCCTCACGGTTCATCGCCGAGCCGCTCCGCCTCTACGACTACTGCATGATCAACGACGGCGGTGTGGCGATCATCGTCACCTCGGCCGAGCGCGCGCGTGACACCGGGCAGCCCGTCGTGAAGATCGTCGCCACCGAGGGTGCGGGCGACCTGACGAACCACTACACCAAGGAGGACCTCTTCCGCGCCTCCTCCGAGGACGTGGCCGCCCGTCTCCGCGCCAGCTCGGGCATCGGGCCCTCCGACGTGGACTGCGTGCAGATCTACGACAACTTCACCCCGATCGTGCTGTTCTCGCTGGAGCACTTCGGCTTCGCACCGCAGGGCGAGGGCTGGCAGTTCATCCAGAAGGGCCGCATCGCCCTGGACGGCGAGCTGCCGGTCAACACCAGCGGCGGGCACACCAGCGAGGGCTACATGCAGGGCTGGGGCCTCCAGGTCGAAGCCGTGCGCCAGCTGCGCGGCGAGTGCGGGGACCGCCAGGTCGCCGGGGCCAGGACCTCCCAGTACATCTGCGTCTCCCCGATCGTCACCTCCCACATCTTCCAGCGAGAGGACTGATCCGCCATGAAGTCTGAGCGCACCGTTCCGACCGTCACCCCCACGTTCGAGCCGCTCTTCGAGGCCGCTCGGGAGGGCAGGCTGGTGATCCAGACCTGCACCTCGTGCGGCGGACACTGGTTCCCGCCGATGGCGAACTGCCCCAGCTGTCTGAAGGACACCGTCACCTGGATGGAGAGCTCCGGGGAGGCGACCCTGTGGTCCTGGGTCGTCATGCACCAGCCGTACTTCAAGGCGTTCAAGGACGAGACCCCGTACCCCGTCGCCTTCGTGAAGCTCGCGGAGGGCCCGATCCTGATCAGCTCGATCGACGGCATCGAGGTGTCGGAGTACACCATCGACATGCCGCTGACCGTAGGGTTCGAGCCGATGGGCGCCGACGACCTGCCGATGCCGGTGTTCCGGCCCCGCGCCGCATGAGCAGCGCGGCCCCGCTGTCGGGAATCCGCGTGGTCGAGCTCTCGGACGACATCGGGCTCGCCTTCTGCGGCATGTACCTCGCTGCACTGGGGGCCGAGGTGACCGTGTCGACACCCGGGGCGGGCTTCCGTTCCGTCCCGGGCGCGACGCGCGACTACCTCGACGCGGGCAAGCGAACGGCGACGGAGCAGTCCGCCGCCGTGGAGGAGGCCGACGTCGTCCTGCTGCGACGGGCGCCGGCCTCCGGACCCCGGCCGGCACACCAGATCCACGTCCTCTCCAGTGACATGGGCGAAGACGGCCCGCGCAGCGACTGGCAGGGCACCGAACTGACCCTGCAGGCCGCCGGCGGGCTGCTGGCCCTGATGGGCGAACGCGAGCGCGAACCGCTGCAACTCGGCGGCCACCAGGTCGCGTACTCGCTGGGCTGCATCGCCTTCACCGGTGTGATGACCGCGCTGGCGGAACGCGACCGGTCGGGTCAGGGACAGACGGTCGTCGTCTCGGGTCTGGAGACGGTCGCCTACCTGGAGTGGAAGGGACGCGTCTACCACCAGGCAGGAACCCCGCTCAACCGCGGCGAGCGGTCGGGACCGATGGTCCTGCGCTGCGCCGACGGCCACTTCGGCTTCTACTACCGGCCCGTGGACTGGCCGCGCGTCCTGGAGGTGTTCCCCGACGAGGCCCTGCGCGCCCCCGAGTTCGCCACGCACCCGGAGCGGGTCACCCACCGCGACCGTCTCCAGGAGACGCTGGAGTCGATCGTCGCCCGCCTGACGAAGGACGAGCTGTACGCCCGTCTCCAGGCGGTGGGTGTCCCGGTCGGCCCCGTCTGCACCGCGGAGGACCTGATCGCGTCCCCGCAGTACCAGGCTCGCGGACTCATGGTGGAGGGGCCCGGAGGGCAGGGCGTCATGCCCGCCGTCGCGGTCGAGTTCAACGGCCGTCGGCCGCAGCCGGCGACGAACCATGCTCTTCGAGCTCTGTAGGAAAGGGAAACAACGATGAGCGATTCCGAACTCCTGCTCGTCGACCGCAAGAAGCAGTACGCGGTCGTCACGATCAACCGGGCCGAGAAGCGCAACGCGGTCAGCCGCCCGCTCCAGCTCCGGCTGTGGGAGGTGCTCGACGAGCTGCGCGAGGAGGACGTCCGCGTCATCGTCCTCACCGGCGCGGGGGACAAGAGCTTCTGCGCCGGCGTCGACCTGAAGGACGACAGCCCCGAGATCCGCGGCACCGCGCTGGAGCCGAACTCCTGGCTGGCCACGCAGCGCCGCATCGCCGCGCACCCGGCCGTTTTCATCGCCGCGGTCAACGGCTACGCCCTCGGCGGCGGCCTGACCCTGGTGAACAACGCCGAACTGGCCATCGCCGCCGAGACCGCCACCTTCGGCGCCCCGGAGATCACCTTCGGTGTCTACGCAGCCATGGCCGGCCCCAGCACCGTCCGCCGGGTCCTGCCGAAGCACGTCGCCGAGCTGGTTCTCACCGGTCGCCGCATCGACGCGGAAACCGCGCTGCGCTGGGGCATGATCAACGAGGTTGTCGCCCCGGACCAGTTGCTGGCCCGCGCCGAGGAACTGGCCGAACACATCTCCTCGTTCGACCGTACGGCCCTCGACGTGGCCAAGAACGCGCTGCGCGCCGAGCACCTCATGGACTGGGACGCCGCCCTCGACCACGGCGGCCGGGCCATGGCGTTCACCGCCGCCCTGCGGAAGACCAACGAGTGATGAGCGCCCCCAGCACAGCGCCCGGAGCCCTGTCCCACCTCAGGATCCTGGACCTCGGCATCATCACCGCGGGAGCCGCCTCGTCCCAGGTCCTGGCCGATTTCGGCGCGGAAGTCATCAAGGTGGAGTCGACCACCTACACCGACCCGTTCCGCAACTGGACCCAGATCGCCGCCGGCCCGGACGGCGCGGCACCGGCCCAGAGCCCCACCTTCGCCAGTGCCAACCGCAACAAGCACGGCGTCGCCATCGACCTCAAGACCGAGGCCGGCCGACGGATCTTCCTGGACCTGGTGAGCAGGTCCGACCTGGTCGTCGAGAACTTCCGGCGCGGGGTGCTCGACCGGCTGGGCATCGGCTTCGACGCCCTGAAGCGGGCCAACCCCCGCATCGTGCTGCTCTCGTTGAGCAGTCAGGGTCTGAACGGACCGGAGCAGGGCTTCGTGTCCTTCGGCTCCACTCTGGACGGACTCGGCGGCGTGATGGCGATGACCGGGTACGACGACGAACACCCGCTGTGGAGCGGGAACAACGTCAACTACCCCGACCAGCTGGTGTCCTACCTCGCGCCGGGGCTCGCCCTGGCGGGGCTGCGCCTGCGGGACACCACCGGCGAGGCCGTCCACGTGGACGCCGCCCAGCGGGAGGCCGTGACCAGCGTCGTGGGAGAGGCGGTGCTGGAGTACTCCCGTACCGGTACCGTCGCGGGACCGCTCGGCAACCGGCACCCCGAGTACGCCCCGCAGGGCGTCTACCCGGCCTCCGGTGACGACGAGTGGCTGGCCCTCTCGGTCACGGACGACACCCAGTGGGCGGCCCTGTGCGAGGTACTGGACCTGCCCGGGACGCGGGACGACGCGCGCTTCGCGACCGCGGCGGGGCGGCGGACCCACCACGACGAACTGGACCGCGTCATCGCGGAACGCACGACGGCACACGGCAAGGAGGCACTGGCCGAGCAGCTGCAGCGACGCGGTGTCCCGGCCTCGGCCGTGCTCGTGGCCGGCGAGGTGCTCGTCGACGAGCAGCTCAAGGCACTGGGCTTCCACCGGTCCGTGCCGGGCGACCCCATCGTGCAGCGCGGCACCGCCTTCCGGCTCGACCGGACGCCGGGTGGTGTCCGCAAGCCCGCGCCCCGGCTCGGCGAGGACACGCGAGAGGTTCTCACGCGTATTCTCGGACTCACTCAAGAGGAGATCACCGCGCTGGTCCGTGAAGGAGCGGTCTTCGCCGGCGACGAGGACCCGTCCTCGCCGACCGACGAGAACGGGACGCCAGCCGCCGCGGCTTGCGCGACCGCCTGACCTTCTCGCCCGTGGTCCCGGACTCGTCTCTCCTTCTCGTGGTCCCGGACCCGTCTCCGCACCCGCAACCCGAACGCGAGTTGACCCTTGAGCCAGAAAAATCCTCAGCAGATCGACCGATTCCCCGAGCTCGATCCCGAGACGCACTACGAGATGCTCATCGACGGCGCCTGGACGGGGGCCGTCGACGGCTCCGTCTTCCGCTGCCACGATCCCTACAGCGACGAGCCCTGGGGTTACGTGCCCGAAGCGGGGGCCGGGGACGTGGACCGCGCGGTGCGGGCCGCCGCCGCGGCCTTCCCCGGGTGGCGTGCCACGCCGGTGGCGGCACGCCTGCGCCTGCTGGAGCGGTGGGCGGAGCTCGTGGCCCCCGAGACGGACCGGCTGGCGCGCCTCCAGGTCCATGAGAACGGCAAGACCATCACCGAGATGTCCATGGTCTGCCGGAGTATCCCGAGCGCGATCCGCTACTACGGCCACCTCGCGGAGTCGTTGCACGGCCATACGCTGGAACCGAACGTCCCGCATCACCAGGCCTGGACGGTACGGGAACCGCTCGGCGTCATCGCGGCCATCGCCCCGTGGAACAATCCTCTCGGCCTGCTCGGCTGGAAGATCTTCCCGGCGTTGGCCTGCGGCAACACCGTCGTCATCAAGCCTTCCGAGGTCACCCCCGTCTCCACGCTGGAACTGGCCCGCCTCGCGCAGGAGGCCGGCTTCCCGCCCGGCGTGATCAACGTCGTCACCGGCGCGGCCGAAACCGGTCGTCTCCTGGTCGGGCACCCCGGCGTCGACAAGGTCGCCTTCACAGGCTCCACACGCGCCGGCCAGGCCATCGCGACCGCCCTCGCCCCCCGGTTCGTTCCTTCCGTCCTCGAACTGGGGGGCAAGGGTCCCAACATCGTCTTCGCGGACGCCGATCTGGACCGTGCCGTCGCCGGCGTCGTCACCGGGCTGACGGCGGGGACCGGCCAGGCGTGCAACGCCGGGTCACGGATTCTCGTCGACGAGACGATCGCGGAGGAGTTCACCGCGCGCCTGTGCGAGGCGCTGGGCCGGCTCACCGCGGGCGACCCGCTCGACCCGTCCGTCGCTCTGGGGCCGATGGCGTCTCCCGCCCACTTCACCAAGGTGAGCGGCTACCTCGGCATCGCCGCCGAGGAGAAGCACCGCCTGCTGTGCGGCGGCCGGATCTCACAGGAGGTCCCGGGTGACACCGGCCGGTTGTTCGTCGAGCCGACCGTCTACGGCGTCGACGACAACCGTTCGCGGCTGACGCAGGAGGAGATCTTCGGTCCCATCGGCGCCCTCCTGACCTTCAGGACCGAGGAGGAGGCCGTGCGGCTGGCCAACGACGTGGATTTCGGTCTGGTGGCCGGCCTGTGGACGCAGAACGTGGACCGGGCGCACCGGGTGTCGCGGCAGATCGAAGCCGGCGTCGTCTGGATCAACACCTGGCGGATGTTCTCCCAGAACGTGCCCTTCGGCGGCATGAAGATGAGCGGCCTGGGACGCGAGGCCGGCATCGAGGCGGTTCGTGCCTACACGGAGGAGAAGTCGATCTGGCTGGAGGTGGCCCCCTCCGCGTAACGGCCGTCCGTCCGCCCAAACCGTCAGCCGCGGCGGCCGACAGGCCGCTGTCGGCCACACGGTCGGCCAAGTCCTCGGAGGCGAGACGCAGGGACTGCACGCGTGCGCATCGCGCGAGGTACCCGTCGTCGGGCAGGGCGGAACGCCCGAGCTCCACGTACCGGCGCAGGGCTTCGTCCCCGATCGAGGCGAGAGCCGCGGGGCAGGCGATGGCGGCGTCGAGGGCGGAGTCGACCTGCGTCAGTACCCCGAGCGCTGCCGCACGGGCCACGCTGAGCCGCCCCGACCTGTCGCCGAGCAACTCCCAGAGCAAGCCCGGCGCGAGACGGTTGATCAGGGCGGCCCCTCCGGTCCCCGGGATCAGCCCCATGCGGGCCCAGCCCTGTTTCAGTTGCGCTCCGGTGCCGGCGAAACGCCGGTCGCACCACAGACAGAGGCCGAGTCCCAGACCGATCGCCGGGCCGTCGACGGCCGCCACCGTGGGGAGGGGGCAGTCGCGCAGGGCGCGTGCGATCTGCCGGAAGCGTCCATAGACGATGTGTTCGACTTCCGCGAGGTCCGCGCCCTCGATCGCGGCGAGGATGGCGGGCAGGTCCCCGCCCGCGCAGAAGGCGCCCTCACCGGTCAGGACGACGGCGGCCGCCCCCGGTGTCCGGCCCGCCTGCGTCAGGGCTTCGGCGACCTCGACCGCCTTGTCGGGGCCCAGCGCGTTGCTCCGTTCCGGCCACGCCATCGTGACGATGGCGGCGTGGTCGTGGGACGTGACCGTGACACTCATGGAGTTGCTCCTCGGCACGTGGGGCCCGGCCGCAGCCCGGCCCGGGAAGATGCGCTGCGCCCGGGGGCCCGGCGGCCTGGACGGGGAACGGTCGGCGCGCGCGCCACACCGGCGTCCGCTTCTCCGCGAAGGCGCGCGGGCCTTCCTTGGCGTCCCCGGTCGCCTTGTTGCGGTCGCTCTCGGCCGTGTTGATCCGCCAGGCTGCGGCCTCGCCGGCGAGCACGCCGTCCCGGATGCCCAGCGCGATGCGCTTGCTGGCCTGGACCGCGAGCGGGGCGTTGCGCGCGACGGCGGCCGCGAGAGCGAGCGCCTCGTCGAGGACCCGGTCCGCGGGCACGACGCGGTTGACCAGAGGAACGCAGCGACGAGCTCGTCGATCTCGTCGTCACCGACCTCGACGACGTGGCTTCCGGGACGGCGCCCACCGGCATCATCCACACGGCTCTTCGCATGATCGCCGCCGGACTGCCCGGTGACAGCGGCGATGCCGTGAACAGCTGAAGCGACCAAGCCGCGACGCGGCAGTGGAGCCCGGTCGCTGACCACTTCTGCCATCGGCGGACCGGACCGGTGCGCCGTGCCGGACCGGCCCACGCCTGCCCGTGACCCCAGCGGCCCGTCCCTCCGTGAAGGGACCGCTCGGCGGGCACGTCCTCGTGTTCCCCGCGGGGCGATCGGGGATCCCGCTCGTCCTCAAAAGCCGCGTTCAAACGCTGGTAACAAGCCAGATCCCATGTTACGTTAAATTAACCAGTTGGTTGAAAACTGGGATGTGTGCAAAGAGGAGGTTCCCTTGTCCACGGTTGTCTTCGTCCAGCCGGACGGCCGTCGCGAGTCGCACGAAGCGCAGGACGGTGAGTCCGTCATGCGCGTCGCCGTCAGCAACCTGGTCGACGGGATAGTCGGCGAGTGCGGTGGTGATCTTTCCTGTGCGACGTGCCATGTCTTCGTGGATGAGAAGTGGGCGTCGTCCCTTCCTCCCCGCACCCCCGAAGAGGAGGACATGCTCGAGGTGACCGCCGCCGAACCGACCGAGTTCAGTCGGCTGTGCTGCCAGATCAAGTGCAGCGCGGACCTCGACGGCATCACCGTTCACATACCGGACGTGCAAAGGTGAGCGCGCAGGGCGTCGTGATCATCGGAGCCGGGCAGGCCGGAGGTGAACTGGCCGCCGCGCTGCGTGCCGCCGGCTATACGGGCACGGTCTCGCTGATCGGCGGAGAAGCGGCATATCCCTATGCCCGGCCGCCCCTGTCCAAGGCATACCTCCTCGGCGAGGTGGAACCGGACGAACTGCTCATCCGGAATCCGGACATGTACGCGCGGCAGGGCATCGGTGTCCACCTGGGTGCCACCGCGACCGCGATCGACCGCGAGGCCAGGACCGTCATGCTCGACGACGGGGACACCATGGGTTACTCCACCCTGGTCCTCGCGACCGGCGGCCGGCCGAGGCGCCTCGCCGTGGACGCGCTGGAGTCGGCGTCCAACGTGTTCTACATCCGCACGCTGGAAGACATCGACCGCCTGCGTGCGCGGTTCGCCCCGGGTGCCCGCCTCGCCGTGGTCGGAGGCGGCTACATCGGGCTGGAAGTCGCCTCGGTCGCCCGACGCGTCGGGCTGCGGGTAACCGTTCTGGAGGCGCAGGAGCGCGTACTCGCGCGCGTCACGGCCCCCCTCGTCTCCGAGTTCTTCCAGCGGGTCCACCGTGAGGAGGGAGTCGACATCCGCCTGGGGGCGACCATCGAGGGGTATGAGACGGAGTCCGGCGACATCACGGCCATTCTGCTGCGCGGAGGCGAACGCATCGAAGCGGACGTGGTCCTCGTCGGGGTCGGACTGGTACCCAACACCGAGTTGGCCGAAGCGGCCGGCCTCGTCGTGGCCAACGGGATCGTCGTCGACGAACACCTCCGGACCTCCGACCCGAACGTGTACGCGATCGGGGACGTCGCCCGGCATCCGGACCCCGAAGACGGTGGTCTGCGGCGTCTGGAGTCCTTGCCGAACGCGTCGGACCAGGCGCGTGCCGTGGCCGAGGCGATCGTCGGGCGTCCGCGGCCGTATACGAGCGTGCCGTGGTTCTGGTCCGACCAGTACGACGTCAAGCTGCAGTCGGTCGGACTGTCCGCGGGCTACGACCAGTTGGTCGTGCGCGGCGACGCCGCGACCGGTCGCCGGTTCGCCGTCTTCTACCTCAGGCAGGGGATTGTCTGCGCTGCCGACGTGGTGTGCAGTCCTCGTGATTTCGCCGTGGCCAAGAAACTTGTGGCGCAGCGAGCCCTGGTCGACGCGGACCGTCTCGCGGATCCCTCCGTGCTCGCCCGGGACCTCCTGAAGGCGGTACCCGCCACCCCGTCCCCAGTTTCAACTATATAGATGGTTGAAACATGTCCGTAGACGCGATTCCATGTCGCTGATGGTGTGAGGAGCCAATGATGTCGTCGACACTCGAATCAGCCGAGTCGGCAGCCTTCCCCGATCTGGCGGATCCCCGAACGTTCGTGGAGGGGGTGCCGTATGAGGCGTTCGCACGGATGCGTGCACTGCCGGGCCTGTACTGGCAGCCGACCACGATCGGAACGAGCAACGGTGGGTTCTGGGCGGTGACCCGCTTCGCGGACATCGTCGCCGTGGAGAAGGACCCCGAGACCTTCACTTCGACACGCGGCGGGTCTTACCCCTCGACGAACACGCCGCCGGATCACCCGAACCGCAACAACATCATGATGAACGACCCGCCGAACCACAGCCGGCTGCGTCGTGCGGCGGCCAAGGGGTTCGGACCGAGAGTCGTGGCGAACTTCGAGCCGTGGGTGCGGCAGGTGGTGTGCGAGGAACTCGACCGCATCGAGAAGATGGCGGAGTTCGACTACGTCACCGAGATCGCCCAGACCGTTCCGGCGAGGGTGCTGGCGCGCGTTCTGGGTACGCCGCCCGAGGACCAGCCCGCCATGGTCAACTGGGCGATCAAGATCTTCCAGGCCGCCCAGAACACCGAGGGACTGAAGGAGGGGGAGGGGACCGGAGACCGGATGCTGGAGGTCATCCAGGAGATCGCGGTCTACGCGGGGAAGATTCAGGAGATCAAGCGGGCGCACCCCGACGACGACATGTTCACCGCCCTCGGTGCCTGCGTCGAACGGGGTGAGCTCACCCAGGACGAGTTCCTGCACTGGATGATGCTCATGATTGTCGCCGGCTTCGAGACGACGCACACGGCTATCGGCCAGTCGATGCGCCTGTACCTGGAAAGCCCGGAAATCAAGGATGCGACCGACCGGGCCATCGCAGAGGGGCGCGGGGACCGTGTGGCCGACGAGTTCATTCGGCTGATCAGCCCGCCGATGGAGATGGCCCGAACAGCCACCCGGGACGTGGAATTCGCGGGCGAGCGCATTCGTGAGGGCGACGTCCTCGTGATGTACTTCGCATCGGCGAACCGGGACACCGCCGTGTTCTCGGAGCCGGACCGGTTCGACCCGTGGCGGTCCGAGACGGACACGCTCGCGTTCGGCAGCGGAGTGCATCGCTGCATCGGCGCGTACCTGGCGAAGCTGGAGATCCGTGTCCTGTGGGAGGAGATTCACCGGCGCGGCCTGCATCTCCGCCTCAACGGGCAGCCCGAGCGCGGCTGGTCCGTCTTCATCAACCAGTTGATGTCCTTGCCTGTGGCCCAGGCGTGAGGTCGGCTGCCCGCGTCAGGGCGGCGCGATAGCAGGAACGCGGTCGCGGCACCGGTCCCGCTTCTCCCTCGGGGAGATGCGGGACGGTCGCTGCCGTGCGGCTCCGGCATGATCGCTGCGCTGGGACGCCGGGACTCGTGACCGTCTGGCATTACCCGAAAATACACCGTACAGGGTTATGTCATCTCAGAAAAAGGTGGGTCGGAAGTCGCGGGCCGCGGGTGTGGGAATCGGCAGTAAGGAGCGCATTCTCAAGGCTGCGGTGGAGGAATTCTCGCAGAAGGGTTTCGCGGCCACACGCGTCGATGAGATCTCGACCCGGGCGCAGGTCAACAAGCAGCTCATCTACTACTACTTCGGGCGTAAGGCGGAGCTCTACGACGCAGTTCTGGAAAGCATGGTCGAGGGTGGCCGGAGAATGTGGGGTTCCCTGCCTGAAACGGACATCAAAGAAGTCATCAACACGCATTTCACCGAGCAGGGAGCCCGGGAGCGGGAGAAGTGGCGTCGCCTGCTGGCATGGGAGGGCGTCGAGTGCGCGACGGCCTCGCGCGGGAGCATCCGCATGGCGCCGGTGAGGGCCAGGGCGTACACCCACCAGACCATGCTGATCGAGCGTGACCAGCAGGACGGCAACCTTCCTGAGGAGTTGGATCCGCGGATTCTCTCCCTCCTCATCACTCTCACGTCGTTCGGTCCCGAACTGCTCCCGCAGGTCACCAAGCTCATCACCGGGCATGAAGCCGGCGATCCGGTGTTCCGCGACCAACTGCGGAACACCCTGCTCTTCATCATCGACAAGCTGCGCGAGGCGTCCTCGGACGGTAGGCGGCGCTGAGTCCGACCGAGCTGTCCGGGCTCGATGTGTCCGCCTGCCACGTTCCGCGCTCCCGGGCCCGGTCTTTCGTCAACCAGTCGCACCGATTCGGCCGCCGCACAGCGCTCGTCGCACCGACGGCGGCCTCAGGGCACCGATTCAAGTGAGGAGCGCCCGCATGGACCATCTCAAGGACGACGTCGTCGTCATCACCGGCGCCGGGACGGGTGTCGGACGAGCGCTGGCCGTCGAAGCCGCCGCGCGCGGCGCCGGCGTCGTGGTCGCCGACCTCGTCGACCTCGCCGGGACCGTCGACGAGATCACGCGCGCCGGCGGCCGGGCGGTCGCACGCCGCGTCGACGTCGCCGACTACGAGTCCGTGGCCGAACTCGCGCAGTTCGTGCGTGCCGAGTACGGAAGGGCCAATGTCCTGGTGAACAACGCCGCGGTCGCCGACGGAGCCGGACCTGTGGACAGTGCGGATCCCGCCGCCGCCAAGCGGGTCTTCGAAGTGGGGATCCTGGGCGCGTTCCACGGCATCCGGGCCTTCGCGGAGCAGTTGAAGGAGGCTGCGGCAGCCTGGCAGCACGCGGCGATCCTCAACGTCGGATCGGAACACTCTCTGGGTGTCCCGCCCCATGCCCCGTCGGTCAGCACCTACACGGCGAGCGCGTACGCGGTACTTGGCCTGACCGACACCGTACGCCGTGACCTGCACAGCACGGGTGTGTCGGTGTCGCTGCTCGCGCCGGGCCCGGTGCGCACCGAGCCCGGCGCGCTCATGCCATCGCGCGCCTCGGAAGCGGCTGCCCCGGCCATCGATCTCCGCGCCCAGGATCCGGGCTTCGTGGCTCGCGCGGCATGGGACGGTCTCCTCGACGGCCGGTACATCATCGCGACCAACCCGGCGAGCCGGGCCTTCGCGATGGACCACGCGCGAGAGGTCATGAGTGAGGTACAGCGGTTGCCCGCTCGGTCCGAGCCGGACGAGCATCCGCACGACGGCACCGGCGATGCCGCGAACTGCCCGGTGGCCCACCTTTTCGGACGGTGAAGTGGCCAGCGGGTGGAACCTGTGGTGAGCGACGACCTCATGGCTCGTGCCGACCTCCTGGCCGATGACCCCGGTGAGGAGGGGGAAGACCCGTCCCGAAGGGACCGTCACACCGGCGGCACCGGCACCGGCCTGTCCTACTGCTGGGCACCTCACGCTGGCTGAGAAGGACGTCGCTCCGCTCCCTCTCCACGACGGCATGGGCGTCACGCCCCTGTTCATCACGCTGAGCTGGATGCTCGCCGGATACCTGGCCGTCACCATCATCACGGGCGGCGCACCCGAACTGGCGTCACTGCGCCGCACGGTCCACCTCGTTAGAGGCTTGGGCGACGTTCATCAGCGTCGTGGTGTGGCTGCTCGTCGGACCCGTCATCGGAGCGGTCGAGGGACACGCGGCAGCGGTCGTCGGCCTCGGCTGGCTGACCGTTTTCGCCGTCGGCATGACGCAGATGCTCATCGCGCGCCTCGTCGGCCCGCTCGCCGTACTGCCCGGCATCGCGCTCTTCGTCTTCCTCGGTCTGCCGGCCTCCAACCTGAGCGTGTCGCAGTACGCGGTACCGGGATTCTTCCGGTACCTGCACGACGTGCTGCCCCTGCCTGCCGCCGGAGAGACACTCCGCTCGATCCTGTACTTCGGCGGTGACGGTGCCGGCGCCCACCTGATCGTGCTCGCCGTCTGGACGGTGGCGGGCCTCCTGCTGACCTCGAGTGTCGACCTCCTGCGCTCTCGCAGGAAGGCGGGCCCCGACCGCACGCCCCGCGGCCCCGCCGTCGACCCCGTCGGTCCGGGCACGCTGACCCCGGCCTGAACCGTGCCCACGCCGCCACCCCGCACAAGGACTCGACCCATGACAATTACCGAGCCGACGGCCACGCGTCAGGCGAAGGCGGGGTCCGACAGGGCGAGATACCTCGTCCTCGTCCTCGTGGGCATCTTCGTCAGCGCGATGCACCAGCCGGTCCCCAGCAACCTTCCGAGTCCTTCCCGCCCGGGCGGACGACGAGGCCGTCGGGTATGTCGCCGGTGCCGCCGGTGCCGGCCTGAAGCAGACCACCACCGCGGTCTTCTCACAGGTGGCGGAGGAGCAGCACGTGGGCCTGCGGACCGAGGACCTGGTACCGCTGCCCCGACGGGACAGCCTCGGCACCGTCAGCCTCTACCTCACCGTCGGCTTCGCCATCTCCGGCTTCCCGTTCGCCGTCATCGCCAGCGCCGCCACGCCCGAACTGCTGCAGGTGCGTCGCTACATACCGGCGGCCGCCGGTATCGCGGCTTTCATGGCCGTCTCGATCTGGCTCCTGGCGGGACCGGTCACCGGCGCCTTCGAGGGGCATGCCGGGCAGGTGGTGGGTGTCGGCTGGCTGATGGCGTTCTGCGCGTCGATGGTGACCGCCGTCTTCGCCCGGCACATCGGTCCACTCGCTTCCCTGCCCGGCGTCCTGCTCTTCATGTTCCTCGGTGTGCCCTCCTCCGGCGGTGCGCTGACGGTCCACGCGGAGCCGGTGTTCTTCCAGGTCCTGCACGACGTCCTGCCGACGCCCGGGGCACTGGAGTCGGTCCGTTCCGTCCTCTGCTTCGGCGGGGAGGGTGTCGTCGGCCACGTGGGGGTCGTCGCCGCCTGGGCGGTCGCCGGACTCGTGCTCAACCTCGTGGCGGAGGCGGTGAACCGGCGCAAGGGCAAGCCCGCCGTCGGCCCTGGCCCTCTCTCACCGAGCGAGCCTGGCATGACCACGAATGACGGTCTTCCCTCGCCCCGTGAACCGGGGAGCGGGGGAAGGCGGTCACTGATCGTCGCCGTGAACGGATCGGACATGTCGCTGCGGGCGTCCGACTACGCCCTGGACCTGGCGAGGCGCGAGGGTCTGACCCTGGTGGGGGCCTACGTCCGCACGGCAGGGGCGTGCGCGTGCTGGTCACCGGAAGGGTTCCAGTACCTCCGCGAGATGCACGACGCCGTGGCGGGTGAGGCGCACGCCTATCTCGTCGACCGAGCTCGTGTACTGGGTGTTCCTCTGGGATTCGCAGATCCTGCTGTGCCCGCTGCGGCCGTGTCCGCTCAGGTCGAAGGCGACGAGCCGGAAGTCCCGGTGCAGTCCCGCGGCGATGTCGCCCGCGCAGGGTGTCCGCCCCGGCCGCGCCTGCTCCTCCAGGCGCAGCGGGACGGCTCCACCCCGATGTTCGTGTGACATCTCCTGTCCATCGGCTCCCCTGCGGGTGATGGGGACACTTGCCGCTCACTCGGAAGCCTGATGTTCATGGGGGCGGCGGCGCTGAGTGCCGCTGATCGACGTTCCGGATCGCCAAGCGCGCAGGGCACCGCACGGCGGACGGAAGTACGGAGGGAGGACAATGCGGCGCCGCGGGGGACCAGGGCACTGTCGGGCTGCCGACAGGGCCCAGGCACCGCGCGGCGCCGGTTCTCATCGACCGTTCACCGGCCGTCGGCGGCGATGGAGACCTTCTCCCAATCCGCCCAGGTTTCGAGCCGCTTGGCGTACAGACCCTTGACGATCTGGGTCGGCATGGCGCCGAACAGGACGCGCAGCGGCGGCTGCTGGGCGTCGACGACTTCCAGCAGGGCGGCGGCGGCAGCCGTGGGGTCTCCGAAGGTGGTGCGGGGCGCCTGGGCGGCACTGGCGTCCCGGATGGGCTGGTAGGCGTCGAGGGGATAGGCGTGGACGGCGGAGGGGCCGGCCCAGTCGGTGCCGAAGGGCCCCGGCTCGACGAGCGTGACGTTGACGCCGAAGGGGGCGACCTCCTGGGCGAGGGACTCGGACAGTCCTTCCAAGGCCCACTTCGAAGCGTGGTACGCCCCGAGCGACGGGAAGGCGGCGACCCCGCCGATGGAGGAGATCTGCACGATGTGGCCGCTGCCCTGGTCACGCAGGATGGGCAGGACGGCCTGGGTTACGGACAGTGCTCCGAAGAAGTTGGTCTCCAGTTGATCACGGACCTGCTGCTCGGTGACTTCCTCCACCATGCCGAACAGGCCGTATCCGGCGTTGTTGACGACGATGTCGAGACGGCCGAACCGTGCGTGCGCCTCGCTGACCGACGCGTTCACGGCCTGCCGGTCGGTGACGTCCAGCTTCAGCGCCAGGAACGAGTCCCCGTGGGCGTCCGCGAGATCCGCGAGGGTACCGGTGTCGCGCGCGGTGGCGGCGACCTTGTCCCCGCGGGAGAGTGCCGCTTCGACGAAAGCGCGCCCGAAACCGCGCGACGCACCTGTGACGAACCAGATCTTGCTCATATCAGTGACTCTCCTGCTCGAACTGGGCGGATGCGCGCATCATGCGTTCACGGAAGGTCTCGCATCTCCGGCGCTGCGCGTCGAAGCCCCCCGGCCACCTAACCGGGATGCGCCTCCCGGAAAACTATACGGGATGAGCATCCCGTTTGATGTCGCCGACCGACGAGAGGAATCCGCGGCCGGGACAGCGGCCGGTGTGAGTCTCCGGGCCGTTCCGCCGACCTCGTCGAGGCCGCCGCCACCGACTGCTGGAACCCGCCTGCACCGGAAGTTCCGTACGCGCGGCCCTCGATGTGCAAGTTTCCGCGGGCACCGTCTCTCGCATGCGGGCGGCCTATGATCAGGCTGTCCGTCCCGGTCGAGGTGCCGGACCGGCATCCAGACCATAGAACCGGAGGTGAGCCTCGTGCGCGCGGATGCCGAGCGCAACCGCAAGCGGGTACTGGAAGCGGCCAGGGAGGCATTCGCCTCGGCGGGTCTCGCCGTGCCGGTGGCTGAGATCGCCCGGCGGGCCGGGGTCGGGACCGGGACTGTCAGCAGGCACTTCCCCACGAAGGAGTCGTTGTACGAGGCGGTCGTGCTGCATCTCATCGAGGAGCTCGCCCATGCGGGGCGGGACCTTGCCGCAACGGGCGAACCGGCCACGGCCTTCTTCGAGTTCTTCGCCCTCCTCGTCGAGCAGGCGGCCGCCAACCGTGGCTTGGGCGAGGCGCTGGCCGGTGCGGGCTACACGGTTGAAGCAGCAGCTACCTGGGAGAACGACCTCACGGCTGTGGAGGACTCCTTGATAGCCGCCGCCCGGGAGGCGGGTACGGTGCGAGCCGATCTGACCCGCGCAGATGTCAAGGCTCTTCTGGCTGCCTGCATGCTCCGCGAACAGGGTTCCCCCGACCCGGAAACCCGACGACGCATGATCGACATGTCGTGCGCCGCCATGCGCCCACAGCGGTGACCCGGGCGCTCGGTGTGCCCCACGGCGGTCGACTCAGCGGGACGACGCTCCCTCCGGTGCGAACCGGTACACGCGCCGCTGGGCCGCGGCCGGCGCCCGTCGGGACACCTGCTGCAAAGTGAACCGGCGGCACTCCTCGGTGACACACCCGCAAGGGCACCGACATTGTCTTTGCGGACGCCGACGACTCTGCTGCCTAATCCTGTGTTCGGGCTGCGAGTTGGCGGCTGAGACGGGTGAGTCTGCTGGTCCGGGGCGTGAAGGACGGTTGGCCGGGGTTCCAGTGGGCGTCGTGGCTCACAGACGCAGACTAGGGCCTGCCCGCAGCTGCTGACGCCGCATTGCGCAGGACCCGGCGAGAGGGTTGATCGCCGGGTCCTGCGCGTCGTTGTTGGTGCTGGTCGGGATCCTGGCTGGAACAGTTCGAGCAGGCGTTCCTTGCTGCTGGGCGCCGAGGCCAGGACGCGCCGGCGGTCGCAGATGCCAAGGTCGGCCATGAGCTGGCCGACGCGTCTCAGGGTGGAGTGGGGCCGATAGGGTTGAGGACGTACGTGGGGTTGCAGGCCTGGGCGGTTCGCCGTTCCTCGATCAGGACGCGGAGGGGTGGCGATGGCGCGGCTTCCACACGTCGCAGCGAACGACCTGGACTTGCTGGGCGTGGCCATGCCCGCCCTGCGCGAGCTGAAGGTGACGCTGACCCGAGGCGGGTCGAAGTATCACCTTCCCTGAGATGAGAAGCGCTTCCGCCTCGGCGGCGGCTGTCGGCACCAGGGACTGCCGGAGTTCGCTCAGCCCTTCCCGCTGATGGGGGTGATCGGCGAGATCTGGAAGCGCTGCTACGTCACGCTCCCCGACGCCGCCGATGTGCTCTGGCGGACGACTGCACTCGTCGCGGCTCACGCCGCTGAGCTGCCGCCGCCGGCGACACGGAAGAACACCGCAGCCTCAAGCGGGCGCTGGCCGCTGCCGCGCGGCAGACCGGCCACCAAGCGGAACTGGAAGCCGGTGCCGCGCATGGTGGCTGGCGGGCCGACGTGCTCGTGACCGCCGCAGCAGGCCGGCGGACCGCACTGGAGGCGCAGGTGTCCTCCGCGCCCGTCGACGACGTCCTCGCCCGCACCCGCCACTACCAGGACGACGAGGTCGCCGTGGTGTGGTTCACGCACCGCGGCGCGCGCTGGCTCGACCACGTACCCGCCGCCCGCCTGTACCGGCCCGGAGCGCCGGATGGACCGTGGAGCCGCCTGTACCCGCTCGTGAGCCGCTTCAGCGTCGTGGCCTGCGCGGAGGTCTGCGACCCGAGCCCGTTCTGGCACAGTCCCCTCCACGCCAACTGGGACCACGCTGAGGAACGGGACCTGGCCCAGTTCGTCGCCGACGTCCTGCACGGCCGCCTCGTCCCCAGAACGACGACCACCGCCCTGGGCACCCGCTACGACGGCTGGGCCACCCCCGGCGACGTCGAGGCGGCCGCCGAACACGCCGCATCGGGCCAGACCGCGCCGCCCGCAGCAGCAGGGCGGTGCCGGCCGACGACATCAACTCCGCCCCGAGGCGCGCGGCGCGCCGACGGCACCTGACGCGACACGCCGGGCGCCGGCCCGTGTCGGCCCGGCCGGTGCACCGCCGTCCGGGCCGCGACGACGTGGTGGCGGTCATGCAGATGGACAGCCCGCGGCGAACGGGCCGTATGGCGGCGGGCGTTGTGCGCCCTTCCGTTGCCGATGGCGGGCCGTACGGCCGTGACGGTGTCCCGGCGTCCGGCCGGGCGCCGGGGATCGGTGCCGTGAGGCACCGACGGAGCGTGCTGGATGTGCTGGGAGCCGCAGCGTCGTACGGCCGTTGGCGCCGTGAGCCACCGATGGCCCGGCGGCGGGGGTACCGGACGCTGATCTCGCCGCGGCCCGCACGCCGTTCACGGCCGGCGCCTACGCCTGGCTCAGCCGGCTGCTGCTGCACCGTGCACAGCACCGAGCAGGGCCAGGCCGGCGCCGCCCGGGCCGCCGAGGCGTGAGTGCTCACCTCCCAGCTCGCGGTCAAGCAGGACCGCACCGAGGCCGCCGGAGCCTACGCGAGCCGGGCCGGCGCCGCGGCCCGCCGCTCCGGCAACCCGGTGGTGCTCGCCGTCGCGGCCCGCGCGGCCGCGACCCCGCTGCGCCGCACCGGCGAGGCCCTGCACCTGCTGACGGAGGCGCGCACCCACCTGACCACGGGCTCCCGGCCCACCGCCGCCGAGATGGAAGCGGCGGGCATGGCGGCGCTCACCGCCGCCCACGCCCACCAGCCCGCCACGGCCCACGACTTCACTGCCCAGGCCGAACAGGCAGCCGCCCGCGTCGCCCGCCACCCGTACGCCGCAGCCGGCCGCCCCCGTTATGTTCTTCGAGGTCCTGCAAGAGGGCCGCTGGCCTCCGGGCCCGGCATGACTGTTGCCCCCTGTCGAGTCGATGACAATGCCGTTGCTTTTA
Organism: Streptomyces sp. NPDC031340; assembly: GCF_055569945.1. NCBI lineage: Bacteria > Bacillati > Actinomycetota > Actinomycetes > Kitasatosporales > Streptomycetaceae > Streptomyces > Streptomyces sp. NPDC031340. The sequence continues at coordinate 27,706 of NZ_JBVIIE010000082.1, forward strand.
GTGGTCGTGCCATCGGTGGTTCAGGGTGACGACGACCGGGGAACGGCGGTGGCTTGCGGGTTCTCCGGGGGGCTTGCTGCCGTAGCCGGTGATGCAGGAGCGGATCTTGCGGGGGCAGTCACGGGGTCGGCGGCGGGGTAACAAGCTGCGGCCGATCTCGGCGAGCCCGAGGCGACGGTCGCGTCTGCGGGCGGAGGGGGGAAAAGCCGCTCGGCGAGATCACCGTGCGGCGGACGATGTGCAGGGCCCGGGTGAACGAGGTCCGCTCTGCCGTACTGCGGTGGAGTCGGGCGGCTTCGTCCAGCAGATCGCGGGTGGCATGGTGCACGATCAGGTGCGCGTAGGTCTCTTGCCGCACCCCGTCCGGGGTCTGTGACCTCAGGACCGGCCGGCCGCGCTGGTGGGTCTTGATTTCGTCGAAGACCAGCTCGATCTCCCATCGCCGCGCGTAGAGCGCGGCAAGCTCAGCGGCCGGGTACTTTCCGTGATCGGTCAGGCTGGTGATCAGCCGGATGATGTCCGGCTGGCCGTCGATGCGGTACTCGATGACCCGGACCAGGGCTGGTGGGGCCTTGACCGTCCCGGCCGCCTTGCTGTGCTTGTTCGCCTCGATCCGGGCCAGGTAACTGCCGTCGGACAGAACGTCCTGGACTCTCCGGGCCTTTCGCCGTTCGATCCGCCACAGCAGGTGAGTGCCCTGGTCGCGCAGCCGGTGCCAGCGGGCCAGGCCCCACAGCCCGCGGTCGGCCAGCAACAGCGTCCCGCTCCCGACGTGGGCGTCCAGGGCGTCGGAGACGATCCGTTCGGACTCCTTGAACCCGCCGATCACGGCGTCGAGCACCGCGTGGGAGGAACACTCGGCCACGGCGACCACGCGGGCCTGCGGATACCCCATCGGAGCGCGCTGTGATCCCGACTTGCCGAAGGCGTCGTTGTTCGCCGCCGAGTCCGGCACGGCCAGCAGCGTCCCGTCCAGGGCCAGCACCCGCAGCCTGCGGAAGAGATCGTCTTCCCTGCCCCGTGGCCGGGCCACGGCTCGGAACAATTCCCGCATCACGGTCCATCCCAGCCGCTGCCGGGCCCTGGTCAGTGAGGACTTGTTCACCCCCGTCCAGGGCCGCAGGCCCGGATCGCCGGTCTTCACCAGGCGCAGAACCTCCAGGTAGTCGGCCTGCGGGAACAAGCACATTGCCAGCACGAAGTACACCGTGAACCGAGCGGACAACAGACGCCGGCGCTTCTCCGAGCGACCGGCCTCATTGACCACCCGGTCCACCAGCTCTGGCGGGCACGACCGGGTCAAGACTCCCAGCCCCAGCCGCTCCAGACGGGATATCAGCACACCGGCTCAACCGGTCGACAGCACCAAAGGCAACGGCATTGGAGTCGATGACCTGGGGGGTGGTGTCACCGGGCCCGAGGGGCGCCGTCACAGACGCTGACCAGAGGTCCGGCCACCGCCCGGCCCGGCGCAATGCCGGGCCACTCGCGGGCGGCAGGTCTGCATAACGTGGATGCGCGCGAACGGCCCCAACGCCGAGGCCGGCACAGCATCGACGCATGTGGGGGCACGGTGATCGACATCGACGAGATGGGCGTCTTCCTCGGCCTGGACGTCGGCAAGAGCAACCATCACGGCCACGGACTCGTCCCGGCCGGGAAGAAGGTCTTCGACAAGGCCCTGCCGAACGGCGAACCGCAGTTGCGGGCCGTCTTCGACAAGCTCAAGGCCAAGTTCGGCACCGTCCTGGTGGTCGTGGACCAGCCCGCCTCCATCGGCGCCCTCCCGCTGACCGTCGCCCGGGATGCCGGCTGCAAGGTCGCCTACCTGCCCGGACTCGCCATGCGCCGGATCGCCGACCTCTACCCGGGCGAGGCCAAGACCGACGCCCGCGACGCGGCCGTCATCGCGGACGCCGCCCGCACCATGCCCCACACCCTGCGCTCCCTCGAACTCGCCGACGAGATCACCGCCGAGCTGACCATGCTGGCCGGCTTCGACCAGGACCTGGCCGGCGAGGCCAACCGCACCTCCAACCGCATCCGCGGCCTGCTCACCCAGTTCCACCCCTCGCTGGAACGCGTCCTGGGCCCCCGCCTGGACCACCCCGCCATCACCTGGCTCCTGGAGCGCTACGGATCCCCGGCCGCTCTGCGCAAAGCCGGCCGCCGCAAACTCGTCGAGGTCATCCGCCCCAAGGCCCCGCGCATGGCCACCCGGCTCGTCGACGACATCTTCACCGCCCTCGACGAACAGACTGGCTACGTAGGTCAGAACGAAGAGCACTTGTCGGTGGGAGCTGGGAACAGATGGCTGCTGCTGGGCCGTCGAATGTTGATGAGAATCAGCAACGGTCCTTGGCCACGGAATCGTGATGTCGTCAACGTGTCGACGTCCGTATCCTTCGGCGGATGAGTCTGATCGAGGTGGGGCCAGGGCAAGCTGAGCTCGTCGTGCGGGGGCCGGGGGCGCTGGCGACCTCTGTCCGGTTGTTCGACTGGTCGCGTGCGGATGAGTACGAGTCCGTCTTCGCGGTGGAGGCCGTTGCTGATGGTGTGCGTGCACGGCTCGAGAATGTGACCGTCACCGTCTGGGATGACATGAGTGAGTTCTTCGACGGCCTCGCGCGCGACTTTCGTGGCTGGGAGGGGGAGCGGGTCTGGATCAACAACCACCTGGTCGTGACGGCGACCTTCGGCTCGGGTGGTCATGTGTATCTGGACTGGACGCTTCGGTCCGGCTTCTTTCCCGGTGACTGGAAGTGCACGGTGACGACCGTGATCGAAGCCGGTGAAGGGATGACGGCTGTAGCTGCGGACCTGCGGGAATTTCTGCGCCAGGGGTAGGTCGCCCACGTCGCCCGGCAGGCACTCCCGCGTCCGGTTCAGCCGACGGCCTGCTGCTCCGCGCGGGCGCGGGTGGTGGCGAGACGGTAGGAGTCGGTGCCAGTCTCGATGATGTTGCCGCCGAAGGTGAGGCGGTCGACGATGGCCGCGCAGAGGCGGGGGTCGGTAAAGGTCTTGGTCCAACCGCTGAAGGACTCGTTGGAGGCGATGGCGACGCTGTTCTTCTCCTCGCGTTCGGTCAGGACCTGGAAGAGGAGTTCGGCGCCGCGGCGGTCGAGTTCCATGTAGCTGAGCTCGTCGATGCAGAGCAGGTCGACTCGGCCGTAGCGGGCGATGGTTTTGGTCAGCTGCTTCTCGTCGGCGGCTTCGACCAGCTCGTTGACCAGCTTGGTCGCCAGGACGTACTTGACTCGGTAGCCGGCCATCGCGGCCTCGGTGCCCAGGGCGATCAGCAGGTGAGACTTGCCCGTGCCGGAGTCGCCGATGAGGCAGAGAGGCAAGCCCTTCTTGATCCACTCGCACTTGGCGAGGGTAGGGACTGCTGCAGGGTTGGGTGACACCTGACCTGGCTTGCTGAGAGGCGGCCTGGAAGGATGTCGCAGTGCCCAAGCCGTATCCCAAGGAGTTC
>NZ_JBVIIE010000083.1:0-29162 GCF_055569945.1 Streptomyces sp. NPDC031340
CCCCGCCTTTGGGCGGTTTTGCCGCGGCCGAGGTGGGGAAAGAAGGTCGCGGCCAAGAATGAGTTCCATTGGGCCTGGTTTCCCCCGCCGGCCCGGCCGCCCCGGCGGGGAAACCGCACAGGCGCGGCGGGGCCTGCGAAGGCGCCGGGGGCGCGGGGCTTACAGGGGCGCCGGGTCCGCCGGGTGCGGGTCGGCTGCCCTGGCCAGGAGTTCGTCACGGCTGATCGTCCCGGTCCGGGTGGCCGGGACCGTGCAGGCGTGCGCGCCGGCCACCGCGCCGTACCGGGCGCAGCGCCGCGGGGGCTCGCCGCGCAGGTGGCCGTAGAGGAACGCGGCGGCGAAGGCGTCGCCCGCGCCGTTGGAGTCGACCACTTCGGCGGGCGGCGCGACCGCCGGTACGCGGCTCAGCTCCCCGTCCGCGAGCAGGTGGGCGCCCTCGGCGCCGGCCGTGGCGACGACGATCCGGGCCCGGCCCCGCTCGGCGATGCGGCGCATCGTCCGCTCCGGGTCGCCGAGCGCGGCGGCGGACAGGAAGACCAGGTCCGCCTCGTGGGCGAACGGCTCGTGGTACGGGTTCTCGCCGTCCCAGTCGTGCAGGTCGGTGGAGACGGTCACCCCGCACTCGCGCAGCAGCGGCAGGGCGTGCGCGCAGGGATGGGTGATCGCGACGTGGGCGTGGCGGCTCGCGGTGGCCAGGGCGCGCAGCTCCGGCTCCGGGAACCGGTCGTCGTCGTGCCGGCGGGTCCCGTCGTACAGCGACAGGCGCCGGCCGTCGGGGCCGACGAGGTTGACCGCGCGTTTCGTGCCGGCGGGCTGCGGGACCGCGGTCAGCGGGACGCCCCGTTCCTGGTGCAGCGCGCGGACCAGGTCGCCCTCGGGGTCGTCGCCCAGCCAGTCGAGGTGGTGGGTGCGCAGGCCGAGCGCGGCCAGCCCCAGGGCGACGAAGTCGCCGGTCTGCCCGGCGCGGGTGTGGATGCCGGAGCCGATCAGGTAGCTGTCGGCGTACGGGAGCGGCAGCCGGGGCACGCGGATCACGGTGTCCACGCCCGCGCCGCCCAGGACGAGCACATCGATGTCCCGGCTCACGCGACGTCACCCCGGGCGTGGTGGTCCCGGACCGGGCCGCCGTGTGCGATCTTCGTCATGGGCCCACCCTAGAGACCGCCGTCGGCCGGCGGCAGGAGATCAGCGGCGGAGGACCGGGGCGGACAGCAGACCGGCAGCGAAAGACCGGCGGACAGCGGACCGGCAGCGAAAGACCGGCAGACAGCGGACCGGCTCGGAACGGGCGCGGTCCGGGAGGTTTCGCAGTACTGGTGTGACAGCGATACTGCTGCACATGACGACCGACGCCGAGGAGCCGACGCTCACGATCGACGAGCTGGCCGCGCGGGCCGGGATGACGGTCCGCACGGTCCGGTTCTACAGCACCAAGGGGCTGCTGCCGCCGCCGGTGATCGGTCCCCGGCGGGTGGGCCACTACGGGCCGCGGCACGTGGCCCGGCTGGCGCTCATCGAGGAGCTGCAGCGCCAGGGCATGACGCTGGCGGCGATCGAGCGCTACATGGGGCAGTTGCCGCCGGACCTGAGCCACCGGGACCTGGCCATCCACCGGGCCGTGGTGGCCTCCTGGGCGCCGGACGCGGTGGAGACGTTGACGCCGGAGGAGCTGCGGCGCCGGGCGGGGCGGCCGCTGGACGAGGACGACATGGAGCGGCTGGCGGCCATGAACGTCGTGCGGCCCGAGGGGGACGGCTACCGCGTCGACTGCGGTCAGCTCCGGCTGGCCGTGGAGCTGCTGGACGTGCCGCTGTCCCACGACGCCATCCTCGCGGCCCGGTCGGTGCTGGTGGAGCACTCGCGGGCGGCCGCGCGCGAGCTGTCGCGGCTGTTCCGGGGCGAGGTCTCCGAGCGGGACCAGCAGGACGTGCGGACGCTCTCCGCGCACATGCAGCCGCTGGTGGTGCAGGCGCTGCTGACGACGTTCCAGCGGTCGTTGAAGGAGGAACTGCAGCAGTGGCTGTCCGAGCCGCGGGAGGGCCGGCCCGTCTGAGCCGCGCTCAGCAGCGTGGGACCGGTTTGCCGTAGGTCGTGGTGCTGGGGGTCGCCAGGTAGCGGTCGGAGACGTAGTGGCCGTTGTCCAGGCGGTCCCAGATGTTGGTGGTGCCGACGGTCGAGCCGGGGCGCCGGCAGGTGACCCAGGCCAGGGCGCCGCCCGGTGAGGTGCCGACGGCCGCGTAGCCGGTGCCGGGGCCGCTGCGTTCGGTCAGCCCGGCCGGGGCGGTCACCTGGTACGGGTAGGCGCAGCGCGGCAGCGGCGGGCTGTAGCCGGTGCCGGAGGGGGTGCTGACGTAGCGGTCGGAGACGTAGGCGCCGTTCGTGAGCCGGTCCCAGACGGACGTGGTGCCGACCTTGGCGCCGGGTGCCTGGCAGACCACCTTCAGGGCGGAGCCCGGCGCGTACGTCGCGGCGACCGGGTAGTCGGCCGAGGGGCCGGTGCGGGCGTTGAGCGGGGTGGTGCTGGTGACCTGGTAGGGCAGGGCGACCGTGGCGACGGGCGCGTCGATGCGGTCGGTGTCGATGTTCAGGGTGACACCGCCGTACGTCTCGTCGTGGCCGCCGCGGAACTGCTTGCCGCGCTGGTGGACGGCCCACTTGGCGTCGGCGACGCCGGACCAGCCCTTGAGGGAGTCGAGGCCGTCGTAGCGGGCGATCCACAGGGCGTCCGGCCGTGCGTACGCGGTGGAGGTGTACGCGTCGGCGAGCTGCGCGGCGCCCAGGTTGAGGTTCATGTAGACGCCGGAGACGTATCCGACGCGGTGCAGTTCCTTGGTCCAGGAGGAGAGGTAGGACAGCACGGCGGTGCGGCAGGCGGTGTCGGTCTGGCTGTAGTGCTCGATGTCGTTGTACAGCGCGCTGCCGGGCAGCATGCCGAGCGCCTTGGCCGCGGTGACGGCCTCCTTGGCCGCGGCGGTGCCCTGACCGCGGGCGGTCGCCGGGGTGGTGCTGATCTTCTCGTCGGTCGGGCGGGCCCCGCAGGGGGGCTGCAGGCCCTTGTGGACGGGCAGCAGCCGCCACTTCAGCCGGGCCGCGGAGGCCACCCAGGACGAGGTCAGCTCCGGCTGCGCGCAGGTGCGGTTGACGCCCGAGACGTAGACGCCGATTGCGCGGTACGGAGAGGTGCTCCAGGCCTGCAGCGTCGTCAGCGGCGGGGCGGTGCAGGCGTCGAAGGCGAGGCCGGAATAGCGGGTCGCGGTGGAGCCCGGCGGATAGGCGACGGAGGTGGCCGGTTCGGCGGCCGCGACCGGCGCGAAGACCAGGACGGCGGTGCCGCCGAGGACCCAGGCGGACGAGACGGTGAGCAGTCTCCTCAGGACTGGCCGTGACTGCGACATGACGCCCCCCCCTGGCGGATCGACGGGCCCCGCATCCTCAGGGTGTGCGCGCCGCCCGCGCTTCGCCAGGGGCCGACCGGCCCTGTGCCGAGCCCGCCCGGCCCGGCGCACGCCGCGCCCCCGCCGCCCCGGAGGTCCGGGGCGGCGGGGGCATGGGTCGGCGGCGGTGACCGGGGTCAGCGCGCGTCGGTGAAGGTCTCCCCCTTCTCCGCCTTCTCGACCAGCAGCGCCGGCGGGGTGAACCGGTCGCCGTAGCGCTCGGCGAGCTCACGCGCGCGGGCGACGAAGCCGGGCAGGCCGACACCTGCCCCGGCGCCGCCGTCGTAGCCGTTGACGTACTGCAGCACGCCGCCGGTCCAGCCGGGGAAGCCGATGCCGAAGATCGAGCCGATGTTGGCGTCGGCGACGGAGGTCAGCACGCCCTCCTCCAGGAGCCGGACGGTGTCCAGCGCCTCGGAGAACAGCATGCGTTCCTGCATGTCCTGGAAGGGGATCTCATGGCCGGCCTTGGTGAAGTGCTCGCGCAGGCCGGGCCACAGGCGCAGGCGCTTGCCGTCCTCCCCGTACTCGTAGAAGCCGGCGCCGCCGCTGCGGCCGGTGCGGCCGAACTCGTCGACCATGCGGTCGATGACGGCCTCGGCGGGGTGCCCGGGCCAGGTGCCGCCCGCCTCCTCGACGGCCCGCTTGGACTCGTTGCGGATCTTGCGCGGGAGGGTGAGCGTCAGGTCGTCCATCAGCGACAGCACCTTCGCGGGGTAGCCCGCCTGCGCCGCCGCCTGCTCGACCGACGCGGGCTCGATGCCCTCGCCGACCATGGCGACGCCCTCGTTGATGAAGTGGCCGATCACCCGTGAGGTGAAGAAGCCGCGCGAGTCGTTGACCACGATCGGCGTCTTCTTGATCTGCCGGACCAGGTCGAAGGCGCGCGCCAGCGCCTCCTCGCCGGTGCGCTCGCCCTTGATGATCTCGACCAGGGGCATCTTGTCGACGGGCGAGAAGAAGTGCAGTCCGATGAAGTCGGCCTGCCGTTCGACGCCCTCGGCGAGCACGGTGATCGGCAGGGTGGAGGTGTTGGAGCACAGCAGCGCGTCCGGCTCGACGATGTGCTGGATCTCCTGGAACACCTTGTGCTTGAGCGCCGGGTCCTCGAACACGGCCTCGATGACCGCGTCGCAGCCGGCCAGGTCCTGCGGGTCGGCGGTGGGCGTGATGCGGGCCAGCAGCGCGTCCGCCTTCTGCTGGGTGGTACGGCCGCGGGAGACTGCCTTGGCGCACAGTTTCTCGGAGTAGGCCTTGCCCTTGGCGGCCGCCTCCGCGGAGACGTCCTTCAGGACGACCTCGATGCCCGCGCGGGCGCACGAGTAGGCGATGCCCGCGCCCATCATGCCCGCGCCGAGCACGGCGACCTTGCGGACCTGGCGGGGCTCGACGCCCTTCGGGCGGTTGGCGCCGGAGTTGACGGCCTGGAGGTCGAAGAAGAACGCCTGGATCATGTTCTTCGAGGTCTGCCCGGCGGCCAGTTCCACGAAGTAGCGGGCCTCGATGACCTGGGCGTTGTCGAAGTCGACCTGGGAGCCCTCGACGGCCGCGGCGAGGATGTTGCGCGGGGCCGGGTAGGGGGCGCCGTTCGTCTGCTTGCGCAGGCTCGCCGGGAAGGCGGGCAGGTTGGCCGCGAACTTGGGGTTGGCGGGGGTGCCGCCGGGGATGCGGTAGCCGGGCTTGTCCCAGGGCTGCCGCGACTCGGGGTGGGCGTCGATGAAGGCGCGGGCCTTGGCGAGGAGTTCGTCCGGGGTGGCGGCGACCTCGTCGACCAGGCCGTTGTCGAGCGCGCGGCGCGGGTCGTACTGGGTGCCCTGCAGCAGCACCTTCAGCAGCGCGTCGGCGATGCCGAGCAGGCGTACGGTGCGCACCACGCCACCGCCGCCGGGGAGCAGGCCGAGGGTGACCTCGGGCAGGCCGATCTTCGAGCCGGGGGCGTCGAGGGCGACGCGGTGGTGGCAGGCCAGGGCGATCTCGTAACCGCCGCCCAGGGCCGCGCCGTTGATCGCCGCGACGACCGGCTTGCCGAGGGTCTCGATGCGGCGCAGGTTGCGCTTGATGGCCATGCCGCCGTCGAACAGCTCCTGCGCGGTGTCCGGGGTGACCCGGATCAGGTCGCGCAGGTCGCCGCCGGCGAAGAAGGTCTTCTTGGCGGAGGTGACGATGACGCCGCGGATGGAGTCCTGCTCGGCCTCCAGGCGGTCGGTGACGGCGGCGAGGGAGTCGCGGAACGCCTGGTTCATGGTGTTCGCGGACTGGTTGGGGTCGTCCAGGACGAGGGTGACGACGCCGGTGTCGTCCTGTTCCCAGCGGATGGTGGTGCTCTCGGTCATGAGGAGGTCTCCGTAGAAGTCGCGTGCGGTTCGCTGGGATTCAGATGCGCTCGACGATCGTCGCGATGCCCATGCCGCCGCCCACGCACAGCGTGGCGAGGCCGTAGCGCTTGTCCTGGCGCTCCAGTTCGTCGACGAGCGTGCCGAGGATCATCGCGCCGGTCGCGCCGAGGGGGTGGCCGAGCGCGATCGCGCCGCCGTTGACGTTGACCTTGTCCAGGGACAGGCCCATGTCCTTGACGAAGCGCAGGACGACCGCGGCGAAGGCCTCGTTGATCTCGACGAGGTCGATGTCGTCGATGGTGAGTCCGGCCTTGGCGAGCGCCTTGCGGGTGGCGGGCGCCGGGCCGGTGAGCATGATGGTGGGCTCGGAGCCGGAGACGGCGGCGGCCACGATCCGGGCGCGCGGGGTGAGTCCGTAGCGCTCCCCCACCTCCTTGGAGCCGATCGCGACCAGCGAGGCGCCGTCGACGATGCCGGAGGAGTTGCCGGCGTGGTGGACGTGGTCGATCTTCTCGACCCAGTGGTACCTCTGCAGGGCGACGGCGTCGAAGCCGCCGAGTTCGCCGATGTCCGCGAAGGACGGCTTGAGCCCGGCCAGGGAGTCGGCGGTGGTGCCGGGGCGCGGGTGCTCGTCGTGGTCGAGGACGACCAGGCCGCTGCGGTCCTTCACCGGGACGACGGACCGGTCGAAGCGGCCCTCCTTCCACGCCGTGGCCGCCCGCTCCTGCGACAGCGCCGCGTACTCGTCGACGTCCCGGCGGGTGAAGCCCTCGATGGTGGCGATCAGGTCGGCGCCGATGCCCTGCGGCACGAAGTTGGTGGCGAGGTTGGTCATCGGGTCGTTGAACCAGGCGCCGCCGTCGGAGCCCATCGGGACCCGGGACATCGACTCGACGCCGCCCGCCAGGACGAGGTCCTCGAAGCCCGAACGGACCTTGGCCGCGGCCATGTTGACCGCCTCCAGGCCGGACGCACAGAAGCGGTTCTCCTGTACGCCGGCGACGGTGTCCGGCAGTCCCGCGGCGATGGCGGCGATCCGCGGGAGAACGGAGCCCTGGTCGCCGAGCGGGCTGACCACGCCGAGGACGATGTCGTCGATCGCCGCCGGGTCGAGGTCGGGGAACCGGTCGCGGATCTCGTGGATGAGCCCGACGACGAGGTCGACGGGCTTGGTGCCGTGCAGGGCGCCGTTCGCCTTGCCGCGGCCGCGCGGGGTGCGGATCGCGTCGTACACGTACGCTTCGGTGCTCACGGGAAAGCCTTTCGGTGAGGGTCAGGCGAGCAGGGAACGGCCGATGATCTCTTTCATGATCTCGGTGGTCCCGCCGTAGATGGTCTGGATGCGGCCGTCGGTGAAGGCCCTGGCGACCGGGTATTCGGTCATGTAGCCGTAGCCGCCGTGCAGTTGCAGGCAGCGGTCGGCGACGCGTTTCTGCAGTTCGGTCGCCCACCACTTGGCCATGGAGGCGTGCACGGCGTCGAGTCCGCCGTCGGTGTGCTCCTCGACGCAGCGGTCGAGGAACGCGCGGGTGACGGCGCACTCGGTGGCCATCTCGGCGGTCTCGAAGCGTATGTGCTGCTTGGTGGCCAGCGGCCGGCCGAACGCCTCACGCTCCTTGACGTACCGGACGGTGATCTCCAGCAGGTGCTCGGCGGCGGCGATCGCGGCGACGGCGATGCTCAGCCGCTCCTGGGCGAGGTTCGTCATCAGGTGTCCGAAGGCGCCGTTGAGTTCACCGAGCAGGTTCTCCTTGGGCACCCGCACGTCGCGGAAGAACAACTCGGCCGTGTCCTGCGCCTTCTGGCCGATCTTGTCGAGGTTGCGGCCGCGTTCGAAGCCGTCCGTGCCGCGCTCGACGACCAGCAGCGACAGTCCGTGCGCGCCGCCCTCGGGGGTGGTTCGGGCGACGACGATCACGAGGTCGGCGAGGATGCCGTTGGAGATGAAGGTCTTGGAGCCGTTGAGCAGCCAGTGGTCGCCGCGGTCCTCGGCGTGGGTCCTGATGCCCTGGAGGTCGGACCCGGCGCCGGGCTCGGTCATGGCGATGGCGGTGATCAGCGAGCCGTCGCAGAAGCCGGGCAGCCAACGGCGCTTCTGCTCCTCGGTGGCCAGGCCGGTCAGGTACGGGCCGATGATGTCGTTGTGCAGGCCCAGGGCGAGTCCGGGGGTGCCGGCGCGGGTGAACTCCTCGGCCAGGACGGCGCTGTAGCGGAAGTCGTCGGTGCCCCCGCCGCCGTACTCCTCGGGCACCGCGAGCCCGAGCAGTCCCTGTTTGCCGGCCGCCAGCCAGGCATCGCGGGAGACGATGCCGTCCTTCTCCCACTGTTCGTAGTGCGGCAGCACCTCCCTGGCGAGGAAGGCGCGCACGGTCTCGCGGAACGCGTCGTGCTCGGGGGCGAAGATCTGCCGCTTCATGCGAGGTCCTTCGTCGGGTCGGACGTCAGGTCGGGTACGTCCCAGTCGCGTGCCACGTCGGCGGTGTCGGCGCCGGGCCGCGCGGGTCCGCGGCGGACGGAGGCGGGGGTCGCGGAGAACCGGGGCGCGGGTGCGGGCTGGGTGATGCCGCCGTGGTCGGTGAAGGTGCCGCGGGCGGCCAGGTGGGGGTGGTGCGGGGCCTCGGTCAGGGTCAGCACCGGGGCCACGCACGCGTCGGTGCCGTCGAAGACGGCCGTCCACTCGTCCCGGGTACGGGACCTGAAGCGGGCGGCGACCGCCTCGCGCAGCTCGTCCCAGCGCGTGACGTCCGTGCGGGCGTCCGCCTGGTCCGGCAGGCCGAGCAGGGCGACGAACCGCTCGTAGAACTGCGGTTCCAGGGCGCCGACCGCCATGTACTTCCCGTCGGCCGTCTCGTAGGTGCCGTAGTAGGGGCAGCCGCCGTCGAGGAGGTTGGCGCCGCGCCGGTCCTGCCAGGCGCCGGCGGCGAGCATGCCGTGGATCATCGTGGAGAGGTGGGAGGTGCCGTCGACGATGGCGGCGTCGACGACCTGCCCGGCGCCCGTCGCGCGGGCGTGGTGCAGCGCGGCGAGGACGCCGACGACGAGGTAGAGCGAGCCGCCCGCGTAGTCGCCGAGCAGGTTGGCGGGGGCGGCCGGGGGCGCGTCGGGGGCGCCGGTCAGGCCGAGGGCGCCGGTGAGGGCGATGTAGGCGATGTCGTGCCCCGCGCGGTCGGCGAGCGGCCCGTCCTGGCCCCAGCCGGTCATGCGGCCGTAGACCAGCTTCGGGTTGCGGGCGTGGCAGGCGTCGGGGCCGACGCCGAGGCGCTCGGCGACGCCGGGGCGGTAGCCCTCGATCAGGATGTCGGCGCGGGCGGCGAGGCCGAGGACGCGGGCGGCGCCGTCCGCGGACTTCAGGTCGACGATCACCGAGCGCTTGTTGCGGTTGGTCACGTCACGGCCCGGGTCGATGCCGAGGGCGGCGCCGCCGGGGCGGTCCACCCGGACGACGTCGGCGCCGAGGTCGGCCAGCAGCATGGCGGCGAACGGGCCGGGTCCGATGCCGGCCAGCTCGACGACGCGCACGCCGGTGAGCGGGCCTCGCCCGGACGTTCCTGCCGCTGTCATCCGGCCCCCTGCGCTGTGACTCCGGCGGCCGCCGTACCGCGGCCCCGACCTGTGTGACACAAACGATGTAACACCGGTGATGCTATGAACGCACCGCACTCCGCACAAGACCTGGACGAGCAAGCGCTTAGACAATTACTCGCCAGGTCCCTACCGCTCACGCTAGCCTCAGCGGCCGACGACGGCGCGCACTGCGGAACCGAGGGGTGTCATGAACAGGCTGAACCGGGCGGACCGCCCGTACGACATCGTGCTCTTCGGAGCCACGGGTTTCGTCGGGGCGCTCACCGCGGAGTACCTGGCCGCACACGCCCCCGAGGGGCTGCGCTGGGCGATCGCCGGCCGCAGCGACCTGAAGCTGCGGCGGCTGCGGGACCGGCTGCCGGCCCGGAACCCGATCGGCGTGCTGCGCGCGGACGTGTCCGACCCGGACTCCATGCGCGCGCTCGCCGGCCAGGCGCGCGTGGTGGCGACCACCGTGGGACCGTACGTCACCTACGGGGAGGAACTCGTCGCCGCGTGCGCCGACGCCGGAACGGACTGTCTCGACCTCACCGGCGAGCCCGAGTTCGTGGACCGGGTCTACGTGCGCCACGACGCGCGCGCCCGGGAGACCGGCGCGCGGCTGCTGCACGCCTGCGGGTTCGACTCCGTGCCGCACGACCTCGGCGTGTACTTCACCGTCCGGCAGCTGCCGGAGGGCGTGCCGCTGTCCGTCGAGGGGTTCGTCACCGCGGACGCGGCCTTCTCCGGCGGCACCTTCGCCTCGGCGCTCAACCAGTTCGCCCGGGTGCGGCCGATGCTGGCCGCCGAACGCGACCGCCGGCATCACGAGCCCCGGCTGGTGGGCCGCCGGGCGATCACCTCGCCGGGGGCCCCGCGGTTCGCCAGGGAGGTCGGCGCGTGGGCGCTGCCGCTGCCGACCATCGACCCGCAGATCGTCCGCCGGTCCGCGCGCGCCCTGGAGCGCTACGGCCCCGACTTCCGCTACCGGCACTACGCGGCCGTGCGGCGGCTTCCGGTGGCGCTGGGCGGGGTCGCGGCCGTGGGCGGGCTCGTCGCGGCGGCCCAGGTGCCGCCGGTCCGGCGCCGGCTGTCGGACCGGCTCAAGCCCGGCGACGGACCGAGCGAGCAGAAGCGGGCCGCGAGCTGGTTCCGCGTCCGGTTCGTCGGCGAGGGCGGCGGCCGACGCGTGTTCACCGAGGTCACGGGCGGCGACCCCGGGTACGACGAGACGGCCAAGATGTTCGCCGAGTCGGCGCTGTCGCTGGCCCTCGACGGCCTCCCGCCGACGGCCGGCCAGGTCACCACCGCGGTCGCCATGGGCGACGCCCTCACCGAACGGTTGCGCAAGGCGGGAATCGTCTTCCGGGTGGCGGCCAGCCGGTGAGCCTGCGGCTACGGGACCGGTGAGGCTCGGGGGTGGCGGGCCGGTGAGCCTCGGAGACTGCAAGCCGTGTGAGGTTCGGGGGGGGGTGGGCCGATGAGCTACCGGCGACGGCGGGCCACCGACGGCTGCGGACCGGTGAGCCACCGACGGCTGCGGACCGGTGAGCCACCGACGGCTTCAGCCCGGTGAGCCACCGGCGACCGCGAGCCGGTGGCTTCCACGGGCGGCGAGCCCGGGAGCCGGTCGGGGAACGCCGGGGGGCCGTCTTCGTGGGGCGGCCGGGAGTGGCGGGCCGCTACAGCGACCAGCCCGCGACGGTGTAGATCATCCCGAATGTCCAGCCCAGTCCCGCCAGCACGGCGAGGACCAGGGCGGCCGTCACGGCACGCTCGACGGGACGGCCGGGGTCGGACAGGGGCTTGGGGGCGCGGTGCGTGGTCATGCCGCACAGCCTGCCGCCCGGGCCGGCCGCGCCACATCCGTACGGGTACTCAGACCGGCACGCGGTACTCAGCCGCGGCAGGGTGCGCCCTCAGGACCGGGCCGGGTCCGCCGCCGCACGGTCGGTGACGGGCGGGGGCGGTTTCGGCGGCGCGGCCTCCCGCAGCGCCCTCCGGCACAGCGCGTCCGCCCTGCGGGTGGTCTCCGGCAGGCGGTAGCGCGGGGTCAGGGCCAGGGTGTGCGCGCAGGCGTCGTCCAGGCTCGTGCGGTGGCCGACGGAGACGAAGACCGGCTTGACGGCGTCCCGGGTGCGCAGGGCGCGGCCGACCTCCTCGGCGCCGTCGAGCAGCGGGGAGGCGTCTCCGCGCCGCCCGCCCGGGTCGTCGTAGGTGAAGGCGAAGGGGTTCTTGGCGACCCCGATGGTGGGCAGGCCCGTCAGGACGCCGAGGTGGCTGGCGAGGCCGAAGCGGCGCGGGTGGGCGAGGCCGTAGCCGTCGCAGACGATCAGGCCGGGATCGCGGGGCAGCGCATCGAGGGCGGCGAGGACCGTGGGGATCTCGCGGAAGGCGAGCAGGCCGGGGACGTACGGGAAGGAGATCCGCCCCACCGCCGTAGCCTCGGCGACGACCTCCAGGGTCGCCGCGTCCAGCGTGACGGCCGCCGCCGCGACGACGTCCCGTTCGTCGTCGTAGGCCACGTCGACGCCCGTGACCGGGCCCGTTCCGGGCGGGGGGCCGGACTCGCCGAGGACCACCCGGGCCCGCAGCTCGTCCTGGACCGCACGCGCCTGCTCCTCGGTCGCGGGCCAGCCCGCGGGGATGCTCACCGTCATGATGAGCACGAGACTACGGGGCCGCGCGCCCGGCGGCGTAGGCTCGTGATCATGTTCGTGATGGAGCTGACCTACACCGCCCCGCTCGAGGCCGTCGACGCCGAGCTGGAGGCGCACCGGGCGTGGCTGGACGAGCAGTTCGCGAAGGGGGTCTTCCTCGCCGCGGGCGTCAAGAAGCCCCGCGAGGGCGGGATGATCCTCGCCGTCGCCGACAGCCGCGCGCACGCCGAGGAGATCGCCGCGGGCGACCCCTTCGTCACCGCCGGGGTGTGCGAGTACCGCATCACCGAGTTCGTCGCCGCCCGGACGGCGCCGGCACTGGAGCAGTACCGGCAGCCGCCCGCCTGAGCCGCTCCGCGGGGTCCGGCCGTTTCAGCCCTTTTCGTCGAGAGCGCGCTGCAGCTGGCTCTTGTTCATGTCGGAGCGGCCGTGGACGCCGCGGCGCTTGGCCTCCTCGTACAACTGGTCGTAGGTCGGCCCCTGCGACCCCTTGCCGGACCGTTGGCCGCCCCGCTGACCGGAGGACTTGTCCTGGGTCGAGGTGCGACTGGCCGTCTTGGACTCGCCGGAGCGCGCCCGTTCCTTGTTGACCGTCCGGGCCGCGATCTCCTCGGCGCGCCCGGTGCTCTCGCCACGGTCCTCGGCGCTCTTCTTGATGTGCTCGTACTGGCGTTCCCGCTTGGGACTCGAACCGCTCGGCATGTCGGGTCACTCCTTTCGCCGGGAGCGACCGGGTACCCACGTCTCGGCCGATGCCTCACATTCCGGGGCGTCCTCACTCCACCGGCCTCAGCGGGCGCGGCCGCGCTCCGGCGCCCGGGAGGTGGGCCGGAGCGCGGCTCCGGCGCCCGGGAGGTGGGCCGGGTCACTTCCGCGCATGAACGCGGTGACAGAGGTCACTAGCTCTCCGTGCGCACTGAATGGACCATTCCGTCGTCTCTCCCAGTGCCCGGTCTCATCGACCGCCGAAGCCCGTTCTCGCCGTCACAGCAAGGGAGCAAGGCGTTGACCACCGTCATCGAGCAGCCCGTGGAGGCCCGCCTCGTCGCCGCGGCGCCGCGTATGCCGAGCATCCCCGCCGTGCTGCGGTACGACCGCAGCGACCCGTTCGCGGTCCGCATGACCTTCCCGGCCCCGGCCACCCTGGAGGGTGTGGAGGTCTGCTGGACCTTCTCGCGTGAACTGCTCGCGACCGGGCTCGAGGGCCCGGAGGGGCAGGGCGACGTGCGGGTGCGCCCGTACGGGTTCGACCGCACCGTCCTGGAGTTCCGCGCGCCCGAGGGCACCGCGGTGGTGCACGTGCACTCGGCCGACGTGCGCCGCTTCCTGCGGGCCAGCGGCGAGCTGGTGCCGGTGGGCCTGGAGCACCTGCAGCTGGACCTCGACCACGACCTGGCGGAGCTGATACGCGACGCCTACTGACGTGACTCCTGCCGGAGCGCCGCCTCGGACAGCGAGTTGAGCTCGCCGTAGTCCACCCCGTCCGCGAGCGGCCCGTACGTCCCCGCGCCCAGCAGCTCCCGCGCGGCGCGGCGGACCAGTGCGTACGCCGCCTGGGCCAGGGAAGAACCGGCGCTCACGCGGGCGACGCCCAGCGCGGCCAGCTCGGCGACCGGGGGTGCGCCGGGGCCCGCCATCACGTTCAGCGGCCCGTCGACGCCGTCGGCGAGCAGCCCGACCGTTCCCGGGTCGACGACCCCGGGGACGAAGATCCCGTCGGCGCCCGCGGCGCGGAAGGCGGCGGCCCGCTCCAGGGTGAGGTCAACTCCCCCGGCACCCCGCAGGAACGTGTCGATCCGGGCGTTGACGAACAGCGGGATCCCCTCGGCGTCGGCCGCCTCGCGCGCGGCGGCGATCCGCTCGGCCTGCTCACCGACGTCACGCAACGGTCCCGCCGCCGCGTTCTCCCGCAGCGCGTCCTCGATGTTGACGCCGACGGCGCCCGCCGCGAGCACCGCGCGGACGGTGTCGGCGATCCCGTCGGCGTCCTCGGCGTAGCCGCTCTCGATGTCCGCGCTGACCGGCACGCCGACGGCGGCGGCGACGCGCCGCACGGCTTCCAGGGCCGCATCCCGGCCCAGCCGGTCACCGTCGGCCGCGCCGAGCGCCCAGGCGACCCCGGCACTGGTGGTCGCGACCGCGGCGGCGCCCGCGTCCTGTACGAGGACGGCGCTCGCGGCGTCCCAGGCGTTGGGCAGGACTACGGGCCTGCCCGGGACGTGCAGGGAACGGAAGGCGAGGGCGCGGTCGCGCAGGGGGATGTCGTTCGTCATGCGTCCCACCCAATCAGCCGGGCAGGGTGGCGGCTGGCGGGAATCAGACGTGTGCGTGGGCCGTCAGCGCCCCGCCGCGACGGCCGTGGTGCGCAGCGCCGCGCACAGCTCCCGCACGATCCCCGCCGCGCCGGTGCGCTGCGCCAGCTCCTCGATGCGGTGATCGAAGCGTTCGTCGAGGCGTTCGTCGAGGCGTTCGTCGGCGCGGCCCTCGAAGCGGTCATCGGCACGCCCCTCGGAGCGCTTCTCATGGCGCCCGCCCACGTCGGCCGGGGCCGTCGGCGTGGGCAGCCCGGCCGCGGCCGCGAGGGCGGCGGTGGCCGCCTCCTGCGCGGACACCGCCGTGAGCGGCCCCGCGAGAGTCCGGCGCGCCTCCTCCTGAAGGGCCCGCGCCACGTCGACGCGCCGCAGGACGTGGCCGCCGGCGGCCGGGAAGACGCCGAGCACGCGTCTGCGTTCCGTCCGCAGGTACCCGTCGGCGGCCAGCTGCTGCCGTACGGCGTCCGCGGTCACGCGCGCGTGCAGCGTCACCCAGTCGCGCCACCGGTGCGGGCGGGACTCCCGGACGAGTTCCAGCAGCCCGTCGAGGACGGGGTCGCCGGTGAGGGTGTCCATGTCGGCCGGAGTGGCGATGCCGTCGTCGTCGCGGAGCAGGCCGCGCTGGGCCAGTTCGGTGAGGGCGCCCGCCCGGACCAGCGGGGCGGCGCCGGAGACCTCGCCGGTGGCGGTGTCCCAGGCCAGCAGGTGGAGCCGGGCGGGCAGCGTGAGCGAACCGTGGGGCACGGGGTCTCCTTGGCGCGGTGGGGTGAGGCGGAGTGGGGAGGGGTGGTGAGGCCGGGGTGGGCCGTGTAAATGCGTTGACGCCGTCCGCGGCCCGCTCCTACCGTGCATGACGGTTCTGTTGTCGTCGATCGGAGAAGGACGTTGCTCGTCTGAGGTCCCGGGACACCGCGTCACACACCTGAGGTGTGTGCGCAGCGTGCGACCTCGGCGATGAGCCGTCCTGACGGAGCAGGGCCTTTCCTGTGCCCCGGTGCGCTCCCCTCCCGCCGTCGGTCGTCGGTGTCTCGATACGCGTCTGCCCTTGACCGCACCACGCAACCGCGAGGCCCGTATGTCTGCTTCCGTCACTTGTACCTCCCTGTCCTTCGCCTGGCCCGACGGCACCCCCGTCTTCGACGGCCTCGACGTCGCCTTCGGCCCCGGCCGCACCGGGCTCGTCGGCGTCAACGGCTCCGGAAAGTCGACCCTGTTGAAGCTGATCGGCGGGCAGCTCACCCCGGCCGACGGCGCCGTGCGGGTGACGGGCGAGGTCGGCCACCTCCCGCAGAACGTCACGCTCGACACCCGGCTGCGCGTCGACGAGGTCCTCGGCATCGCCGCGCGGCGCGCCGCGCTGCACGCCATCGAGGCGGGCGACGCGGCCGATGAGCACTTCGAGACGCTCGGCGACGACTGGGACGTGGAGGAGCGCGCCCTCGCCACCCTCGGCGAACTCGGGCTCGGCCAGATCGAGTTGGACCGCACGGTCGGGGAGGTGTCGGGCGGCGAGTCGGTGCTGCTGCGGCTGGCGGCGCTGTTGCTGCGCCGGCCGGACGTACTGCTGCTGGACGAGCCGACGAACAACCTGGACCTGTACGCGCGCCGGCGGCTGTACGCGGCCGTCCGGTCCTGGCCCGGTGTGCTGATCGTGGTCAGCCACGACCGCGAACTGCTGGACCTGGTCGACCAGATCGCCGACCTGCACGCCGGGGAGATCACCCGGTACGGCGGCAACTTCTCCGCCTACGAGGAGGCGCTCGCCGCCGAACAGGAGGCGGCCGAGCGCACGGTGCGCGCCGCCGAGGCCGACGTCCGCAAGCAGAAACGCGAACTGGCCGACGCCCGGCTCAAGCTGGCCCGCCGCAAGCGGTACGGGCAGAAGATGTGGGACAACAAGCGCGAGCCGAAGATCGTCATGGGCGCCCGCAAACGCGCGGCCCAGGAGTCCGCCGGCAAGCACCGCATCCTGCACGAGGAGAGGCTGGCCGAGGCCAAGGAGCGGCTGGACGACGCGGTGGAGGCCGTACGGGACGACGACGAGATCCGCGTCGACCTGCCGTACACGGCCGTTCCGCCGGGCCGCGGCGTCCTCACCCTGCGGGACGTGCGGCTCGCCCACGGCGCGTGCGTGGCCGGCGGCCTCGACCTGCGCGGCCCGGAGCGGGTGGCGCTGATCGGGCGCAACGGCGCGGGCAAGACGACGCTGCTGCGCACGGTCGCCGGGGAGCTCGCGCCGGTCTCCGGGGAGGTACGGGCGCACGTGCCGCTGCGGTTCCTGCCGCAACGGCTCGACGTGCTCGACGGCGAGCTGTCGGTCGCCGAGAACGTCGCCCGGTTCGCGCCGGGCGCCACCCGGAACCGGATCCGCGCCCGTCTGGCGCGCTTCCTGTTCCGGGGCGCGCGAGCCGACCGCAAGGCGGCGACGCTCTCCGGCGGCGAGCGCTTCCGGGCCACGCTGGCGGCGCTGATGCTGGCCGAGCCGGCGCCACAGCTGCTGATGCTGGACGAGCCGACGAACAACCTGGACATGGCGAGCGTGCGGCAGCTGACGACGGCCCTGGAGTCGTACGAGGGGGCGCTGCTCGTCGCGAGTCACGACCTGCCGTTCCTGGAGTCGATCGGCGTCACCCGCTGGCTGCTGCTGGACGGCGAGCTGCGGGAGACCGGCCCCGAGCAGCTCGGCCGGATCCTCGGCGGCGCGTCCCAGGAGGAGTACGACCCGGCGGCGGGTGTTTGGTCCTGGCCGGAAGGCGCTGCATGATGGCGAACGGGTGTCGCGTCACGGACACCGCCATCCACCGCCGACCACGGAGACCCGGACGTGCCCAGCAAGAAGGCTCTCATCCGCCGCCCCAGCCCGCGACTGGCCGAGGGTCTGGTGACGCACATCGAGCGGGAGAAGGTCGACGTCGATCTCGCGGTGCGGCAGTGGGAGGCGTACGCGGAGGCGCTGCGCGAGCACGGCTGGGAGACGATCGAGGTGGACCCGGCCGAGGACTGCCCGGACTCGGTGTTCGTCGAGGACACGGTGGTGATGTACAAGAACGTCGCCCTGATCGCGCGGTCCGGCGCGGAGTCGCGGCGCGGGGAGACCGCCGGGGTGGAGGAGGCCGTGGCCCGCCTCGGCTGCTCGGTGAACTGGATCTGGGACCCGGGCACGCTGGACGGCGGCGACGTGCTGAAGGTCGGCGACACGATCTACGTCGGCCGGGGCGGGCGTACCAACGCGGCCGGCGTCCAGCAGTTGCGGGCCGCGTTCGAGCCGCTGGGCGCGCGGGTGGTGGCCGTGCCGGTGAGCAAGGTGCTGCACCTGAAGTCGGCGGTCACGGCGCTGCCGGACGGGACCGTCATCGGGCACATCCCGAAGGTGGACCGGCCCTCGCTGTTCCCGCGCTTCCTGTCGGTGCCCGAGGAGTCCGGCTCGCACGTCGTGCTGCTGGGCGGCGGCAAGCTGCTGATGGCGGCGAGCGCGCCGAAGACGGCGGAACTGCTCGCCGACCTCGGCCACGAGCCCGTGCCGGTCGACATCAGCGAGTTCGAGAAGCTCGAGGGCTGTGTGACCTGCCTCTCGGTGCGGCTCCGGGAGCTGTACACCTGACAGGGTGACGTTCCCGGGTCCGGAGACCGGCGGGTCCTTCTCGTCCTCCTTGACCTTTGACACGCCCACCACCGCAGCAGCCTCGACCGGGCTGATCAGGGATCTTTACAGCGCGCTTAACCTACGGTTTCGTAACCTACGGCTTCGTAGCCTACGATTCCGTAAGTTCCTGCACCGCTCGCCGGTCCGTCCCCCCGTCGTACGTCCCCCTGGAGTTTCCATGACGATCACTTCCCCTCACCTCGGCAGCCCTGCCTGGACCGACGCCCGGCTGCTGCACGCGCTGGAGGAAGTGGTCGAGCAGGAGCTCAACCGGCACCTGAAGGTCGCCAAGGACTGGATGCCGCACGAGTACGTGCCGTGGTCGGACGGCCGGAACTTCCCCGGCCTCTTCGAGGACGGCGAGGCCTGGGAGAAGGAGCAGTCCAAGGTCACCGAGGTCGGGCGCATCGCGCTGGTCGTCAATCTGCTGACAGAGGACAACCTCCCCAGCTACCACCACGAGATCGCCTCCCTCTTCGGCCGTGACGGCGCCTGGGGCACCTGGGTGCACCGCTGGACCGCCGAGGAGGGCCGTCACGGCATCGTCATGCGGGACTACCTGCTCACCTCGCGGGCGGTGGACCCGGACAAGCTGGAGCAGTTCCGGATGTCCCACATGAGCGAGGGCTTCGAGTCGGACAACCGGCACTCGATGCTGCACTCGATCGCCTACGTGGCCTTCCAGGAGCTGGCGACGCGCATCTCGCACCGCAACACCGGCCACCAGTCCGGCGACCCCGTCTGCGACCGGATGCTGGCCCGCATCGCGACCGACGAGAACCTCCACATGGTCTTCTACCGCAACCTGCTGAAGGCCGCGTTCGAGCTCGCCCCCGACCTGACCATGCAGGCCGTGCGGGACGTCGTGGTGAACTTCCGGATGCCCGGGCACGGCATCCCCGGCTTCGAGCGGGCCGCCGCGCAGATGGCCATCGGTGAGGTCTACAACCTGCGCATCCACCACGACGACGTGCTCCAGCCCGTCCTGCGGTTCCTGAAGGTCATGGAGATCGACGGCCTCGGCCCCGAGGGACGTCAGGCGCAGGAGGAGCTCGGCCTGTTCCTGGGCGGCCTCGACGCGGAAGCCCTGAAGTTCGACGAGAAGCTCGCCGCCCGCAAGGCCCGAATGGCAGCCCGCGCCAACGCCTGACCCCCACCGCACGGGACCCCGGTTCCGGGGCGGCTCACGCGAGGCGACCCGCGGGTGACGCCCCGGCCCGGGGCGTCACCCGGCACGGGGCACCACCCGGATGGGAAGCCCCGCCCCGGCACAGGGAACCACCCGCGCGGGGAGACCCCGCCCCCGGCGCACAGCACCACCCGCCTGCGGTCCGCGCAGGCCGCAGGCGACGGCAGCCTGCCCGGGCCGGGCGCCCGAACGCCGGACACACGCCGTGCGGAGCACCCCAGCCTCTGGCACAGGGCCGGTGCGTACGCCGGGCCCCGGTGAGCCCCGCGTCCCATCGCACCCCTAGCGGGCCGCGCCCTCGCGTCTGAGGTCCAGGCGTTCCTTTTCGGAGAGGCCGCCCCAGACGCCGAAGCGTTCGTCGTTCCGCAGGGCGTACTCCAGGCAGGCGGGCCGCATCTCGCACATGCCGCAGATGCGCTTCGCCTCACGCACCGAGCTGCCCGGCTCGGGAAAGAAGAAGTCCGCCCCGGTCTGCGCGCACAGCGCCTGGGTCTGCCAGGTGAGGTCGGCCGGGGTGATCGTGTCGATGTGCATGTGCGTGATCGTGCCGCGTGCCGAAAAACGTTCGATCAACGCCCGATCAACGCCGTGCGACGCGGCCCCCGGCCACCCGATGGTGGCCTACGACGACGCGGTGGTGCACGGCGGCGCGCGGGAGGCGGCGGAAACCCGGAGGGACGCCGCCGTGACCCACGGTGATCGCGGCGCGGCCCCGCTCCGTCCGCGGCGCCGCGACAGCGATTGTCGGTGGGCGGTGTCAGACTCGGCACAGCACACAAACGGGACCCTTGCGAGGAGGGGCAAAAATGCTCACCACCCGTTTCGTCACCGGCGCTCCGAACTGGCTCGACGTCAGCACCTCGGACATCGACGGCGCCGTCTCCTTCTACGGCGGTCTCTTCGGCTGGCGGTTCGTGTCCGCGGGCCCGGAGGCCGGCGGGTACGGGTTCTTCCAGCTGGACGGGAGGACCGTGGCGGGCGGCATGCAGATCACCGCCGAGCAGGGTCCGCCCTTCTGGACGGTGTACTTCCGGAGCGCGGACGCGCGGGCCACCGCGAAGGCGGCCGAGCAGGCGCACGGCAACGTGCTCGCACAGCCGGTGGACGTGATGGGGCAGGGCCACATGGCCGTCCTCGCCGACTCGGCCGGCGTCCCGTTCGGCGTCTGGCAGCCCGGCGAGACCAAGGGCTTCGAGGTGGCGGGCGAGGCGGGCGCGCTGTCCTGGGTCGAGCTGTACACCCCGGACGTCGCCGCGGCCGCCGCGTTCTACCACGCCGCGCTCGGCCTGGAGACCTCGGCGGGGCCCTTCGGCGGCGGCGACTACACCTGCGTCAACCCCGCCGGGGCCGATGAGGACGCCGTGTTCGGCGGCGTCGTCGCGCTCGCCGACGCCCCGTCGGAGGACACCGCGCACTGGCTGCCGTACTTCGAGGTCGCGGACACCGACGCGGCGGTCGCCGAGGCGCTGGAGCTGGGCGGCACAGTCCGGGCGCCCGCCACCGACGTCGAGGGCATGGGCCGCTTCGCCAAGCTCGCCGACCCCTACGGCGCCCCGTTCGCGGTGATCAGGAGCGCGCCGCCGCAGAGCTGAGGGGCGGCGTCAGGCGGAGGCGCGCCGGACCAGCGTCGTCGGCAGCACCACGTCGGCCGGTGCGTCCCCCGCGTCCTGGCCGGCGCCGCGGTGGCCGAGGCGGCCCAGCAGCATCCTGGCCATCAGTCGGCCCATGCCCTCGATGTCCTGACGGACCGTCGTCAGCGGAGGGTCGGTCTGCTCGGCGACGGGCAGCATGTCGTCGAAGCCGATCACGGCCACGTCGTCGGGCACCCGCCGACCGTGCTCGCGCAGCACGCGCAGGGCGCCGGCCGCGCTGAGGTCGTTGGCGGCGAAGACGGCGTCCACGTCGGGGCAGCGGTCGAGGAGCCGGCGCATCGCCCGCTCACCGCCGGCCGGGGTGAAGTCGCTCTCCTCGACCAGCCTCGGGTCGGCGGTGCCCATGACGTCCCGGTATCCCTCGAGCCGGTCCGCCGCGGAGGTCTGGTCGAGGGGCCCGGTGATGTGCGCGACGCGGGTGCGGCCGAGGCCGGCGAGATGGCGTACGGCCTCGCGGGCGCCGCCGCGGTTGTCGCTGTCGACGTACTGCACGTCCCCCGCGTCGTCGCGGCCGTCACCGTCACCGTCGCCGTCGTTCCAGCCGGGGCGCCCGCCGAACACGGTCGGGACTCCGGCGCGCCGGATCAGGACGGGCAGCGGGTCGTCGAGGTGCAGCGAGAAGACGAGCGCGCCGTCGACGTGGCCGCCCGCGAGATAGCGGCCGACCCGGGCGTGGTCGTCGCGGCCCTCGGTGAGCAGCAGCACCAGTTGGTTGTCGTGGGCCGTCAGCTCCTTGCTGATGCCGCGCAGTTGCAGGGCGAAGAAGGGGTCGGCGAAGACCCGGGTCTCCGGTTCGGCGATGACCACGGCGATGGCGTCGTGCCGCCGGGTGACCAGGCTGCGCGCGGCCTGGTTGGGGACGTAGCCGAGTTCCTCGACGGCCTTGCGGACCCTTTCGACGAGCGTCCGCCTGACCCCGTCGCCGCCGTTCACCACTCGGGAGACGGTGGCCCGTGACACGCCGGCCCGGGCGGCCACGGCCTCCAGCGTGGGACGTGGCGCTGTGTCGGTCACTTGCAAGCTCCTCATCGGCGGGTGCGGATCAGGATAGCTCCGGGACGGGCGGCGAGGTGAGAGCGCTCTCGCCGTCCAACGCGCCGCGCACCGCCTCCCGACCGCGCACGCCCACCGCGCCTCCCCACCGCGCCTGCCCGCCGCGCAGGGCCGCCGCGCCTGCCCGCCGTGTCACGCCAGCAGGTCGGTCCGCTGCCCGCGCCCGTCCCGCTCCGCCCTGCGGTAGGCCGTCCAGGCGAGCGCCAGATCCTGCCAGGGCAGCCCCACCGGCGCGTACACGGTGCGGGCCTCGGCGCCGGTCCGCCCGGGACGCTCGCCCCGCAGCACCTCCCCCAGGGTCGCGTCGGCGACCGCGGCCGGCAGTCCGGCCGCCGCCAGGGCGCCCGTGCGCGCGGCGAGTTCGCGGTCGTCGACGACGAGCAGCGCGTGCTCCAGCAGGTCGGCCGCCAGTTCCCGCTTGCCGGGCTCGTCGGCGCCCAGGCTGGTGAGGTGCTGTCCTTCCCGGGTGTCCGCCAGCCGCAGCAACGGCTCCCGCGCCCAGGTCGCCAGCAGCACGATGTCGGCGGCCGCGGCCACCTCGGCCGCACTGCCCGCGACGCGCCCGCCGTGCCGCCCGCCGTGCCGCGCGGCGAACGCTGCGGCACGTGTGCCGTCCGTGTCGTGGACGACGAGGCCGCCGAGGCCCCGCAGCGCGCCCAGGCCGCGCACCGTCAACTCGGCCTGCGCGCCCGCGCCGATCACCCCCACCGCCCCGCCCGGCCGGGCGAGGACGTGCGTGCCCAGCGCCGCCGCCAGCCCGGTCCGCCAGGCGGTGACCGTCGCGGAGTCCAGCAGCGCGAGCAACTCCCCGTCCCTGCCGCTGTGCAGGCAGATCACGCCGCGCAACGCGGGCCGGGCGCCCGGGAACTTGGCGTTGACCTTCACCGTGTACGCCTCGACGCCGGGCAGCACCCCGGGGATCAGTGCCGTGGCCGTCCCCGGAAACGGCAGGTCGGTGCGGATCCGCTGCCCGGGGACCGGCACGGTGTGCGCCGTACGGAACCCCGCGCGCAGGGCGGACAGGCATTCGTCGACGTCGAGCACGGCCTGGAGGTCACTGCGGGTCAGCAGAAGCGTCACCCGCCCATGATCCGTCAGTGCTCGTGCTCTTCGTGGCCGGGGATCGTCCCGTCCGGCCGCCGGACCAGGAACAGACCCATCATGCCCATGTCGGCGTGCTTCTGGACATGGCAGTGGTACATCCACGCCCCCGGCCCGACGCCCTCCCCCGCGATCACCTGGAAGCCGAAGGAGTCGGCGGGGCCCACGATCCTGTTGTCGATGACCCGTGCCTGGTCGTCCGGGCCGGTCAGCATGCCCGTGCGGTTGTCGACCCAGCGATGCCCGTGCATGTGGAACGTGTGGTAGAGATTGCCGTGCGTGATCATCACGAATTCGACCCGGTCGCCCACGGTCGCCTCGAAGTCGGGCCCCGGCCTCCTGTTGTTGACGGTCATGTCGTTGAAGACGATCGTGTGCGTCCGGTCCGGGAGGACGTCGCCCTTCCGGCGAACGACGACCGGGCCGTACAGGCCCTTGCGGATGCCGACCGTGCCGTGCTCCGAGCCGATGACGTGGTCGTGGTAGTGCCAGTAGCCGGCGCTGCCCTCCCGCCAGGTGCCGTCCGCGCGGCGGCCGGGGGTGTGCGTGCGCCAGGTGTAGGTGCGGGTGCCGCCGGGTTCGACCGCACTGTGGTTCAGGCGCGTTCCGTCACTGGGGGCGTCGTAGTCCAGGCCGTGGACGTGCATGCTGGCCGGGACGTCCGTGGTGTTCACGAACTCGATGTGCAGCGTGTCGCCCTCGATGAGCTCGATCAGCGGGCCGGGGATCGTCGCCTCTCCCCGCTTCAGGCCGTAGCCCAGCCGCCCGCGGCCGAGCTCCTCGGCGTACACCCTGAGGTGCCTGACCTGCCCGCCGGCCGGTGCGGTCCGCACGGCCCCGCCGGGGCGCACGTCCCCGCCGGCGTGTACGTCCCCGTCGGCGTACACCGCCTCCGCAGCGAGGGACAACGATGTCGCGGCGGCCGCGCCGCCGATCAGTACCCGTCGGTTGAAAGCACGTCTGTCCATGCGGAAACCCCCGGACCTCTCGCGGAGTGTGGATGGGAAGGTGGGAAACGTGTGGTGAATCCGTGTGACATTTCCCGACCACTCGGCGTTTTATCCGCAAACCGGATGAAGTTCGTGCGATTGCAGTCATCGGCGCCGCCGCAAGCCCCCGCAGGCCTCCACAGGCCCCCGGGAGGCCCCCGCAGACCCCCGCCCCCGCCCCCGCCCCCGGGTCCGGGCCCGCGAGTCGAGATCAGGGGGCCGAAGGGCTCCCGGGAGGGACCGCCCCGCGCGCGCGGCTCGGCTGCACCCGTCGCGGCTCGCCCGGCATCTTCGGGTGTTCCGGCGGGTACGGCAGGTCGCCCAGGCCGTGGTCGTGTTCGTCACGGCGGGCGAGTTCCAGCAGGGCGTCCAGCGAGTAGCTGCGGTCGTCCATGTCGGCGTGCACGTCGCCGAGTTCGGCGTAGCGCGCGGGCATGGTGACGAGGTCGAAGTCCCGCGGGTCGGCGTCGCCGGCCTCCTCCCAGCGCAACGGCGCCGAGACGGGGGCGTGCGGGTGGGGCCGTACGGAGTAGGCGGAGGCGACGGTGCGGTCGCGGGCGGTCTGGTTGTAGTCGACGAAGACGCGCCGGCCGCGCTCCTCCTTCCACCACCGGATCGTCACCTGGTCCGGCATCCGGCGCTCCAGCTCCCGGCCGACGGCGATGGCGGCACGCCGCACCTGGGTGAAGGTCCAGCGCGGCTCGATCGGCACGAAGACGTGCAGCCCACGGCCGCCGGAGGTCTTGGGCCAGCTGCACAGACCTCCGAACTCGTCGAGTACGGCGCGCAGTTCGTGGGCGGCGCGGACGGCGTCCGCGTAGTCGGTGCCGGGCTGCGGGTCGAGGTCGATGCGCAGTTCGTCGGGACGGTCGACGTCGCGGCGGCGCACCGGCCAGGGGTGGAAGGTGAGCGTGCCGTACTGCGCGGCCCACAGGACGGCGGCCTCCTCGGTGGGGCACATCTCGTCGGCGCTGCGCCCGCTGGGGAAGGTGATGTGGGCGGTCGGGATCCAGTCCGGCATGTTCTTGGGGGCGCGCTTCTGGAAGAAGGACTCGCCCGCGACGCCCTCCGGGTAGCGCTCCAGGGTGGTGGGCCGGTCGCGCAGGGCGCGCAGGATGCCGGGACCGACGGCGAGGTAGTACCGGGCGAGGTCCAGCTTGGTGAAACCGCGCTCGGGAAAGAAGACCTTGTCCGGGCTGGACAGCCGCACGGTGCGCCCGCCCGCCTCGAGTTCCACCGCTTCGCCCATGCGAGCCACGGTAGGCGCACCCGGCAAAGCGCGCATACCGGGCAATCGGTGGCGGGAGCGAGCAGAATCGGAGCATGGATCTCCCGGTGATGCCGCCCGTGAAGCCGATGCTCGCCAAGCCGGTGGCGAAGATCCCGCCGGGGATGCAGTACGAGGCGAAGTGGGACGGGTTCCGGGCGATCGTGTTCCGCGACGCGGCCGAGATCGAGCTGGGCAGCCGCACCGGGAAGCCGCTGACCAGGTACTTCCCCGAACTGGTGGACGCGCTCCGGGAGCGGCTGCCCGAGCGCTGCGTACTGGACGGCGAGATCGTGATCGCCAGGGAGGGCCGGCTCGACTTCGACGCGCTCACCGAGCGCATCCACCCGGCGGCCTCCCGGGTGCGGACGCTCGCCGAGCGGACGCCGGCGTCGTTCGTGGCCTTCGACCTGCTGGCCCTCGATGACGAGTCGCTGATGGACGTGCCGCTCGCCGACCGGCGGTCCCTGTTGGTCATGGCGCTGTCCGGGGTGACGGCACCGGTGCACCTGGCGCCGGCGACCACCGACCTCGCCGTGGCGGCGCAGTGGTTCGACGAGTACGAGGGGGCGGGCCTGGACGGTGTCGTCGCCAAGCCGCTCACCCTGCGCTATCTGCAGGACGAGCGCGCCATGTTCAAGGTCAAGCACGAGCGCACCGCGGACGTCGTCGTCGCCGGCTACCGCCTCCACAAGTCCGGTCCCGTGGTGGGCTCGCTGCTGCTGGGCCTGTACGACGACAGCGGCGCCCTCCAGCACGTGGGCGTGTCGGCGGCCTTCTCCATGAAGCGGCGGGCCGAGCTGGTCGGGGAGCTGGAGCCGCTGCGCATGGCGGACGTGTCCGGCCATCCCTGGGCGGCCTGGTCCGACGAGGCGGCGCACGAGACGGCCCGGCTGCCGGGCGCGCCCAGCCGCTGGTCGGGCAAGAAGGACCTGTCCTGGGTGCCGCTCCGGCCGGAGCGGGTGGCCGAGGTGGCGTACGACCACATGGAGAACGGCGCGCGGTTCCGGCACACCGCCCGCTTCCGCCGCTGGCGCCCGGACCGGACGCCGGAGAGCTGCACCTACGACCAGCTGGAGGAGCCGGTGCGCTACGACCTGGACCAGATCCTCGGCTCCCCCGGCTGACCGTGTGCTCCCGGTTCAGGGATGCATGAGCACCTTGACGGCACCGTCGCGCTTCTTCTGGAACATCTCGTAGGCGCGCGGCGCGTCGGACAGCGGCACCCGGTGGGTGGCGAAGTCGTCCACGCCCAGCGGGTCCTCGTCCGTGAGGTACGGGAGGATCTCGTCGACCCAGCGGCGCACGTTGGCCTGCCCCATGCGCATCTGGATCTGCTTGTCGAAGAGGGTGAGCATGGGCAGCGGGTCGGCCATGCCGCCGTAGACGCCGGAGAGCGAGATCGTGCCGCCGCGGCGCACCAGCTCGATGGCCGTGTGCAGGGCGCCGAGCCGGTCGACGCTGAAGCGCTCCGCGAACGGTCCGCTCAACTTCCGGGGCAGCATGGCCGAGGCCTGCTGGGCCAGACGGGCGACGGCGCTGCCGTGGGCCTCGGTACCGACCGCGTCGATCACGGCGTCCGGACCCCGCCCGTCGGTCTGGTCCTGGATCGCGGCGACCAGTTCCTTCTCACTGTCGAAGCCCCTGAGGTCGTACGTCTCCACGCCTCGCGCGCGGGCCCGGCGCAGCCGCTCGCCGACCAGGTCCACCCCGAACACCCGCCCGGCGCCGCGCGCGCGGGCGATGCGGCAGGCCATGTCGCCGATCGGTCCGAGGCCGAGCACGGCGACGCTGCCGCCCTGCGGGATGTCCGCGTAGGCGACCGCCTGCCAGGCGGTGGGCAGGACGTCGGAGAGGTAGACGAAGCGGTCGTCGGGCGGCCCCTCCGGGACCTTGATCGGGCCGAACTGCGCCTGCGGGACGCGCAGGTACTCGGCCTGGGCGCCCGGCACCGAGCCGTACAGCCGGGTGTAACCGAACAGGGCGGCGCCCATGCCCTCGCTGGTGACCTGGGTGGTCTCGCACTGGGTCGGCAGTCCGGTCTGGCACATCCAGCAGTTGCCGCACGCGATCTGGAACGGCACCACCACCCGGTCGCCCACCGACAGGTCCGGCACTCCGGCGCCGACCTCCTCGACGATGCCCATCGGCTCGTGCCCGAGGATGTCGCCGGGTGTCATGAAGGGGGTGAGCACCTCGTAGAGGTGCAGGTCGGAGCCGCACAGTCCGGTGGACGTGATGCGGATGACGGCGTCGGTCGGCTCCTCGATCTTCGGATCGGGCACGGTCTCCACCCGTACGTCGCGCTTGCCCTGCCAGGTCACTGCCTTCATCGCGGCCGCTCCCTCCGTCGCCGGTGCCTGTCCTGCGTCCTGCGTGTTGCGTCCTGGGTCCTGCGTTCGTACTCCGGTCCGGTCCGATCTTGTCCCGTACGGTCCTGTTCGTTCCGGTCCTGTCCGGTTCCGTCTTCTTCTGCCACACCGGTCCCGTCCGGTCCGGTCTGCGATGGCGGCCGGGTACCCGGGCGCCCAGGGGTGAACCGCGCGCGGGGCCGATCGGCCCATCCGGCACCCCACGATCAGGACCGATCGGGTATGGCCGCCCACGCCTCTGCATCGGACAATCGGTGACACAGGGAGGGTGGCCAGGGTGAGCACGCAACGCACGGCACGCAGCGCGTGCACCGCGGGTACCGCAGGCATCACAGGTACCGCAGGCACCGCAGGCACCGCACGCACCGCACGCACCGCACGCACCGCACGCAGGCGACGCACCGCGGCTGCGGCTGCGCTGCTGGCCGCCACGACGACGGCCGCGCTGCTGACGGGCTGCTCGGGAGAGCACTCGCGGGACGACGGTCGCGGAGACCAGCGGACGCCGGCGCCCAGCCAGGACGCGGCCGGCGGCTCGGTACTCGCCGTGAAGATCGACAACGCGCCCGCGGCGCGGCCGCACACCGGCCTCGACTCCGCCGACGTCGTCTACGCCGAGCAGGTCGAGGGCGGGCTGAGCCGCCTGATGGCGGTGTACGCGAGCAGGCTGCCGAAGGTCGTGGGGCCGGTGCGCAGCGCCCGGGAGTCCGATCTGGAGCTGCTCGGCCAGTACGACGACCCGCTGCTCGCCTTCTCCGGGGCCCAGCACAAGCTGCTGCCGCTGATCGCCAAGGCGCCGCTGACGCCCGAGACCCCCGACGAGGCCCCGAACGCCTACTTCCGCGGCACCGGCCGGGCCGCGCCGCACAACCTCTACCTGCGCCCCGGACGCCTGCTGTCCGCCGCGCCGGGCCCGGACGCGCTGACGACCGGCTTCCGTTACGGCGCCGCACCCGAGGGCGGCCGGCCGGAGTCCTCGCGGACCGTGCGCTACCCGGCCGCCCGCTTCACCTTCACCTGGTCGGCGAGCCGGCACCGCTGGCTGGTGTCGATGGACGGGACGCCCGCGGTGACGACGGCGGGCGAGCGGTTGGCGCCCGCCACCGTCGTCGTGCAGTACGTGAAGGTGCGCGCGTCCGCCTTCGGCGACTTCCTCGGCAACAACACGCCGTACACCGAGACGGTGGGCTCGGGGAAGGCGCAGGTGCTGCGCGGCGGGCGGGTCTACGACGTCGGCTGGACGCGCGAGCGGGCCGACGACGGCACCCGGTTCACGGCCGCGGACGGCTCGCAGGTCGGCTTCGCGCGAGGACAGGTGTGGGTGGTGTTCGCGAAGGCGTCCTGACCGGTGCGGGTCCGTCAAGGCCGGCCCTGTGCCACCGGGGGCCGTCTTCGGTCACCGGTCGGAAACCGCCCCGGGCCCGGGGCCGGGGACGGGCGCGCTTCCGCAGGCCAGGCTCGTTCATGCTGGTGGGGGGGGGGGGGGGGGGGCCCCCCCCCCCCCCCCTCCCCTCCCCCCTCCCAAGGCGGAACCAGGCCCCCGTGCCCCGAGACACCACACCCGCGCGCGTTGGTTTGTGGGACACAAAA
>NZ_JBVIIE010000084.1:0-29022 GCF_055569945.1 Streptomyces sp. NPDC031340
AAAAAAAAAAAAGAGAAAAAAAAAACCACACAAACCCCCCCCCCCCCCCCCCCCCCCCCCCCCCCCCCTCCACCCCCCCCCCCCCCCCCCCCCCCCCCCCCCCCCCCCCCCCCCCCCCCCCCCCCCCCCCCCCCCCCCCCCCCCCCCCCCCCCCCCCCCCGCGTCTTGGGACCGGTTTCGTGTCAGACGGTGCGGGCCGGCTCCCGCGTGCGAGCCTCAGAGCCCGTGGCAGCGGATGCCTGCGTCTGGGAGGTGAGTGCGGCGCCCTCGACGTCGACTCGGGGCAGTGCCTTGTCGAGCCACCGGGGCAGCCACCATGCCTTGTCCCCCAGCAGGGCGAGTACGGCAGGCACCAGGGCCATGCGGACGACGAAGGCGTCGAAGAGGACCGCGACAGCGAGACCGAACCCGATCGTCTTGATCATGGACTCCCCGGACCCGATGAAGCCGGAGAACACCGCCATCATGATCACGGCCGCGGCGACGACCACGCGGGCGCTGTGCCGGAAACCGCTCACCACGGCCTGGCCGGGGCGCTCACCGTGGACGTATGCCTCGCGCATGCGGGAGACGAGGAAGACCTCGTAGTCCATGGCGAGGCCGAACACGATGCCCACCAGGAAGATCGGCATGAGGCTCATGATCGGGCCGGTCTGTTCCACGCCCAGCAGTTCGGCGCCCCAGCCCCATTGGAAGACCGCAACGACCGTCCCGAGCGAGGCGAGTACCGACAGCAGGAACCCGAGAGCCGCCTTGATGGGCACGAGAATCGAGCGGAAGACGATCAGGAGCAGCAGCAGGGACAGCAGCACGATGACAGCCAGGTAGGGCACCAGGGCGTCCTGAAGGGCCTGCGCGACGTCGATGTTCATCGCCGTGCTGCCGGTGACCTCGAACGTCGCGCCGGTGTCCGCCTCCAGCTTGGGACGTTCCGCCCGGATGGTCTGAACGATGTCCTTTGTGGCTTCCTCGTTCGGGCCGGTGGCCGGCACGGCGGAGAAGAGTGCGGCGTCCCCGGCCACGTTGAACTGCGGGGGTGTGACGGACACGACGCCTTCGGTGCCCTTGATCTGCTCGGCCATCGTCGCCGCGGCCGCCTGCGGGTCCGTGGCTCCCTTGACGTCGGCGACGATGGTCAGCGGTCCGTTGAAACCCGCACCGAAGCCGTCGGCCAACGCGTCGTAGGCACGTCGCTCCGTCGTCGACGTGGGCTTCGCCTCAGCGCCGGGCATGCCCATCTCCAGCTGAGCGGCCGGCAGCGCCAGGGCTCCCAGACCGGCCACACCCAGCAGAAGGACCGCCACAGGCCGCCTCATCACAAAGCGCGCCCACCGGGTCCCGCCACTGCCGGCGGTCCCGGAGCGGCGCCCGGTGCCGCCGTCCCGCTTGCCGGGCTTGCGGACCGTGCGGGACAGGACGGCGTTCGGCCACATCCCGAGCAGCGCGGGCACCAGGGTCAGCGCGACCAGGACACCGACGGCGACCGCTCCGGCGGCGCACAGACCCATCTTGGTCAGCATCGGCACGCCGACCACGGACAGGCCGGCGAGCGCGATGATCACGGTCAGACCGGCGAAGACCACGGCGGAACCGGCCGTGCCGACCGCGAGGCCCGCCGCTTCCCGCGGGTCGTGTCCGTTCGCGCGCTCCTCCCGGTAGCGGGAGACGACGAAAAGGGCATAGTCGATGCCGACCGCGAGCCCCAGCATCGAGGCGAGCGTGCCAGTGGTCATGGACAGCCCCAGGGCGCTGCCGAGAGCGAGGATCGCGCACATGCTGACACCGACGCCGATGACGGCGGTGAGCAGCGGCAGCCCGGCCGCGGCCAGGGAGCCGAAGGTGATCAGCAGGACGACGGCGGCGAGGGCGATACCGATCGCCTCGGCCGACCCCCCTGCGGCCGGCTGTGAGGCGAGAGCGGTGCCGCCCACTTCCACCGTGAGCCCCGCTTCGCGGGCCTGGGCGACGGCCTTTTCGAGGTCGTCCTTGCTGGCTTCGGTCAGGTCGTCAGCCTTGACCTTGTAGTTGACCGTGGCGTACGCGGTCGAGGCGTCCTTGCTGACCGCGTGGGCCTTGAAAGGATCGACGGCGCTGTCCACCTGCGCGCCATCGGCGACCGCGGACACCAGCTCGCCGATGGCGGCCTGGTTCTCCTCGGCCGTCACCTTCTCCCCGCCGGGGGCGATGAAGACGATGCGGGCGTTCGCGCCGTCGGCATCCGAGCCGGGGAATCGCTCACCGATGAGGTCGAACGCCTTCTGGGCCTCGATGCCGGGCATGAACGACGTGCCGTCGTCACTGGCGGCCGGGGCCTTGGCGGCGCCGAGACCGACACCGCCAAGGACCACCACCCACAACAAGGTCACGAGCCAGCGCCGCCGGAAGGCGGTCCGGCCCAGTCGGTACAGGAAGGTAGCCACGAGAAAGGTCTCTCCAACATGAGTTCTCAGGTAGGTACCAAGGCTGTCCTTCCAGGTGCCGCCGGAGCATCCTGCCCGTGCCGTGACCTGCTCCTCGTGGCCGTGCAGCAGGCAAGGGGCCGTCCTCGTGCGAGACGAGGACGCCGTCCTCCTACCTGAGGATGACCGCGGGGCGAAGAAGATCGGCCACGGCATCTCTTCCGGGGCGGCAGCCGGGCCCGGCCGGCGGGCCCGCCAGCACTCGGCAAGGGCATCGGCGTTCAGTCCTCCGCTCCGTCGTCCTCTTCCTCGTCGTCCAGCCCGGGGGCGTCCGGGTCGCGCAGCGGTCGCAGGTCGCCGGCCGGGACGGACGGGGTGAAGCTGTAGCGGCCGAGCACGTTGAGGTTCTTGTGCTTCAGCGGCGACAGGCGTGAGACATCCTCGTCGCGGATCTCGTGGCCCTCGGCCCGCAGCTGGGCGACGGCGTCGTCGATGTACTTCGTGGTCAAGCCGGGGCGACACCCCGTTCATCGAGGTCGTCGCGCGTGAGCACCAGCAACTCCTGATGCCACGCCAGATCAGCTACCGGTGGCGCCTGCGCGAGCTGATGGCCGCCCGCGGCATGTTCACTGTCGCCGAGCTCATGCCGCACCTGACCGAACGCGGCATCACGCTGTCCTCCTCCCAAGTCCACCGCCTGGTTTCCGGCACCCCGGAACGCCTGTCCCTGCCCGTTCTGGCCACCCTCTGCGGCATCCTCGACTGCACGCCCACCGACCTGATCACCACCTCCGCCCAGAACCTCCCGGCCCGCCGCGTGGCCGGCGAGGAAGCACCGATCAACCTGGCCGCCCGACGACCCACACGGGTCCGGCTGACGCCCGAAGGGTGAGCGGTGACGCCGGAGGAGTACGAGCGGTGGATGATTCGTGACTGCGCACGCTGCGGCCGTCGGGCCTCGAAGTCCGCCGAGTGGTCAGACGGTCCGATCTGCCGGACCTGCTACGAACGCGCGATGCGCGTCCGCGGCCGCTGCCCCTGTTGCGACACCGACCGGCTGCTGCCCGGACGGGACACCGATGGCACACCGATCTGCCGCGACTGCGCGGGCATCGTCCGCGACTTCTTCTGTGATCGCTGCGGCTTCGAGGGACTCCTACTCGGTGGGCGTCTCTGCGAACAGTGCACCCTCGCCGACACGCTTGCCCACCTCCTCGACGACGGCACTGGCCGTGTCGCCCCGGAGTTCCTGCCGTTGGTCAAGATCCTGTTGGAGATGGACCGGCCCAAGAGCCGACTGATCTGGCTGCGCAACCCCAACGTCGTCCGTCTCCTCCAGGGGCTGGCCACCGGCAGCATCCCGCTCAGGAAACCCCTTGGCGAACCGTTACTCACCTGCGTGACCTGCTGATGGACAGTGGCGTCCTCCCGCGAGTCGACCGGCAGCTCCTCCTCTACCAGCGGTGGCTGACCGAACGGCTCGCCTCCATCGAGGAGCCCGAGCACCGTCAGCTTCTACGACACTTCGCCACCTGGCACCAGATGCGGCGCCTGCGGGCCAAGGCAGAGAAGGCACCGCTGGGACGCTCCCAGACCAACCACACCAGCAGGAAGTCACCCAGGCCGGTGTCTTCCTCGCATGGCTCGCCGGCCAAGGCCCTGTCCTCCCGAGGCTACGGCGAAGTGACAAGTAGCTCTCTGTAGCGGATCTGGGTTGTGCTTGTCAGGGCTTTTGATCTTCTGGGCTCATCGGGGACCGTGCTTGGCGAGGTTGGTTCGGTCATGACGACCGGAGGGAGCGCGGGGTGCGGCAGGAGTGGGAGCCGGAGGATCTGATCGAGGTCTGGACGCTGTTGGAGGAGGACCAGGAGCGGCTGCGGAACAAGTCGGGGGCGAACCGGTTGGGGTTCGCGTTGTTGCTGAAGTTCTTTGAGGTGGAGGCCCGGTTCCCGGAGGACGCAGGGGAGATCCCGGTGCCGGCGGTGTCGTACGTCGCCCAGCAGGTCGCTTCTCACCGCGCGCGTCCGTGGCTCACCGGTGGGACGTTCTCGACAGGTCACGAGCTGCGTGCCTCGCCGGAGAGCGTGGCGAGGCCCGGGAGTCGTATCCAGCTCCCAGGCCTCTGGGGATGCCACCCATTTGCGTACGCCGACGGCGTTTAAGAGGACGGATCAGTCATCAGGCCGTCGTGTTCTTCCTTTGAACTACCGCACCGCGAGAGGTGCAGGCGAGAGTCGAACTCGCATCCGACGGCGTTCGTCCGTCCCCGGTCGCGCCGGCGATCGGCGGCGAATGCTGAAGCATGAGCGAGAGTCTGAGATTGAAGCGGCCCGCCTCTTCCGGATTGGGCTACCCCGGCCCGTGGTGCTGCCAGTGCCGGGGGGAGGATTCGAACCTCCACTGTCGACCGCGGTCTTCAGGCTGAACGTCAGTTTCAGCTTGCGCTCATGACGCGGACCGGTCCTCAATCGGTCCGCGCCTGGTTGCGCACCCCCGCGCTCGCACGCGGGGGCGATCAGTATGCCGCCTGCTGCTGTTACGGGCGGACTGCCGCGTCAACCGAACAGGTAGCCGAACACCGCGTCGCCGACGCGCTGGTCGTCGACCTCGGCGCCGTTGGCCTCCTCGCGGGCGAACTTGACGGCCTGCTGGAGCTTCTCGATCCGCTCCACCAGCTCGTTGACCCGCCGCGCCGGAAGCGCTCCGGAGAACTTCACGGTCGTCCAGTACCCGATGGGCACGTCCTCGTAGTACACCTCGACCTGCGCCGGGTGCTTGTCGGTCGCCTCGGCCTTGACGTGGTTGCGCGGGACCTTCTTGGTCCGGATGGTGCGGACCGGGTCCGTCTTCCACCAGTCCGTCGACGGGTCCAGCGACCAGGACTCGGCGGCGTCCAGCACGGGCAGCTTCTTCACGAAGGCGTGCAGGTCGGTGAGCTGCTTCTCCAGGAAGAGGAGATGACTGACCGGGACCTCCGCGAGAACCGTCCGCCCGTCGACGGAGACGTCCGCGCGGGCCGTGCAGTTGGCCCAGTCCTTGGTGGCGGTGACGTCGAACAGACGGGTCAGCGACGCGGCCATCTCGCGCAGCACGTCCTCGGCCTTGACCTGCACCCGCGTGGACTCCGGCGGCAGCTGCTCGCCCTCTTCGTCCTTCGGCTGGTACGTACGCGAGATACCGGCCAGCAGAGCCGGCTTCTGCACCTTCTGGTGAGCCGCGGTGACATCCTGCACCGACTTGCTCTTGACGCCCTTTTCGACAGCGATGATCTGATTGAGCTTCGCCACTGGGTCCCCCCTTCGAACAAGAGGAACGTACGCACCGCACGTCCTCGACTGCCAATGGTTTTCGCCCGGCTGACGGGCGCTCCCGCAGCGAGGTCCGACGAACGGCCGCATCGACGCCGGGGCGATCGCAAGGGACCATGTCGGCAGGGAAGGCACCTTCGGGAGGGGGCGGACCATGGTGGGACGAAGGATCGGACCGGGCGTGTCGCGGTCGTGTCCGCCGTGGCGGCGGCCGCGTCGGCGTGCACCCCCAACTCCCAGCAGGCGTGCGCCGGCTGAGGCGTCGAGTCCGAGATCCACCTGATGTTCCTCCAGGAGGGGTACACCGGCCTCGCCGGAGCCTCGTACGAGCTGTGCGCACGGGGCAGGTGCACCGAGGGCGAGCTGAAGCAGGAGGACCTCACCCAAGTGCACCTCCGCCTCCCCGAGGACGCGGATCCGCACAGCGGCCCGGTCCGGTTCCGGGTCACCCGCCGGGGAAGCGACAGCCCCGTGATCGACGCCTCCTCCGACGTACGCCTCACCTACCAGTCCGACAACTGCGGCGGCGGCGCCTACAACCGGAGTCTCGCCTTCACCAAGGCCGACGGCCTGACGACGAAGATCCCCCCGAGCGTGTCGACGGGGTGGCGCCACCAGGCCGAGACGCCGGACTCACCGTCTCCGTCGGCCTGACCTGGCGGCCCGCCAGTGGGTCAGCGCCCGACGGCGAACCGCAGGAACGCGGCCCACTCCGAGCGCGGGAAAGCGAGTTGGGCTCGGGCCGGCACCTTGGAGTCGCGGATGTGGACGGCGCCGGGCGTGACGGCGGCTTCGAGGCATGCACCGCCCTCGTTGCCGCTGTAGCTGCTCTTGAACCATGTGAGAGGAGCGGATTCCGCAGTACTCATAGCTCTGCCACCATCTTCTCGATCAAGGCAAGGGACTCCTGCATCGTAAGCGCCTGCGCCCTGATGCTGCCGTACTGCGCCGCCAAGATGCGGACTTCCTCAGCATCCGTGATCAGTCGGCTGGAACTCTGCGCCTCCGTGTACCCCAGTTGGGGCTTCCCTTTGGGAGTCAACAGGATGAAGGACCCGCCCATCCCTGCGTGTTGAGTGCGGTCGTTCGGCATCACCTGCAACTCCACATTTCGCAGCTGAGCCAGTCGAAGCAGCTGTTCCAACTGCTCCTTGTGGACCTCTCGCCCTCCCAGAGGGCGCGTCAGCACGCGTTCTTCGATGACGGAAGTGATCATCGGCAGCGGCCAACGGGGCAGGATCTCCTGTCGTGCCAGCCGAGAGACAACGCGTTGCTCGATCGTCTCCTCGTCCAAGAGCGGCTTGCGCATCTCGTACAGCGCCCGGATCCTGCGCTCGGTCTGGAACAGACCCGGAATGTCGTGGCAGTTGTAGTCGTTGATCTCAACAGCCTCCCGTTCCAACCGCGCATAGTCCCGGAACCAGGCCGGATGCCGGACCCGCGCCTTCGCCTTGGCCCGCTCGACGTCCTCGATCGTGGCGCGCAGCAACCCGCCCGCTCCCAACAGTTCGTCCGCCGCCTCCAGGAACTCCCGTTGCGGCGTCCGCCTCCCCCGTTCCAGCGAGGAGACGAGGTCCTCGC
Source organism: Streptomyces sp. NPDC031340 (assembly GCF_055569945.1). Lineage (NCBI taxonomy): Bacteria > Bacillati > Actinomycetota > Actinomycetes > Kitasatosporales > Streptomycetaceae > Streptomyces > Streptomyces sp. NPDC031340. The sequence goes on from NZ_JBVIIE010000084.1 coordinate 7,289, forward strand.
TGTAGCCGAGCCGGTCCCCCAGCTCCCGCTGCGTGAACCCGGCCCGTTCCCGGAGCAGCTTGACCTGCTTGCCCACCGCTCGCATCAGGTCACCGCTCAACTCGGCCTCGTCGTAGGCCCCCTGCGCCTCACCAGCCACCTCAGACACGACTGCCCCCTTTCCCAGGTCACCGCCGACACCCCGCACACGGCACTTTCCGTGTCGGTACAGGCACCCTCCGTACTGAGGGATGTGCTGGTCAGAGTAGAGCGAGCCGACCACGCTCGGTGACGTGAAGACGCAGATCTCCCCCCTTCGATTCAGCCAGCTCCTCAGTTCCACCCCGCGCGGCGCCCGCCTGGCCCGTCTGCTGACCGTGCAGCAGCTCGACGCGTGGGGATGGCCGCCGGCCTGCACGGTGAGCGAGTCCGCCGCGCTCGTCGTCGCCGAACTGACCGCGAACGCGGTGACCCACGGCCGGGCTCAGGGCCGCGGATTCCGGCTCACGCTCACCGTCGATGCGCCCGACGCCGACACCCTCCGTGTCGAGGTCACCGACCCCCGGGGCGACCGCGCGCCCCGGCCTCGTACGACCGCACCCGAGCCCGTCACCGAATCCGGCCGCGGCCTGCTCCTCGTCGAAGCCCTCGCCATGAGCTGGGGATGGGAGCCCTGGCCGCCCTCCGGGAAGACCGTGTGGGCCCGTCTCCCGCTCTACTGACAAGCGCGCCTGATAAAGCCCGCCCGCTGACGGGCGTCCACCTCGACTGATAACGGCCGACGGGTTTACGGCCTGCTGGAGGAGCTGCGGGTCCACTTCGCGCTGGTGGAGATGGCCACGGGTGCGGCGTGGACGCATACGTCCTGCGGCTCGCGGCGACGGAGGACTTCCGCGCGCTTGGGGTGACCGGGGCCATGGCGCCGGACGACCACAAGGTGTTCGAAAGTCTAGGGGTCTACGACGAGGTCTGGCAGCGCTGCCGGAGCGGACAGAACGGCATCCCGAGGGGAACCCGGCGAGGATACGTGGAGGTGCTGCTGTGAACACCTCGCGGAACCTGCCCGATCCCTCGGACAAGGAGGCCCTGCAGGCAGCGACGCCAAGCCGGCCGGCGAGCGCGCGGCTGCGCACGCGTCACGCTGCGATTCCCCGCGCCACGAGCTGCCGTGCGTCAGCCGGGCGATGAGCTTCCGGTCGGCCCGGACGCCGCTTGACGGCCTGAACGCCTCCCGCGCCGTTCAGGCCGTCTGCCGAGCGACGCGCGCGGGGTCCGCGACGTCCTTGCGGGTCACTGCCAGGTACACCACCAGGGCGAGGATGACGGCCAGGAAGAGCCCGCTGGTGACGACGGTGCCGAAACCGAGGCCGCCGTCGCCGGTCGGCTGGGAGAGGTAGTCGCCGATCGAGGCCCCGAGCGGGCGGGTGAGGACGTAGGCGATCCAGAAGCCCCACACCGCGTCCAGACCCAGCGCGCGGTGCGCGACCGCCACGGCGGCGATGGCCAGGGCGAACAGGACCGCCGAGAGCCAGTAGCCGAGGCCCATGCGCTCGGAGACCAGGTCGCCGGCCGCCGTGCCGAGGGCGAAGGTGAACAGCACCGCAAGCCAGTAGAACGACTCACGGCTCGTGGTGTCGATACTGTGGATCGACAGGGTCCGCTCACGCCGGTACCAGACGACGAAGACGACCGCGAGGACGATCGCGAACACCGTGGTGCTGGTCTCCAGCGGCACGCCCATGTTGTCGGTCAGGTTGTCGCTGATCAGGGTGCCGACCACGCTGATCAGGGCGACGGCGAGCCAGTACACGCCCGCGCGGTAGGCGGTGGTGCGGAACTGGACGACCAGGACGACCGCGAGCAGCGCGCTCATCAGGACCGACACTCCGGTCAGGCCCAGGCCGGCCTTCTCGTCGAGCAGGTCGGCCGCGGTCTCGCCGACCGTCGTGCACAGCACCTTGATGATCCAGAAGTAGGCGGTGACCTCGGGAACCTTGTTCCGGAGCAGACGGCGGTCGGGCCGTTCGGCAGCAGGCGTCTCGGAGAGTTCGTACGTCATGGGGCCCGACGTTGCCAGCGGTTGCCTGAACGCATCCTGACTGCCGTCAGGGGCTCTCCTCGCCCTGGGCTATCTCGACCCGGTGGTGGAACTCCACGACATCGGCCGTTCCCGCGACGACGGACAGGACCGTGCAGGCCACGAGGAGGATCGCCGTACGGCGCGCGGCACGGGAGCGCCCCGCGGAGGGTTCGAGGAGGGCGGCGACGCGTTGCGGAACCGGGCTGGCCGTCGCCGCGGGTGCGAAGTCCGGCCGGGAGGACGGGGAGGCGTGCCCGGCGAGGGCGGCGCGGGCGATGGCCGTGGCGATCAGACGCCGGTCGCCGAGGGCGGTCGCGGCGGCCTCGTCGGCGGCCCGCTCGGCGGCGAGCCGGATGGTTCCGCGGGCGGAACGCAGGGCGGGGTGACAGTGGGCGGCGAGCTCGGCGGCAGCCAGGAAGTAGTGGTGGCCGGCCCGGTTGTGGGCGCGTTCATGGGCGAAGAGCGCCTCACGCTCGGCGGGGCCGAGGCTGCGCAGCATGGCGGTGGTGACGATGATGCGCTGGGGCCGTCCAGGCAGGGCGTACGCGTCCGGGTGGGGCGAGTCGACGACGCACAGGTCGCCCGCGGCGGGGCTGCGGTCGGCCTGTGTGCGGGCGGTGCGGAAGGCGCGGGTCTGCCGGAAGGCCGAGTGCGCGAAGGTACCGGCGCTGAGGGTGAGCACTCCGGTGGCCGCCATGGCCGCGGGCAGGACAAGGTGGTCCGAGGGGGTCCGCAGGGGGTGGATGAGCTCACCGAGGGCGGCGAAGGCGGGGACTTCGAGCAGTCCGGTCAGGACCAGGGCGCCCAGGGCGGCGACGCAGGCTCCGGCCAGCGCCAGAACCGAGGCGGTGAGGACCCACAGCGCGGCGGCGGGGGCCAGCCGGTCGAGGGTTCGGCGGGCCAGCGTCGGCGCGAGGAAGGGCAGGCCCAGCGGTACGAGCAGCAGGGCGATCACCGCTCGTCACCCTCCAGGAGCTGGCGCAGCAGCTGCTCGTCACCGGGGCTGAGCTGGGCGACGAAGCGGGCCAGGACCGTCTCCCGGTCGGTGTCCCGGTCCAGTTCGGTGTGCATGCGCCGGGCGGTCAGGCCGGGAGCGTCCTGCACCGGGAAGTAGGCGTAGCCGCGCCCCTGCCGCTCGCGGCCGACGACGCCCTTCTCGTGCAGGCGGGTCAGTATCGTCGCCACTGTCGTGCGGGCCAGGCCGGAGCCGAGTTCGGTCTGCACCCGTCCGGCCGTGAGCGGGGATCCGGCGGCCCACAGCGCGGCGAGGACGGCGGCTTCGAGCTCGCCGGCCGGCCGTCTCTCGTCCCTCGGGTCGGTCATGGGAACCTTCCTCATTCCGCCATCGTCTACAGTTCAGTAGACTGTCTACAGGACTGTAGTCAGTCGTCGGATGCCGCCGTGGCGCCGTTCTGCCGCGTCCGACGGTCCGGAAGAAGGATGAAGGGGCTCCTGACGATGACCACAGCCATGCGCCTATCGTCGCAGCTCGCCGTCGATATGCTCGACGCACGGTCGCTGCCGTCCGCCTTCGGCATGCTGGGTGTGGGTGTGGTGCTGTTCGCCGGGACGGGGCTGCTGATCCCGGGCGACTCGCTGCTGTTCACGGCCGGCCTGCTGTGCACGGCCGGCCTGCTGTGCACCGGCGCTGCCGGCCGCGGCGTCAGGCTGTCGCTCGGCCCGCTCCTGGCCGCCGCCGCGGTGGGGGCGCCGGCGGGCTCGCAGTGCGGATACCTCCTGGGCCGAAGAGCGGGCGGCGCCCTGCTCGCCCGAAGCCGCTCGGCTCGCCTGCACGAGGGGGCCGACCGGGCCGAGGAACTGCTGGAGCGCTACGGGTATGCGAAGGCGATCGTCCTGGCCCGCTTCGTTCCGGTGGTGCGCACGGTCCTGAATCCACCGGCGGTCGCGGTGATCGTGGCCCTGTCGCCGATGCCGCTCGCCTCCGAGGTGTACCGCTCGCGCCGGGCCGCGAAGACGAAGGAGGCACGCGGATGATGCTCGCCCTCGACGGCTCGTCGGTCGACGGCTCGGCCTACACCGACGTGGTGGGCCTCGCCCGGCACGCTCCCGCGTGGCTGGACGACACGGTGTCGGCGTGGTCGGCCTACGGGCTCGCCCTGTTCGGGGTGCTCATGGCCCTCGGCTGGTGGCGCGCCCGGCGGGTGGGCGCCACCGCGTCGCTGACGGCGCTCGCTGTGCCGTTCGTCGTGGTCCTGGCCTCCGGGGTGGACGTGGCGCTGAAGTCGCTGGTTCGTGAGGACCGGCCCTGCCAGAGCCTGCGGGTGGTCACGCTGGAGGCGTGTCCGGCGCCCGGCGACTGGTCCTTCCCCAGCAACCACGCGGCCATCGCCGCCGCGGCGGCCGCCGCCCTGCTGTTCGTCTCCCGCCGGCTCGGTGCGGTCGCCGTCGTGGCCGCCGGTGCGATGGCGGCCTCGCGGGTCTGGGTCGGCGCGCACTACCCCCACGACGTGGTGGCAGGGGTCGTGGTGGGCGTCCTGACCGCGGTGCTCGCCATGCCCGTATGGCGCAGCCGTGCGGAGGCCCTGGCTTCGCGGCTCATGTCGACCCGTTTGCGTCCGCTGCTGCTGGCGGCGTCGTGAAGCGCGGCGACGTCGCCGGACTGGCGGGCGGCTGCGGCCTCGGCGCGTGGACGGCGTTCGGCGTGCTGACCATGGTCGTGGTGGGCCACGACGGCGTGCCGCTGTTCGCGGACGGCGGCCTCCTGCCGTGGTCCGTCGCCCATCGGCCGGACGTGGCGGTGGCATTCGCCCGCGGGCTGACCGCCACCGGGACGGGTGCCGTACCGTTCGCGCTGACCGCCCTGGCCGGGATCACCGCGGGACGCACCCTCCGGCAGCGGGCGCTGTTCGTCGCGCTCGGTCTGGCCTGCCTCGGGGCGGGCCAGGCGCTGCGGTACGCGGTGATGGCGCTCGTCGCCCGGCCGCGGCCGCCCCTGACGGACTGGCGGACGCACGCCTCGGGATGGGCGTTCCCGTCCGGTCACAGCACCACGGCGGCCCTGACCGCGGGACTGCTGATCAGCGCCGTCCGCGTACGCGGCCCGCGGCGCCGGACCCCGCTCATCCTGGTCATCGGCATGTGGGGCGCGTCGGTCGGGCTGACCCGCGTCTACCTCGGGGTGCACTGGTTGACCGATGTCGTCGGCGGCTGGCTGTTCGCCCTCGGCTGGCTGGGAGCGTGTCTGTACGCCGCCGCCCGGTGGCTGCCCGAGCGATGGACCCCGGTCACGACGACGGTCACGAGCACAGCGCGCGGGACGGCAGAGCCGTCGGCCGCGCCGGGGGGCCGAACGGGCCCGGCACGAGAACGGAAGGAGCACCATGCGTCGGACGATCCTGGTCGTCGAGGACGATCACGCCCTGCGTGACGTGCTGGTGCGCGGACTGCGCGACGCGGACTTCGACACCGTGCCCGCGCCGGACGGCGCCACCGCCCTGCGGCTGGCCACGACGGACGTCTCCGCCGCCGTGCTCGACATCGGGCTGCCCGACGCCGACGGGCGGGACGTGTGCCAGGCGATGCGCGCGAACGGATTCCTCTCCCCGGTCATCTTCCTGACCGCCCGTCACCGGCTGACCGACCGGCTGTCGGGGTTCTCGGCCGGGGGCGACGACTACCTCCCGAAGCCGTTCCACCTCGCCGAACTCGTGGCCCGCCTGCGGGCAGCCGTCAAGCGGGCGGCCCCGCCGCCTGTCGCCCCGGCGGGAGACCTGGTTCTGGACGCCGTCCGGCACGTGGTCGGCGTCCGTGGCACCCGGGTCGATCTGACGCCGACCGAGTTCCGTCTCCTGGCCGCGCTCATGGCGGCTTCCGGCGGCATCGTGCGCCGTCGCGAGCTGGTCCGGGCAGGCTGGCCCGAAGGCGCTCACGTGCACGACAACACCCTCGACCAGTACCTGTCCCGACTGCGCCGCAAGCTCCGCCAGGCGGGCAGCGACCGGACGATCGGCACGGCCCGCGGAATCGGCCACCGCCTGACATGAGAGGTGTCCGCCACCGGCCGGCGCTCACCGTGACCTCCCTCCTGCACCGTATGGCACCCCGCACACTGCGCGGCCGGCTCTCCCTCGTCGCTCTCACCACAGCCGCGCTGCTGATGCTGATGCTCACCATCGCCTTCAACGCCGTGGCCCAGCACCGCCTCCAGCACCAGGCGGACGACGAACTGCGCACCCGCGCCGCCGCCGTCGCGACAACCGTCGACACCAGTGGCACGACCGTACGCGTCCTGGAGACCTCCCACGACGAACTCCTCGACGCCAACGTGTGGATCTTCACCGGCCGACGCCTGCTGGAAGGGCCGCCGAACGCCGGCCCCCTGACCCGCCTCGCCGACACTCTCGCCGGGCACGGCGGGCGGCGGTGCGTCACCGCCGCCGTCCACCGCCCCCTCCGGCTCTGCTCCCAGCCGGTATCGGGAGACCAGGGTGCCGCCACGGTCGTCGCCGCTCTCGACCTCTCCCCCTACCGGAGTTCGGCCGACACCCTGCTCCTGGCGTCGCTCGCCCTGGACGCCGTCATGCTCGCCTGCACCTACGCCCTGACCCGGCTGGCCGTGGGCCGCGCGTTGCGCCCCGTCCGCACCATGACCGATCAGGCCACCCAGTGGAGCGCCGTCGCCTCCGAAGAGCGTTTCGGCAGCATGCGGCATCCAGCCGAACTCGCCCGCCTCGGTACGTCGCTGGACGCCCTGCTGGACCGCATCCGCACCCTTCTGCGCCACGAGCGGCAGCTCACCGGGGAGCTTTCGCACGAGCTGCGTACGCCGCTGAGCCGGATCATCGCCGAACTCGACTGGTGGCAGACCCGCCCCCGCACCACCGACCAGACCCGGGCCGCCCACAAGGTCATCGCGGATGCCGCCGAGTCCATGCGCACCATCTGCGGCACCCTCCTCGACGACGCCCGGGGCGGCGCACTCACCGCCCCGGGCACCTGCGAGGTCCTGCCCGTGCTGCGACGCCTGGTCGAAGCCCTGGACGCCCCGGGCCACCTGACCGTCACCACCGACGGCCCGCACCTGGAGGCCGGGGTCCCACCCGCCCTCCTCGAACGCATCGTCAGCCCGCTCCTGGCCAACGCCTGTCGCTACGCCCGCACCGGCGTCACCGTCCGCGCGTACCGCACATCCGACGGCATGTGCGTCGACGTCATCGACGACGGCCCCGGCGTACCGCCTCCGTTCGCCGGCCGGCTCTTCGAGCCCGGGCAGCGCGCGGATCCCGGCGACGGACACGGCGGAGCGGGCCTGGGACTGCCGCTGGCGCGACGCCTGGCACGCTCCGCCGGCGGCGAGGTGACCCACGACCCCGGACACACACCCGGGGCACGGTTCGTGGTCAGTCTGCCCGCCGGGTGACGGCACCCGAGCCCGTCTGCCGGCCGGCCGGCGAGCAGCGACCCTGCGGCCCGGCGTCGCGGAGCGCACAGCGGTGCGCACGGTGCCGCCGGCGTCGATGAACAGGATTCGGGCAGCACGCGGTCGGACCGGAGCGGTGGCTGCGCCGTTCGGCCCTGTCCCGATTGCCGCCGTCACGGTGACCCTCTGTGATGATTCATGACTTTCCGATTGCTCGGGGACGAATCTTCCGGAGGCATCAGTGACAATCCGTCAATGGAGCGCGGCCCTGGTCGCGACGGCCGGCCTCGCCGGTGGCGCGCTGCTCGGCGCGCCCTCGTCCGCGGCCGCGGCCGCGGACACCCAGGACCGGGCCGCCGACCGGCCCGCGACGCACCAGCAGCAGTCGACCACCGGACGGTCGGACGACTCGGGCTCGGACTCGGGCACCGACACGAACCCGGCGCTGCCGACGCACGGCGGGCCGGGGCCGGACGGCGGGCGGACCCGCTGCCTGGGGCTGGTGCCGTCGCCCTACCCGTTCGCGCACACGCCCTTCGTGTGCAACGACTGGCGGTTCGGCCCGGCCAAGCTGCCCACCACGGGCATCCTCGGCCGGATCCTCGCGGGGTACAACCGCTTCGGCAACCTGACGCCGGTGGAGTTCCTGAACAAGTGGTGGGACCCGACCGCCAACCAGGGCCAGGGCGACTGGAAGTACTCACTGCTCCCGGACGACGGCTTCGACCACAACTCCCAGGGCCAGCCCATCGCGTCCGAGTACATCCTGCCCGTCGGCCAGCTGGTGGACCGCTTCGGCAACGAGTTCGGCAAGTTCCTCTCACCGGAAGGCGCCCGGTACGGGGAGCGGTCCATTCCGCCGTCCGCCCTCAACACGCAGGACCCGCGTCACCCGTACGACTACGCCCTGTACCGGGTGAAGAAGCCGACGCGGGTCTGCGCCGGTCCGGCCGCCCCCGGCTTCGAGCAGCCCGGTCAGGGTGTGCAGTACGTGACCTCGGTCGCTCCGCAGGCCACCTACTGCCCGAACGTGAAGACCGGCGCCACGGTGGGGACCCTGGTCAGGGACGGCTTCCTGGAACGCGCCAACTGACACGTGACGAGAGAAGGGCCGGGGCATGGATCGGCACGAACTGTGCGAAGCGCTGCGCGCGGCCGGCGTCCCCGCCGGGCTGTACGAGATCGCCGGCTGCCCCGCCCCGCCCGGCACGCCCCGGCCGGAGGACCGCCTCTACCTCGATCAGGACGACGGCGGCTGGGTCGTGGGCGTGCGGCAGCGCGGCGTCCGCACCACCCTGGAGCGGTTCGACGACGAGGACCGGGCGTGCCGCAGCATGTACGCCAGACTGACCGACCCGGGACCGCCGCCCGTGCCGCTCACCCCCGAGGAACGGGCGCGACTGCGGCGCTCCTGACGGACCTCGGCCCCGGCGCCCGGTGCGTCGGACCGAGTCTTTCGCGCGGTGATCATGTCCCCCTGTGCGGGTGCGCACGTCCGAGCCCGCCCTGGTTCGAGAGATTCGAGAGGGCAGGCACGGCAATGCCTTCGCTCCTGGGCCATGCCCGAGCGAAGGCTCCCGGACAAAAACAGTCCCCGGTAGTGCTGCACGTGTCCTGAAGCGTCAGTCGTCACTGCTGCCTCGGTATCGCGCCGGCTTGCCGGGGGCCTGAACCACATCCTGTCCGAGTCGCTCCGCCGACTAGACGTCCTCACCGGTTTTGCGGGCTCTTTCGGTGTTGTGGTCTATTTCCCATGATGGCCATTATTTGGCGCGAGTCAATACCAATCGGGCATTTTTCTCGCGCGCAAGCCCGATCCGGCCGCGGCCAGGAGCCGGGATCAAGAGCCGGCCGTGCGGACAGGCCCGATGAGCGCGAGTGTGGAGAGCGGGACATACAGCGTGAGGAGGCTGCCATGAAGCGATCGGCACCACAGCGGGCTCCCGAGATCCAGGTGGAAACCCAGGGGCAGATGCCGCCGGGAGCCGTCGAATACGCGCAGGAGAAGGTACGGGCGCTCACCGGCCGGACACGGGAACCGGTTCTGTACGCCCGCGTCAAACTGACCCACATGGCCAACCCCGCCATGGAGCGGCCCGCGATCGCCCAGGCGAACCTGGACGTCAACGGGCGTCCGGCTCGTGCGCACGTCGCGGCCATGAACGTGAACGAGGCCGTCGACCTGTTGCAGGACCGGCTGGCCGTGCGGCTGGAGCGGCTGGAGGAGCACTGGGAGGCCCGGCGGGGCAAGACACCCGTGCCGGGCCCGCATGAGTGGCGTCATGGCAGCGAGCCCACTCACCGCCCCGACTACTTCCCGCGCCCGGCCGAGGAGCGGCAGGTCGTACGGCACAAGTCCTTCTCGCTGGCCCGGGAGTCGCCCGACGAGGCGGCCTTCGAGTTGGAGACGATGGACTACGACTTCCACCTCTTCACCGACGTGGGTACCGGAGAGGACAGCGTGCTGTACCGGGCGGGCCCGACGGGCTACCGTCTCGCCCAGATTCACCCACAGCCTGAGCTGGTCAGCCCCGTGAACGTGCCGCTGACCTCGAGCGAGCTTCCCGCCCCCCGGATGGGCGTGGCCGAGGCGAAACAGCGGTTGGATCTCACCGGGTTCCCGTTCGTGTTCTTCGCCGACGCGACCACCGGGCGGGGAAACGTCCTGTACCACCGCTACGACGGCCATTACGGGTTGATCTCTCCCGTCGAATAGCGGTCCGTCGGGGCGCCGCGCCCACGCGGGAAGCCCGGCGGCTCGGCCGAGCGGCGGCGCGGTCGGGGTCCCCGACGATCAGCAGCGTGGGCGCCGCCACCGCCGGCAGCGGCGGTCCGGCGAGACCGGGCCCGCCGCCCCCACGGCTCGTGCGGCGGGCGGCACGGTTCGTGAGGCAGGCGCATCCTGGAGTTGGAAGAGCCGCGGCACGCCACCCCGAACGTGTCTTGATGCGGCGGCATCCCGGGTGCGTGGTGGCACGTGGCGCCGACCGCCCACTCGGGAGTGGCCATGAAACTCTCCTTCCTGGAACCTCTCTACAAGCAGTCCGGTCCTTTCGCGTCCGTCTACCTGGACACGTCCCGCGACGCCGCCCTCGAGGATCCCGATGCCGCCGTACGACTGCGGTGGCGGCGTCTTCGGGACGCGTTGATGTCCGAGGGGGCGGACCGGGAATCCGTCACCGCGGTGGCGGGCACCGTGGGCAGCGACATGGACGTTCCCGGCACCCACGGTCAGGCCGTGTTCACCGCCCACGGACGCCTGGCCCTGCTGGACGAGTTGCCCGCCCCGCCCGCCCGGGACACGGCGCACTTCGGGACGCTGCCGGACACCATGCCGCTGATCGTCCAGCACGCGCCGGGGATTCCGTACCTGGCGGTGCACGTGCACTACGGCGGCCGTCACTCGACGGACGCCACCGGCACCGTACGGATCGAGGCCGAAGCGGGTGCATGGCCGCTGACCAAGGTCACGCCGGGCCACCGCCTGGACGAGGAGATCCCGGTGGCCGACTGGGCCCGCGCCGCCGGAGAGGTCGGCCGCGAGCTGGAAGGTCACGCACGACGCATCGACGTCGAGACGGTGGTCGTCGCCGGAGACGTCTGGGCCCGCGGCATCCTCATCAACCGGCTCCCGGCCGCCCTGCGCGGGCAGGTCACCACCGTGGCGGGCGCCGGCGAGTCCGAGCCCGGGCGGGCGCTGCTGGAGCAGCGCCTCGAAAGCCTCTTCGAAGGGCGCATGGCCGCGCACGACCGGGCACTGCTGGACGCCTTCCTCGCCGAGCGGGCCCGAGACGGAGCGTTCGCGGAAGGCCTTGCGCCCGCCGTGTCTGCGCTGCAACGCGGCAAGGTGAAGGCCCTCTTCCTCAACGACCACCCCGAGTCGCCGCTGCGCCTGTGGGTCGGCCCGAAACCCGGCCAACTCGCCCTCACCGAACAGGAACTGCGCTCCTACGGCATACGGGAGGTCAGCGAGGAACGGGCCGACACGGCCCTGGCCCGCGCCGTCGTCGGCACAAGAGCCGAACTGGTCGTGGTGCCCGAGCAGGAGCTGCGGCTGAGCGAGGGCGTGGGCGTACTCCTGCGCTACGCCGATCCCACATCCGGCAGGTGAGCAGGGATCCGAGATGCGGCTCGACGCCGGTCCCCGGCCCGCGCTCAAGGTCGTACGCACAACTGGTCGTGCCGCGGAACGGGGGTGTCGCCGCCGACCCGCACCTCTTCCACCCCACCGCTTGGTGCAGGTTTCGGCTGCATGGTCATGGACATCCGGCGGCTGTTTGTGACTGAGCGCTTCACTTGACGAGTGAGCGGTTGAGTCGGCGGGTTGAGCGTTCGGCGTTGGCTGGGCCAGGGTGCTGCCGGCGTGCCCGAGGAATGGGTTATCGGTCGGCGCCGTAGCGGAGTCCGTCGAGGAGTAGGTCGAGGAGGCGGTCTGCTCGTTCGCGCTGGTCGGGGGCGCTGGTGACCAGCGCGATGCCGGAGAGGCTGAGGCCGACGTCGATGGGCTCGATGTCAGGGCGCAGAAGTCGGGCGTCGGCGCCGGCGCGCAGAAGGGCGCCGATCGCAGTGCCGAGCTTGTCGAGGGTCTCGGCGAAGGGGTCGGCGCCGGAGACGACGGCGGCACGCAGGGCGTCGGCCATGCCCTGCTTGGCGGCCAGGTAGTCGATGAATCTGTCCATCCACAGGCGTATCGCCGCGTCCGGCGGGTTGTCGGCCAGCAGTTCGGTGGCGCTGTCGCAGACGCGGGCCAGCTGGTTGCGGTAGGCCGCCTCGACCAGTGCCTCGCGGGTGGGGAAATGGCGGTAGAGCGTGGCCGAGCCGACGCCCGCGGCCCTGGCGATCGTGTCGATCGGCACGTCCGCGCCCTTCTCGGCGAAGGCGCGCACAGCCGCTTCGAGGATGCGCTCCCGGTTGCGGCGGGCATCGGCCCGCAACCGGCTCGGCTGGGCGGTCAAGGCTGCTCCCTTCCTCTGGAGACCAGTCTACGTGGACAACCGGGGAGTCCCCCGGTTACCGTTGCAGCGAACCGGGGAGTCCCCCGGTTATTGGCCGAAACACCCATCACTCCTGACGGGAGAACCGTTGATGACCAGCGAGAAGACCGTCCTGATCACCGGCACGTCATCCGGCATCGGCCAGGCTGCCGCCATCGGCGCCGCCCGGGCCGGCTGGACCACCATCGCCACCATGCGCAACACGGGCAAGGCCGACGCGCTGCGGAAGGCCGCCGCCGAGGCGGGTGTCGCGGACCGGGTCCAGGTCAAGCGCCTGAACGTGACCGACCCCGAGAGCATCGCTGCCTGCCTGGCAGAGGTGATCGCCGAGCACGGCCGCCTCGACGCACTGGTCAACAACGCCGGCGCCGCCCAGGTCGGCACCATCGAACAGAGCAGCCTCGACGACGTCCGCGCCGCCATGGAGGTTAACTTCTTCGGCGTGGTGGCCACCACCCGCGCCGCGCTGCCGCACCTGCGCGCCACCCGGGGGCGGGTGATCAACGTCAGCAGCGTTGGCGGCGTGGTCGGCCAGCCCTTCAACGAGGCTTACTGCGCGGCCAAGTTCGCCGTCGAGGGTTTTATGCAGTCTCTCGCCCCCGTTGCCGCCACCGTGGGCGTCGACGTCATTGTGGTCGAACCGGGCGCGGTCGCGAGCGAGTTCGTGGCCAACCTCGGCCTGGACCTCCCCGCCCTGCTCGCCGCAGCCGGCCCCTACGCCCCCGCCCTTGAGGCGTACATCGCCCGCGCCCAGCAGTCCTTCGGCAACGCGCAGACCCCGGCCGAGGCCGCCGCCCCGATCATCGACGCCCTGACCGCCGACCGCCCGCCCTTCCGGATCCAGACCTCGCAGGGGGCCCGCGACTTCGTCGCCACCACGCTCGCCGACCTCGACGGCTCCGCCGTCCAGACCCTCACCACCGACTGGGTTCGCTGACCCCCGGAAAAGGAACACCGATCATGCCCGAACCCACCGCACTCGACACCCTCCGCGCCGCCCTTGCCGCCGGCTCCTACGAGCACCGCGCTCTGACCGTGGTGCACCGCTGGTACGCCGACAACGAGACCGACAAGCACAACCTCGACCACAGGGCGAACTCGTCACCGAGGACTTCACCCTGCGCCGCCCGCCGGAGGGCGGACAGCCCGACGTCCAGGGCCGCCAGGCCTACCTGGACGGAACGCCCACCATCTGCGCAGCATCGCCATTGAGTACACCGGCCCCGACACCGCCCGGCCACGGTCACCCACGACTTCGAAACCGCCGGTCCGAGCCTGAACGGCGCCGCCCGAGAACCGAGTCCTCGCCTTCGTCCACTACTGGTGCTCCCTCCTGGAGCGAGCCCGCGGACAGCGCCGAGGTGTTGCGGGAACTGCTCCACCCCGAGCTGACCATGCCCCTGTCAGACGCCCGCATCCTGCACACCTTCGACGAGGTCGCCACCTGGTACGCACAGGCCGGCGAGCTGGTCGACGTCAGCACCCACCACCTGATCGACCCGGTGATCCCCCCGGCGAGGATGGCGACCACCACATCACTGTCGACTTCGCCTGGGAAGGCATCACCCGCACCGGCCAGCCGATGACCGCCCACACCCGCCACGACTGGACCCTCACCGACACCGGCGGGGGCTACCCGCGCCTCTGGAAATGCAAGGCGAGAGATCGCCGACTATCTACACCAGCCGAGCGCCCGCTGCGTAGACCTTCCGAACAAACCTCACGGCATAGGGGTACGGGTCACCTCCTTGGCGTTCTCCCAGTGCCGGTCGAAGTACGACTTGAAGTACGCTGCGGCCTCGCTGTCCTCAATGCGCATGCCCTGGACTCGGTCACCGACGGTGAATGCGAGAAACACCACGCTCGTGTCCATGATGGCCATGCTCATGAGGTCGGCCTTGATGGGCCAATTCACCTGGCGAATGCTGTAGCTGCGCAGGTGGCGGGTCTGTTCCCGGTGCCGTGCTGTCCAGTTGGCATACCCCCTGGACGAACCGAGGCAGAACAGGCGCCGCACCGATCCGCCGTTGTGCGCCCAGTCGAGTACCGCCTGGAAGTAGTCCGAAAAGGCTGCAGACGACGCACTGAAGTCATCCGGCGTTTCAATTCGCATATACCAGGCATCCATATGGCTAGGGCAGTGGTTGACGAGATAGTCGACCTCCGCCTTGTAAAAAGCCGTCGCGTCCGGATAATGCTCTATGCGTGATGAGTTCGCCTGATTGAAGTCGCGCCGCAGCAGTTCGACTTCGGTGCGGAGATCGGCCAGTTCTTGCCTCGATGCGGTGATGGGGACGAGGGAGCGCAGGATTGCGTAGACTGCCGTGAACAGGAAGGGCATCTGCCAGGCGGCAGACAGTCCGAAGAGCGCAGCGGTCACTGATCCGCAGACGGCGACAAGACAGGCTATGGCCAGCCCGCGCTCATCCCAACGCTCCAATAAGCTCCCCGACCCCGACGCGGTCCGTGAACCAGCCATGCACACCTCACAGGCTCTCGTGCTACGTAGGTCCAGTGGGTGAGCCCATGCCCTGCGTCTGTCCAACTCAATCGCGACCCGGCTCGTAGAGCGCGAACGCTCTGATCGCCAACTCGCGCGCTCACTCGCCGACCCTTCTGCGGTCGGGAGACGGGCTTGTGCCAAGAGGCGATACCGCGCCAGGTCCACCCTGCGGCCTGGAGTGCGTCGGTCGTGGTGGGCAGTTGCCCCCAGTCGGTGAACACGAGGCGTATATACCAAGGGTGGCGTCCCGCCGGGTGGTGTATCCGATCAAGGCACCGGAATCCGCAGGTCGGGAGCGGTGGCTCGGCCGGACCGGGTGCGGAGCCAGATGACGAGGGCTGCAGCAAGTCCGTGGCCCGACGTGCACTCCGCACACGATCATTCTGCGGGCCGAATGTCAGTGCGGGTCGTTACAGTTGCTCCGCCGACCGCGCCCGTGCGGCCGGATCCGTTCTCGAGGGAGTTCCTGAGATGCACTTACGAAGACGTGCGGCGGGTGTCGCGTTGGTCCTGGCGGCCGCCTCGTTCAATCTGCTCGGTACTTCTGGCACGGCAGCGGCACAGACCCAGGGCGGCATCGTCCTGCCCGTGCGGTCGCATTGGCAGACCCTCGCCGACAGTCGTCATGTGTATGTCAGCGCGCCCGGCGACGACGCGGTGCTGGCCACCGACCACGACGGGCAGGTCGTGAAGAAGGTCGAGGGTCTCGACGGGGCGCGGGGCATGGCCGAGTCGGCCGACGAGTCCACCCTGTACGTGGCGCTCCCGGACGCTGACGCGATCTCCGTCATCGACACCGCGACCTTGACCGAGACCCGGCGCATCCCGACCGGGGCCGGCACCGAGCCGGAGAGCCTCGCGCTCGCCGGCGGCCGGCTGTTCTTCGGTTACCAGGCCACCGTCTTCGACGCCGGCATCGGGTCGGTCGCCATCGACGAGGCGGCCCCGGCCGTCAGCTTGGACGACAACCCCGTCTGGTACGGCAAGCCGCGACTCGCCTCGTCGCCGGGCGCGCCCGACCGGCTCGTCGCTGCGGATAGCCAGGGCGCGCTGGGCATGCGCGTGTACGACGTGAGCTCCGGCACGCTTCAGGAGACCGCCTACAGCGACGCCGTCGGCGATGTCGAGGACGTGGCGGTGACGCCGGACGGCAGCAGCGTGATCACCGCGAACGGCTCCAACTATTGCCACCAGCGGTGGCGCCTGTCGGACCTGACGGAGGAGGCCCAGTACGACACCGGCGCCTACCCGAACTCCGTCGCCGTCGACTCCGACGGCACGGTCGCCGCGGGGATCGTGGCGGGAGGGGAGTGGGACGTCTACGTCTACCGCCCGGGCGAGACCGTCCCGTACCGCACGGTCGCGTTGTCCCCGGGATACGCGGATCTCCTCGACCGGGGCGTGGCCTGGGCGCCCGACGGCGACAGGCTGTTCACCACCCGCTTCCCCTACTCGGGCGAGGTCGTTCTCGACATCGTCACCGACATCGCCAAGGCGTCCAGCACGATCACTCTGTCCGCCCCGGCGACGAACCCCGTCGGCACGCCGGTCACCGTGACGGGGAAACTGACCTCGCTGGTCGCCTTCCCTCAGCACAGAGCGGTCACGGTGACGCGCAGCGGCGTGGAGTTGCCGGATGTGGCGGTCGGACGGGACGGCACCTTCAGCTTCAGTGACACTCCGCCCACCTGGAACACGTATCCCCAGTACACGGTCACCTACGCGGGTGACGCCCGGCACGTGCCCGGCACGGCGACCGTCACCGTCGAGTTCGTCGGCTGACCGGTCCGGGTCGGCGTCCGCCGGGGCGTGGGACGTTCCGGTGCGCGCTGCCTTCCTCCGTGCGCGCTGCCTCCTGCCCCAGAGATCGGGAAGGGCCTCCGACACAGGTCAGATGCCCTTCCCCAGGCAAGTCGCAAGTAGCGGCAGACGAGTCGGGCTGTACGCCGGGTTCTGTTCCGGCGGGTCCTCGCGGGCCCGCCGGCGACGGCCATCCATCTAGGGCCGGTGTTGCCACCGGCCTCGTGCGGTCTACCCGTGGACTCGGGCGGGCAGCCCTCGGACGTCCACGCAGAGCCGCCTTTCACAGCGGCTCCTTTTGACCTTGCTCCAGGTGGGGTTTACCTAGCTGCCCAGGTCACCCTGGGCACTGGTGGTCTCTTACACCACCGTTTCACCCTTACCCGGCACCGAAGTACCGGGCGGTCTGCTTTCTGTGGCACTGTCCCGCGGGTCACCCCGGGTGGCCGTTAGCCACCACCCTGCCCTGTGGAGCCCGGACGTTCCTCGGGAAGCACCCCCGTCAAGGGGACTCCACGCGGCCGTCCGCCCGGCTCGTCTGCCGTGTCGGCCATGGTACCGGGCGCGGCGGGGCCTTCCGCGCCGGCCCCGCCGTGGCCAGCACCGAGCCCGCCAGGATCAGGGCGAAGGCCGCCATCGTGCCGGCCGTCAGCCGCTCGTCCAGGAACAGCACCCCGGCCGCCACGGCCACCGCCGGGTTGACGTACGTGATGACGGTCGAGCGGGTCGGGCCTATCTCCTTGATCAGTTCCAGGAAGGCGACGAAGGCGAGCGCCGTGCAGACGACGCCCAGGCCGGCCAGGGCCGCCAGCACGGAGGGCGCGGGCAGGGCCGTCGGCCGGGTCGCCGCCGCGGCGGGGGCGTAGACCAGGGCCGCCAGGGCCAGGCAGGGGGTGATGAGTTGGAGCGTCGGGACGTCCTTCAGGCGGCGGGCCGCTATCAGCGGCGCCGTCGCGTAGCCCAGTACCGTCAGCAGCACCTCGGCCAGTGAGCGGGCGTCGCCGCCGGTGAGGTGGGGGACCGTGAGGACGCCCACGCCCGCCAGGCCCAGCGCCAGGCCGGTCACCCGGCGGGCGCCGAGCCGTTCCGTGTCGCCGAGGAGGCGGGCCGCCGCGACGCCGACGATCGGGACGCCCGCGATCAGCAGGCCTGCGGTGGAGCTGGACAGGTGGCGTTCGGCGTCCGTGAGCGTGAACCACGGGACGATGATCTCCAGGCACGCGAAGGCCAGCATCGGCTTCCAGTGCGTCCGCAGCGTGCGGGTGAGGCCGCCGCCGCGGAGGGCGAACGGGAGCAGCAGGGCCGCGCCCACGGCGCAGCGCGTGAACACCACCGTCGACGGGGAGAGGTCCTCCACCGCCACCTTGATCATCAGGTAGGGGACGCCCCAGACCACTCCCATCAGGGAGAACAGGAACCAGCCGCGTGCAGTCATGCGGCGAGTCTCCGGCCGCTCAGCACCCGCCGTCTTGAACGCTGTTGCGGTACGCCGCCGGGGTCACGCCCAGCACGCGCCGGAACCAGCGCGTCAGGTGCGCCTGGTCCGCGAAGCCGACCAGGCCGGCCGCCTCGGCGGGGCGCAGGCCGGCGTCCAGCAGGCGGCGGGCCCGGTGGACGCGGTGCTGGGCGAGCCAGGCGTACGGCGGCAGTCCCATGGCGGTACGGAAGGCGCGCAGCAGCTGGTAGCGGGACAGGCCCAGGTCGGTGGCCAGGTCGGCGAGGGACGGCGGGTCGAGGAGTTCGTCGGCCAGGCGGTCGCGTACGACGCGGGCGATGCGGTCGGCGCCGGGGACGGCGTCGTCCGCCGGGCGGGCGGTGGAGTGGCGGCGGGCGAGGGCGGTGAGCAGCCACGGCAGGCGGGACTCGGTCTCCAGGGGGTCCGGGCAGGCGCTCAGTTCGATGTGGGTGCGCAGGACGGCCGTGGCCAGCTCGGGGTCGTCGATCAGCGGCTCGCGGAAGTGCGGTACGCCGCCGAGGGTGCCGTCCGTGAGCAGCTCGGTCCGCGCGTACAGGGCGCGGTAGGCGTAGCCGTCGGTGGGGGTGCCGGGGCCGCCGGTATGGATCTCGCCGGGGGCCAGGACGACGATGGAGCCGGGGCCGGTGCGGATGTGGCCGCCGCGGTAGTCGATGACCTCCGAGCCGCCCACACAGACGCCGACCGTGAACTCGTCGTGCGCGTGGGGCGCGTAGACGTGTGTGTCGAAGCGGGCGGTGAGCAGGTCGAGGCGGGGGCCGCAGCGGCCGAGACGTGCCCTGGTCCACCGTGCCTGCTCCACGCGCCGCCCCCCTGTCTCCGTCGTCCGGTCCGGTCGTCGTCCGTCAGGGTGCAACGCCCGCGGGCTCAGAGAAAGTCCGCGGTCTCCAGCTCGAAGGCGAACGGCTCGGGAAGGGGCAGCGGTTTACCGAAGGGGAGGGTGCAGACCTGGCGGTAGTCGTCGTTGCGCGGGTCGCTGAACAGGGTGACCGACGCGGCCTCGCGGTCGACGAGCAGGTACAGCGGGATGCCTCCGCGGGCGTAGCAGCGGCGCTTGGCCTCGCGGTCGGCGGCGGGCTTGGTGGAGGTCACCTCCAGCACCATGGCGACACCGTCGCAGGGCATCCAGGCTTCGGCGCCCGCGAAGAGGTCACGGTCGACGGGGGCGAGCGTGGCATCCGGGATCGCGTGGTTCTTGGGGCAGGCGCCCCCGCTCACCAGCTTGAGTCCCTTGTTGCCGGAGCAGTCCATGTCGGTCCGGGACCGCCTGATCACCTGCCTCACGATGCGGCTGATGTATTTCTCGTGGTCCCCGTCCGGCGGCGGTGTCACAACGATCTCCCCGTCGATCAGCTCGGCCCGGAAACCCTCCGGGGTGTCCAGGGCGAGAAAGCCCTCCAGCAGGACCTCGGCCTGCGTGAGCTGCTCATGGGCCATGGCGGTCATGTCACGCCCCTCCTTCGGTCGCTCGCCAGCCTGGGACATCGGGAGATCACCTGTCCGTGCGATCGGGAACCGTTCCCTCGATCGTGGCACAGGATCGGCACGCCCACGACGACGAACGCGGGGTCGGGGCGCCCGTGTCAGGGGCGTGTCAGCGGGCGTGTCAGGGGCGTGACAGCCGGCTGTCAGGGGCGGCCGGGACGGTGGGGGCATGAAGAATTCGGCGATCGCGGTCTCCGGGCTGCGCAAGGCGTACGGCGACAGAGCCGTCCTCGACGGCATCGGCTTCGAGGTCCCCGCGGGGACGGTCTTCTCCCTCCTCGGCCCGAACGGGGCGGGCAAGACGACGACGGTCAACATCCTGGCGACCCTGCTGACGGCCGACGCCGGGACGGTGCGCGTGGCCGGGCACGACGTGGCGACGGCGACCAGGCAGGTGCGCGCGGCGATCGGGGTGACCGGTCAGTTCGCCGCGGTGGACGAACTGCTGTCGGGCCGGGAGAACCTGCGGCTGATGGCGGACCTGAAGCGGGCTCCCTCCCCCGACCGGCTGATCGCGGGGCTGCTGGAGCGGTTCGACCTGGTGGAGTCGGCGGACGACAGGGCGTCGGCCTACTCCGGCGGCATGCGCCGGAAGCTGGACCTGGCGATGACGCTGGTCGGCGACCCGCGGGTCATCTTCCTGGACGAGCCGACGACCGGTCTCGACCCGCGCAGCAGGCGCACGATGTGGGGGATCGTCCGCGAGCTGGTGGCCGCCGGCACCACGGTGTTCCTCACCACGCAGTACCTGGAGGAGGCCGATCAGCTCGCCGACCGGATCGCGGTGCTCGACCGGGGCCGGCTGGTCGCCGAGGGCACTTCCGAGGAGCTCAAGCGCCGGGTCCCGGGCACCCACGTCCGGCTCCGGTTCGCCGACCTCGACGAACTCGACGCGGCGGCAAGGGTGTTGCCCGGCTCCGCGCGCGACGACCAGGAACTGACCCTGCGGGTGGCCGGCGACGGTGAGTCGCGGTCGCTGCGGGCCCTGCTGGACCGGCTCGACGAAAACATGATCAACGCCCAGGAGTTCTCCGTGCACCGGCCCGACCTCGACGACGTCTTCCTCGCCCTGACCGGGCGCCCGAGCACCGAGGCGGTGGCGAAGTGAGCAGCCTGTCGACGGCGTTGACCGACTCGGCGATCATGCTGCGCCGCAACCTCAAGCACACCCTGCGCAATCCGCTCGTGGTGTTCAACGCGGTCCTCTTCCCGATCATTCTCATGCTGATGTTCGTCAAGGTGCTCGGCGGCGCCTTCAGCGTGGGCGAGGACTACATCGACTACGCGACGCCGGGCCTGCTCGTGATGGCGGTCAGCTACGGGCTGGGATCCACCGCGACGGCCGTGAACGACGACATGCGCAAGGGCGTCATCAACCGGTTCAAGGCTATGGACGTCTCCCGCGGCGCCGTGCTGACCGGCCAGGTCGTCGTCACCACCGTGCGCTGTCTGGTGGCCTGCGCGGCCATCGTCGCCGTGGCCTTCGCGCTGGGCTTCGACCCGGACGCGGGCGCCCTCGACTGGCTCGGCGTGCTGGGCCTGATCCTGCTGCTCTCCTTCGCGGCCGGCTGGCTCACCGTCGCCCTGGGGCTGGCCGCGAAGACCGCGGAGTCGGCGGGCCTGGCCACCGTGCCGCTGGTCATGCTGCCGTTCCTGAGCAGCGCGATCGTGCCCGCGGACACGATGGGCGCGGGCGTGCGGCAGTTTGCCGAGTACCAGCCCTTCACCCCGGTCATCGAGACGCTGCGCGGACTGCTGGCGGGCGACCCGTCGAGCGGCGACGCGTACGCTGCCGTCGCCTGGTGCGCCGGGCTCGCCGTCCTCGGGTACGTGTGGGCGGTGTCCACGTTCAGGAAGCGAGCGTGACCTCGACCAGTCGGGACCAGCCGGTCCGCTCCCCCTCCGCGGCCGCCTCGGCGAACCGCGCGTCGCCGAGGCGGCGGCGGGGGGGGGGGGGGGGGGGGGGGGGGGGGGGGGGGGGGGGGGGGGGGGGGGGGGGGGGGGGGGGGGGGGGGGGGAGGGGGGGGGGGGGGGGGGGG